>NZ_JBSPUF010000035.1:0-937 GCF_056861425.1 Stenotrophomonas sp. 21LCFQ19 | reverse complement strand
CGACGTCCCCCCAAGATTGAGTAGCACAACGGTTTGGAGTCCAATCCTCAATGACAAGGAGATTGGACGTGAAGAAGCGCTTTACCGAAGAACAGATCATTGGCTTCCTGCGTGAGGCTGAAGCAGGCATGCCCATCAAGGATCTTTGCCGCCGGCACGGCTTCAGCGAGGCCTCGTACTACCTGTGGCGTAGCAAATTCGGCGGCATGAGCGTGCCCGATGCCAAGCGGCTGAAGGACCTGGAAGCGGAGAACACGCGCCTGAAGAAGCTGCTGGCTGAGCAGGTCTTCGAGAATGATGTGATCAAGGATGCATTGCGAAAAAAGTGGTGACCGCACCAGCGCGAAGACTGCTGGTGCGGAGCATGGTTGAGAAAGGGTTGAGCGAACGACGAGCGCTGGCGGTAGCGCGCATGAGCGCCAGCGCGTTGCGATATGTGCCCAGGCCCGACAACAACGCCGAGCTTCGTGAGCAGATCGCCGCTTTGGCGCAACGGCACAAACGCTACGGCGTGGGCATGATTCATCTGAAGCTGCGGCAAAAAGGGCTTTTTGTGAACTACAAGCGGGTGGAGCGCTTGTACCAGGAAGCCGGTCTACAAGTGCGCCGCAGGAAGCGCAAAAAGGTCGCAGTGGGCGAGCGACAGCCGCTGATACGGCCGTTCGCTGCAAATGAAGTGTGGTCGATGGACTTCGTGTTTGATCGAACTGCTGAGGGTCGGGTGATCAAGTGTCTGACCATCGTCGACGATGCGACCCATGAGGCAGTTGCCATCGAAGTGGAGCGAGCGATATCGGGCCAAGGGGTATCCAGGGTACTGGACAGGCTGGCAGCTCAGCGCGGCCTGCCGCGAGTCATCAGGACGGACAATGGCAAGGAATTTTGCGGAAAAGCGATGGTGGCTTGGGCTCACGACAAGGAAATCGCCCTGCGCCTG
>NZ_JBSPUF010000034.1:0-1165 GCF_056861425.1 Stenotrophomonas sp. 21LCFQ19 | reverse complement strand
TAGAGGTTTCCGTTTCGTGGTACTGGCGGAATTCGGCGGGCGTCAGCCCGCCGAGGCTGTCGTGAGGTATCTCGGTGTTGTAATCGGCCAGCCACCGCTCCGCCTGTTCGCGTACTTCTCCGAGGTTGCGGAAGACGTGCATATCCAGCACGCCACGTCGGAAGCTGCCATTGAAGCGTTCGATGAAGCCGTTCTGCATCGGCCGTCCTGGCTCGATGAAATCCAGTGCGATGGTCTTGCGCTCGGCCCATTCCGCCAGTGCCAGGGCGATGAACTCAGGGCCGTTGTCCAGGCGAAGCTTTGCGGGATAGCCGCGCCACGCCGCAATTCGTTCCAAAGTGCGAATGACCCGTGTAGCCGGCAAGTTCAGATCAACTTCGATGGCCAATGCCTCGCGACTGAAATCGTCGATTACGTTGAATGTACGGAATCGTCGCCCATCCCAAAGCGCGTCGGACATGAAGTCGATCGACCAGCTGCCGTTGATCTGCTCACCGGCCACCAACGGCATCGGGTGTCGGTTTGGAAGACGCTTCTTCCCTCGTCGACGCTGATTGAGCTTCATAAGGCTGTACACACGCCAGACACGCTTGTGATTCCATACCAAACCGCGGCGACGAATCAGTTGAAACAGCTTGCCGAAGCCGCGCTCCGGAAAACGCTCAGAGAGCTCGGCCAATAGCGCGATCACCTCTTCGTCCCGATCCGGTCGATGACGGTAGCGTGCCGTCGACCGTGGCATTCCAATCGCCGCACAGGCCCGGCGTTCGCTCCAGCCGTGGCGGTTCTGCAACCAGGCCAAGAGCGGGCGCTTATGCGCCGGGTCTACAGCTTTTTTGCAATCAGATCCTTCAATGCATGATTCTCCATCGCCAGTTCGGCGTACATCCGCTTCAGCTTTGCGTGCTCAGCTTCAACGTCCCGCAACCGCTGCACGTCCGAAGCTTCCATACCGCCGTACTTGGACTTCCAGACGTAGTAAGTCGCATCGGAAATGCCAAGTTCACGGCAGACATCCTTGACCTGCCTTCCAGCCTCAACCTGCTTCAACGTCGTAACGATCTGACTCTCGGTGAATTTGCTCTTGCGCATCAGTGGTCTCCTTGGGGCTAGTTTGCCCGGAGACCTCTAAGAATGCCTGGATCAAGTTTACGGGCAGGCGACA
>NZ_JBSPUF010000033.1:0-1901 GCF_056861425.1 Stenotrophomonas sp. 21LCFQ19 | reverse complement strand
AAGGGGCATTCCCGCCAAAACCTCTGCCGAGCATGGCTCGGCACTACAGCAGCGTTGTCGACAACGCCGAAGATCAAAAGCCAACCCATCCCCAGCCCTCCCCTTGGCCTGCGGCCAAAGGGAGGGGGCATTAACCCCACTCCTCATCCCCATCCGTTCCTATCCTCGTACGCCGCATCACGCGGCACGCAAGGAGCAGGGATCATGGCTAGCGCAAAAGGTTCAAACCGGCCGGCGGTTCGCAACATGGCATTGGCTGCGGCGGTAACGTTGTTGGTTGGCCTGCCTGTGGCAGCGGCGGTTCGGCATACCCCGTTCCCGGTGACTGACAACACCGGCGATCTCAAGGCGCCGACGACACAGCGCACGCGCCAGACCCAGCCCAACTTCCGTGCGCCGAACGCCACGGTCTGCAGCGACACGCCGGTGCTGCGCGAGGTCGCCGATCCGAGCCCCAGGCCGCAGCAGCACAACATCGCTGCGGACGGGCTTCGCCTGCGCAGGGGGGCTGCCAAGATGATGGCGCCGCCCGCACCTGCTGCACCGCCCGCACCATCACCCGTGGTCGTCCGCGCCGAGGCCGCTGCCGACGCCAGCTCTGCGTATGCGCCTGCGGAAGCGCCGGTGGCCTCGATCACCAGCACTGGCAATGTGCGTCAGCAGCAGGCGGCGCAGGTCACGGCCGGTGTCGTCGACGACAACGCAGACTTCACTGCGTTCCAGCAGTTCCTGCAACGCCATGAAGAAGCCAATGATCTGGGTCGCGATGTCAGCGTGCGCCAGCGGCTGCAGGTGGTCGATGCGCAGGGGCGGCCGGTGCCGGACGCGGAAGTGGCGGTCAGCGCCCGCAACGGCGCGCGGATGTGGGCGCGTACCGATGCCGGTGGTCAGGTATGGGTGCATCCCAATGCCTTCGATGACCGCGATTCGGACAGCTACCAGGTGCAGGTGCGGCGCGCCGGCAAGACCGTGACCTCGATCCTGCAACGCGGGCAGAAGAATGCCGTGCAGGTGGTGGTGGCCGATGCGCCGCTGCCGGCGCGCGCCAAGCTCGATCTGGTGTTCATGGTCGATGCCACCGGCTCGATGGCCGATGAAATCGACAAGCTGCGTGACTCGCTGCAGGGCATCGTCCGTGACATCGCCCAGCTGCCGTCCAACCCGGACATCTGCCTGGGGCTGGTGACCTACCGTGATCGCGGCGATGAGTACTTCGTGCGCGGCTGGGACCTGAGCAACAACGTTGCCGGCTTCCAGAACGTGCTCGATGGCGTGCGCGCAAATGGTGGCGGCGATTACCCGGAAGCAATGAACGAGGCCTTCGACCATGCGGTGCAGGCGATGAACTGGCGCGGTGCCTCGACCACCCGTCTGCTGGTGTCATTGGCCGATGCACCACCGCACATGGATTACCCGCAGCCGCGTTACGAGCAGACCATGCTGGCCGCGCTGGGCAAGGGCATCAAGGTATTGAGCGTGGCGGCTTCCGGCCAGGACACCACCGGCGAGATCGCGCAGCGGCAGATCGCGCAGTACACCGGCGGGCGTTTCATCTTCCTGACCTACAAGGATGCCAGTGATCCCTCCAGCGGACCGGGCAGCGAGACGGTGCATGAGGTGGAGAACTATTCGGTCGACACCCTGGACAAGCTGGTGGTGAAGCTGGTGCGCGAGGAGCTGGCGCAGCTGCCGAAGGGCTGAGCTGCGCTCCCTCCCTCGAGCATGGCTTGGCACCACGCTCCCTCCCTTTGGCGAAGCCAAGGGGAGGGTAGGGGAGGGGTAGGCTTTTGATCTTCAGGCATTGCCAGCTTCGCGGCTTACGCCGCTCCCACAAAGCGAGGTCCTGTAGTGCCGAGCCATGCTCGGCATGGGCTTTATCGGTAATGCCTCTGCCGAGCATG
>NZ_JBSPUF010000032.1:2500-5336 GCF_056861425.1 Stenotrophomonas sp. 21LCFQ19 | reverse complement strand
AAAACCCTGACGATGACCTACTCTCGCACAGCTTAGGCTGCACTACCATCGGCGCGGCTACGTTTCACTTCCGAGTTCGGGATGGGATCGGGTGGTTCCATAGCGCTAATTTCATCAGGGAGACGGTTGGAGCGTCGCCATCCAAACAACGGATTTAGGCGCCTGCCTCTCATGGATCTTGTGACGTAGCGTGCACTTGGACTCTATCGACATGTCATGTCGGCCAAGGCAACTTGAGGTTATATGGTCAAGCCACACGGATCATTAGTATCAGTTAGCTCAATGCATTGCTGCACTTACACACCTGACCTATCAACCACATAGTCTATATGGTTCCTTTAGGGGGCTTGTGCCCCGGGAAGTCTCATCTTGAGGCGCGCTTCCCGCTTAGATGCTTTCAGCGGTTATCGCTTCCGAACATAGCTACCCGGCAATGCCACTGGCGTGACAACCGGAACACCAGAGGTTCGTCCACTCCGGTCCTCTCGTACTAGGAGCAGCCCCTCTCAAACTTCCAACGCCCATGGCAGATAGGGACCGAACTGTCTCACGACGTTCTGAACCCAGCTCGCGTACCACTTTAAATGGCGAACAGCCATACCCTTGGGACCGACTACAGCCCCAGGATGTGATGAGCCGACATCGAGGTGCCAAACACCGCCGTCGATATGAACTCTTGGGCGGTATCAGCCTGTTATCCCCGGAGTACCTTTTATCCGTTGAGCGATGGCCCTTCCATACAGAACCACCGGATCACTAAGTCCTAGTTTCCTACCTGCTTGATCCGTCGATCTTGCAGTCAAGCACGCTTATGCCTTTGCACACAGTGCGCGATGTCCGACCGCGCTGAGCGTACCTTCGAGCTCCTCCGTTACTCTTTAGGAGGAGACCGCCCCAGTCAAACTACCCACCATACACGGTCCCCGATCCAGATAATGGACCTAGGTTAGAACGTCAAGCACGACAGGGTGGTATTTCAAGGATGGCTCCACTGCAGCTAGCGCCACAGTTTCATAGCCTCCCACCTATCCTACACAGACGAACTCAACGTTCAGTGTAAAGCTATAGTAAAGGTTCACGGGGTCTTTCCGTCTTGCCACGGGAACGCTGCATCTTCACAGCGATTTCAATTTCACTGAGTCTCGGGTGGAGACAGCGCCGCTGTCGTTACGCCATTCGTGCAGGTCGGAACTTACCCGACAAGGAATTTCGCTACCTTAGGACCGTTATAGTTACGGCCGCCGTTTACTGGGGCTTCGATCAAGAGCTTCGCCTTGCGGCTGACCCCATCAATTAACCTTCCAGCACCGGGCAGGCGTCACACCCTATACGTCCACTTTCGTGTTTGCAGAGTGCTGTGTTTTTGATAAACAGTCGCAGCGGCCTGGTTACTGCGACCCTCTTCAGCTATAGCTCGCATGAGCCACCAAAAAGGGTGCACCTTCTCCCGAAGTTACGGTGCCATGTTGCCTAGTTCCTTCACCCGAGTTCTCTCAAGCGCCTGAGAATTCTCATCCTACCCACCTGTGTCGGTTTACGGTACGGTCTGCGTAAGCTGAAGCTTAGGAGCTTTTCCTGGAAGCGTGGTATCAGTGACTTCGCCTTAAAGGCTCGTCTCGGTGCTCGGTCTTAAAGGATCCCGGATTTGCCAAAGATCCAAACCTACCGCCTTTCCCCAGGACAACCAACGCCTGGTACACCTAACCTTCTCCGTCCCTCCATCGCACTTACGCGAGGTGCAGGAATATTAACCTGCTTCCCATCGACTACGCATTTCTGCCTCGCCTTAGGGGCCGACTCACCCTGCGCCGATTAACGTTGCGCAAGGAAACCTTGGGCTTTCGGCGTGCGGGTTTTTCACCCGCATTATCGTTACTCATGTCAGCATTCGCACTTCCGATACCTCCAGCAAGCTTCTCAACTCACCTTCACAGGCTTACGGAACGCTCCTCTACCGCGCATAACAAAGTTATGCACTCCAAGCTTCGGTTTACTGCTTAGCCCCGTTAAATCTTCCCCGCAGACCGACTCGACCAGTGAGCTATTACGCTTTCTTTAAAGGGTGGCTGCTTCTAAGCCAACCTCCTGGCTGTCTGTGCCTTTCCACATGGTTTTCCACTTAGCAGTAAATTTGGGACCTTAGCTGTGGATCTGGGTTGTTTCCCTTTTCACGACGGACGTTAGCACCCGCCGTGTGTCTCCCATACAGTCCGTCTCGGTATTCGGAGTTTGCAATGGTTTGGTAAGTCGCGATGACCCCCTAGCCATAACAGTGCTCTACCCCCGAGAGGATACATATGAGGCGCTACCTAAATAGCTTTCGAGGAGAACCAGCTATCTCCGGGTTCGATTAGCTTTTCACTCCTAATCACACCTCATCCCCTACCTTTGCAACGGGAGTGGGTTCGGGCCTCCAGTGCGTGTTACCGCACCTTCACCCTGGGCATGACTAGATCACCCGGTTTCGGGTCTACTGCCCGCGACTATGCGCCCTTATCAGACTCGGTTTCCCTTCGCCTCCCCTATACGGTTAAGCTTGCCACGAACAGTAAGTCGCTGACCCATTATACAAAAGGTACGCAGTCACTCTTGCGAGCTCCTACTGCTTGTACGCACACGGTTTCAGGATCTATTTCACTCCCCTCTCCGGGGTTCTTTTCGCCTTTCCCTCACGGTACTGGTTCACTATCGGTCGGTCAGTAGTATTTAGCCTTGGAGGATGGTCCCCCCATATTCAGACAGGGTTTCACGTGCCCCGCCCTACTCGTCTTCACTGGAATGGCCCTTTTAAATACAGGGCTATCACCTTCTATGGCCGGCTTTTCCAAACCGTTTT
>NZ_JBSPUF010000031.1:2960-9448 GCF_056861425.1 Stenotrophomonas sp. 21LCFQ19 | reverse complement strand
CCTGCTTCAGCCTCACGCAGGAAGCCAATGATCTGTTCTTCGGTAAAGCGCTTCTTCACGTCCAATCTCCTTGTCATTGAGGATTGGACTCCAAACCGTTGTGCTACTCAATCTTGGGGGGACGTCGTTGGTATGACAGTCAGTTTCGGCAACTCATTAGTAGCTACGCCCCTGATAGGCTTTCATACAGACTTACGCTCGACCCCAGCAAAGGTCAGTTAATATCCTCGGAGTTCCCACTTGGAATTCTAAACTTAATTGCCTATCAGAAATCGCTACCCATTGATGGCTACACCGCAAGATCATTTACCCCTTCTCGTCTTGGGCTTGGCAAGGATATTGACCTCTACAGTTATTGTGATACAGCATTTGGACAGCACCCTCCTTACTGGGATAAGAACCAGAAGCACTCAGTCTTGGCGGCTTGGTTTAAACTCGAGGAATAATTTATGTCGCACCCCAAGTCGATCGACAAGTATCAGATCATTCGACCTCTCGGCGGCGGCCACTTCGGGCAGGTTTACCATGCATTCGACAGAGCGCTTAAGGCTGAAAAAGCAATTAAAGTATTAAAAACTACAGACCCCAATACTTTCCTTGCCAGCCTTGAGGAGGCACAGATATTAAACAGATGTAAGCATAAGCACATTGTTTCGATAAATGAGGCGAATATTTTCAGAGTTGATAAAGAGCGGCGAGTTATCCTTGATCTTGAGTATGTGCCCGAAGGGTCCTTGGAGTCTGCCCTGGAGAGCCGATGGATATCCATCAAGGATGCAATTTCGTATATTCGAGGCTCCTTGGTTGGGCTTGAGCACGCACACTCCCAGGGGTTTCTTCATAGAGACATAAAACCAGGAAATATTCTACTCGGATCCAACTCACCCAAATTATCGGATTTCGGACTGGCGACGCAGTCTGGCCCGGGAACTTATGGATCCGGTCAAGGGTACACCACTCATCTTGCTCCAGAGTTTTTCTCCACTCGCAAGACTTCGGTTCGTACAGACGTATTTGCTGCAGGCTTGACCCTCTACAGAGCACTGTCCAATATTTCAGATTGGAATTCCGTTGTAGCCGCGCTCCCTAACGCGCGAAAACACGTCGAAAGTGGAGCGCTCATTTCTCAACTGGGATTCAGCTCCTATATCCCTGACTCCGTTCGACGGATCGTACGCAAAGCTTGCGCACCTGACCCCTTACGCCGATATCAGACTGCCGTTGAATTCCGCCAGCAGTTAGATCGCCTGCGCTTCTCCGTCGATTGGGTTCGAATTACTGAATTTGAGTGGCAGGGCGTTAAAGATGCCGATACTCATGATGTTTTGATAAACGAATCAAAGGGGATGTTAACTGTAAAAAAGAATGGCCGAAAGGTTTCGTCTGAAAGCGGCAAATATGCAAGCCTGTCGGAAGCCGTAGATCGGATGCACCAGTACATTTCCGAGACGACGTTTTTGTAACTTCCTGTGATCAATTCAAGCGAGCGGCGAAGATCAATGTGTCGACTCCCCGTAATTCAATGCCAAGCTCAATTAGACGTTTCCGGTTCGCAGTACTGGCGGGATTCAGCGGGTATGAGTCCGCCAGCCGGCGCGTCGTTCAGCGCTTTGCGGCGACCTCGGCCAGCGCAGCGATGAATTCATCCTGCAACGCCAGCTTGCCGAACAGGCCATGTTGGGTGCCACTCAGCACCCGCAGCATATGGCCGCGTCCGCCGGGCATGCGCCCCATCGGCTTGAACAGCAGGTCGCGGCCATTGGCGATCCAATCGTGATCGGATTGGAAGATCGGCGTCAGCCAGCGGCTCCAGAACTGATACAGCCACACATGCGCCTTGCGCTGGTGCTGGTAACGCGCCAATGCGGCATCAATGTCCTGCTCCGCGCGCAAGGCATCGCGCAACGCCATCGCATCCATCAACGCCATGTTGACGCCCTGCCCCAGCTGCGGGCTCATCGAGTGCGCCGCGTCACCGGCCAATACCAGGCGGCCGCGGTACCAGCGCTGCATCACCGCATCGCGGTAGCTGGCACGGGCCAGCTGCGCCTGCACGCTGACTCCGGCCAGGCGCTCGCGCGCTTCCGGCCACAGCGTGGCGATCTCATCCAGCCACGGTTCCAGCCCGTCGCGCTCCCAGGCCTGGAAACCGTCGCGCGGCAGGCTCCAGAAGAAGCTCAGGCGCTGTTGGTTGTCGCCCGGTCGTGTGCCCACCGGCAGCAGGCCGATCATCTTGCGCGCGGCCACATAGCGCTGGCGCAGCTCATCGCCATGCTGCCAATCGCCGCGCGGCAACAGGCACCAGAGCGCGCCCCAGGGGTAAACGCGATCCAGCTTGGTGCCCTGCACCTGCGCACGCAGGCCGGACCCCGAACCGTCGGTGGCGATCACCAGGTCGAACGGACCGTGCCAACGCCCGTGCTGGTCCTGTACGCGCTGCAGGGATTCATCGATGGCGCGGATATGGCTGTCCACATGCAGCGACGGGCCGGCATCCCAGGCCGCATCCAGCAGCGAGAACAGCGCCCCGCGCTGCATGCCCACGCCGCACAGGCGCGCGTCCAGCCCGGCGTAAGTCATGTCCATCACCGCGCGTCCACATGGGGTCTCGCCGTACAGGCGGCGCACCACCGCGCCGTGCTCCAGCACCTGCGGCATCAACTGCATCTGCCACAGCGCCTGCAGGCCACTGGGTTGTAGCAGGAAGCCCGCGCCTACCGGCCCAGGAGTCGCCGCCTGCTCGAAAACCTGCACCCGGTGCCCGTCGCGCGACAGCAGCACCGCCAGTGCCTGACCGGCCGTGCCATAGCCGACGATGGCGATATCCAGTGTCTTGCTCATTGCAGTCCCTCCCTGGGCCGACTGCCATTGCTAAAAAAAAACCCCGCCGAAGCGGGGTTCTTCCGCACAACCGGGTGGATCACTCGGCCGGCGTGATGTTCGAAGCCTGGGCACCCTTCGGGCCCTGGGTCACGTCATAGCTGACGCGCTGGCCTTCCTGCAGGCTGCGGAAGCCCTTGGAATTGATCGCGGAGAAGTGCGCGAAGACATCGGCGCTGCCGTCCTCCGGTGAGATGAAGCCAAATCCCTTGGCGTCGTTGAACCACTTGACGGTACCGTTCGGCATGGTGATGCGAGACCTTGTTCGATGAATGGATTGATGCACGCTGAATGAGGCGTACTGGCGGAGTATGCAAACCTTAAGCCGGGATGACAATCACCCCCGGGCCAATTCACCCACCAAAGTCGGCAAACCGGACGAAGCTGCCTCCACATTGGCCAAAACCTCGGCCATGGTGATCTCCTCGGCATCGCCGCAGCCAGCGGCCCAGTTGGCGACGATCGCCAGACAGGCGTACTCCAGCCCCAATTCGCGCGCCAGCCCGGCCTCGGGCATGCCGGTCATGCCGACCAGATCGCAGCCATCACGGCGCATCCGCGCGATCTCGGCATTGGTTTCCAGGCGCGGGCCCTGGGTGGCGCCGTAACAGCCGCCGTCCTGGATGGCCACGCCCTTGGCCTTGGCCGCCGCCAGCACCTTGGCACGGAACGACGGGGTGTAGGGGTGGCCAAAGTCCACATGCAGGACCTCGCTGCCTTCCTCCTCGCTGAGGGTGGAAATCCGACCCCAGGTGTAGTCGATCAGCTGGTCCGGGCAAGCCAGTACGCGCGGACCGAAGTCGTCGCCAATACCGCCCACCGTGTTCAAGGCCAGCACCCGGCTTGCGCCCAGCTGCTTGAGCGCGGCCAGGTTGGCGCGGTAGTTGATCTTGTGCGGCGGAATTGAATGGCCTTCGCCATGCCGGGCCAGAAACGCCACGCGCTGGCCGTTCAACAGGCCAACCCTGACCGGGCCCGAGGGGGCGCCATAGACGGTTTCCACTTCATGGGTCTGGACATCGTCCAGCGCGGCCAGCTTGTACACGCCGGTGCCGCCAATAACGGCCAGGGCGATAGGTTCCATGCTCATTCCTGATGTTCTCGTTGGGCACGCGCAAGCCACGCCCTTGGCGTGGCCCAGCCGCGATCAGACCGAAAGCCGATGGCAAGCATCGGCCACCGGTATTACTGCTTCATTGCGTAGATGGCCGGCAGCGAACGCAGCGATTCGTTGACGTCCATGCCGAAGCCGAACACGAAGCGGTCCGGCAGGTCGATGCCGGCGTAGTCGGCCTTGACGCCCGGCAGGCAACGGTCGTGCTTCTTCACGGTCAGCACGGCAATGCGCACGTCGGTCGCGCCCTGCTCCAGGCACCATTCGCGCACACCCTGCAGGGTGAAGCCTTCGTCCAGGATGTCGTCGACCAGGATCACCCGGCGGCCGAACAGGGCCGACACCGGGCGGTGCTTCCAGACCAGCTCGCCGCCGGTCTCGCCGTGGTAGCGCGAGGCCTGCATGTAGTCGAACTGCGCGTCCTGGCCGCGCGCGCCCAGCTCCAATGCCAGCTGGCCGGCGAACGGCAGCGCACCGTTCATGATCGAGATGAACACCGGCACTTCGCCCTTGTAGTCACGCGCGATGGCGTCGGCGATGCCGGCGATGGCGGTGTCGATGGTGGGACGGTCGACCAGCAGGTCGGCCTGGGCCACGGCTTGTTCAAGAGTGAGTTTGGACATCAGGCGGTTCTTCCAAGGTTTTCAAACAGATGATTACGAGTATCGGCGTGGCGGGCGTCGGCCAGCAGGCCGCCCCAGCCCATCGCCCCGCGGCCGATCAGGCTCAACAGGGCGGCGGTATTCAAGCTGCGGCCGGTCACGGCCTGCAGTGATTCCTCGACCAGCTCCGGGTGGCAGACCAGCACCACGTCGCAGCCGGCATCCAGGTGCGCATCAACGCGGGCCTTGACCCCACCGGCGGCGAACGAGGCCGCCATGCCGATGTCGTCAGAGAACACCACGCCACGGAAGCCCATCTGCTCACGCAGGATCTGGTTGATCCAGCGCGGCGAGTAGCCTGCCGGCTCCGGCGCCACCTGCGGGTAGATGACGTGCGCCATCATCACCGCGTCGGCGCCAGCGGCGATGCCGGCCCGGAACGGTATCAGGTCGTGGCCTTCAATCTCGGCCAGGGGTCGCGGGTCAACCGCGGTGTCCACATGGGTGTCCTCACGGACCGTGCCATGGCCGGGGAAATGCTTGAGCGTGGCGGCCATGCCGACCGAGTGCATGCCGCGCACATAGGCAGCGGTCAGGGCGGCAACGACCTGCGGGTCCTCGCCAAAGGCACGGTTGCCGATGGCCAGGTTGCCATGGCCAACGTCCACCACTGGCGCGAAGCTCAGGTCCAGGCCGCTGGCGCGGATTTCACTGGCCATCAGCCACGCGTGCTGCTCGGCCAGGGCCAGGGCGCCGTCGGGGTCGCTCGCATACAGCTTGCCGAAGCCTTCCAGCGGCGGCAGATCGGCATAGCCCTCGCGGAAGCGCTGCACCCGCCCGCCTTCCTGGTCCACGCTGATCAGCAGCGGACGTGCGGTGGCAGCGCGGATTGCCGCGGTCAGCTCCACCACCTGCGCGCGCGAGGCGAAGTTGCGCTTGAACAGCACCACCCCGGCCACGGCGTCGTGCTGCAGCCAGTCACGCTCCTGGGCAGTCAGTTCGGTGCCGGCAACGCCGATCAAAAGCATGCAAGGACTCCAATCCACCGCAGACTGCGGCGTAGCGGAATATTGTCGCAGATGGCGCCCGCTGCGTCAGAGCCTGCGTTCAGACGCTGCAACCATCCGGGCCACAGGCCTGTTCATCCTGGCTGGCGGCTGCCGACGGCGCCTGTTCGGCGGCTATCTTGCGCAGCACGTCGGCAAACACTTCTGCCGGCTGTCCGCCCTGCACCGCGTACTGGCCATTGATGACGAAGGTCGGCACCGACTGGATACCCAGCGCCTGCGCCTGACCAATACCGGCCTGGACCTGGGCCAGGCCTTCGTCAGACGCCAGCATCGCCTGCACGCGCTCGGCCGGGATGTCGCCCGCCGCGGCGGCAGCAACCAGCACCTGCGGATCGGCCAGGTTGCGGCCTTCGGCGAAGTGCGCACGGAACAGCGCCTCACCGACCTGCTCCTGCACCCCGTACTGACCGGCCAGCCACATCAGCCGGTGCGCCGGCACGGTGCTGACCTTGACCTGGCCCTTGCCGAAGTCCATCGGCAGGCCTTCGGCCTGGGCAGTGCCCTGGGTCTGCGCCAGCATCTGCCGGGTACGTTCGGCGCCGCCGAATTTGGCCGCGTAGGCCTCCAGCAGCGGCACCGGGGTGGTATCGGCATCAGGATCGAGCAGGAACGGATGCCAGCGCACCTCGATATCGGGTACATCGGCGCCCAGCAGCTCAAGGCCGCGCTGGAAGCGGTGCTTGCCAATCCAGCACCAGGGGCAGACCACGTCAGACCAGATATCGATGCGCATGCGGGTTCCTGATAAAAGTAGTGGCGCGGCCAGCGCGGGGGGAGCGGTGGGGGTGATTCCCCCGCCGCCCGAGGCGGGGCCCGGCCCGG
>NZ_JBSPUF010000031.1:0-2950 GCF_056861425.1 Stenotrophomonas sp. 21LCFQ19 | reverse complement strand
AGTAGTGCCGAGCCATGCTCGGCTGAAGCTTTACCGGTAATGCCACAGCCGAGCATGGCTCGGCACTACAGGGTTTGCTTGTGAAGCCCCTGCCGAGCATGGCTCGACACTACAGGGTTTGCTTGTGAAGCCCTTGCCGAGCATGGCTCGGCACTACAGGGTTTGCTTGTGAAGCCCCTGCCGAGCATGGCTCGGCACTACAGGCACTTCACCACTGGGTATACGGCTTGGATGCCAAGGCCAGATTGTAATAACGCAGCTCATCGGTGACTTCGGCACCGGCCCAGTCGGGCTTGGCGAACACCTGGTCGGGGCTCTCCAGCTCCACTTCAGCCACCACCAGTCCGGCGTTGTCGCCGAGGAACTCATCAACTTCCCACAGCAACCCGCCGTGCTGGACCAGATGCCGGCGCTTGTCGATCAGACCACCGACGCACAGCGCAAGCAGCTCGCGCGCCTCGTTCACCGGCACCGGGTACTCGAACTCCTGGCGGGTGTGACCGAGCTCGCGCGACTTGATGTTCAGGTAGGCCTCGTCGCCCTGGATACGGACCCGCACCGAAGCCTTCTGCGCGCCGCTGTCCATCGCCGCCGTATCGTTGATATAGCCCTGCGCCATCGGGATGACGGCGTGCGCGGCGGCCCGCCAGTCATCGCTGGTGACGAGGAACTTGCGTTCGATCTCGATACCCACCGCTTACCTCTTCTCGAAGACGGCAATGCTTTCCACGTGCGCGGTATGCGGGAACATGTCCATCGCACCTGCCGATACCAGGGTGAAGCCGCGCTCGTTGACCAGGTAACCGGCGTCGCGCGCCAGCGAGCCCGGATGGCAGCTGACGTAGACGATGCGTTTGAACTGATCCAGCGGCAACTGCTTGAGCACATCGATCGCACCCGAACGCGGCGGGTCGAGCAGCAGCTTGTCGAAGCCCTGCTTCATCCACGGCGCCTCGCTTTGATCCAGGGTCAGGTCGGCGGCATGGAACTCGGCGTTGGCCAGGCCGTTGCGCTCGGCGTTTTCCTTGGCGCGCGCGACAAGCCCGGCCTCGCCTTCCACGCCGACCACTTCGCGCACGCCGCGCGCCAGCGGCAGGGTGAAGTTGCCCAGGCCACAGAACAGGTCAAGCACGCGCTCGTCCGGTTGTGCATCCAACAAGGTCAGCGCATGCGCGATCATCTGCTGGTTGAGCTTGGCGTTGACCTGGATGAAATCCAGCGGGCGGAACGCGAGGTCCACATCCCACTGCGGCAGCGCGAAGGACAGCGCCACGCCCTCGGCCGGCCACAACGGGGCCACGGTATGCAGGCCACCGGACTGCAGGTAGATCGCAAAGCCATGTTCCTGGCCGAATGCGATCCACGCCTGCTTGTCGGCATCGCTGAGCGGAGCCAAGTGGCGCACGGTCAGGGCGATCGCGGCATCACCGGCGATGAATTCGATCTGCGGGATATCGCGCTTGCCGTCCAGCGTTTCGATGAAGGCGGACAGCGCGCCGACCTTGCTGCCGATCTCCGGGATCACCGTCAGGCACTGCGACAGATCGGCGACGAAGCGCGGATCCAGTTCGCGGAAGCCAACCAGCGTCTTGTCCTTCTTCTCGACGCGGCGCACCGAGAAGCGCCCCTTGCGGCGGTAGCCCCAGCTGTCACCCACCAGCGCCGGCAACACCTCGCCCGGGCTGACGTGGCCGATGCGGGTCAGGTTGTCGGTAAGCACCTGCTGCTTGGCGACAATCTGCCGCGACTCGTCCAGGTGCTGCAGTACGCAGCCTGCGCACACCCCGAAGTGCGGGCAGCGCGGTTCGACGCGGTGCGGCGAGGCCTTCAGCACTTCGACCGTCTTGGCCTCATCGAAATGACGGCTCTTGCCGGTCTGCTCGGCCATCACCGTTTCCTGCGGCAGCGCGCCGCTGATGAAGGTGACCTTGCCACCCTCGCCTTCACGGCGTGCAACGCCACGGCCGTCGTGGCTCAGGTCGAGGATGTCGGTCTGGAACGGGGTCTTGTCTATGCGGGGGGATCTGGATCGGGCCACGTGGCAACAGGCTGCGGGCAAAAGGGCGGCCATTGTCGCAGATGCTCAACGTGAACACCCCGATGACTTGCAGATCACGGTGCCATCGCTAATATGCGGGCAGTAGCTGACATGGAGGCAGCAGATGAATACGCATCACCAAGGAAACCCGCCGCGTCTGTTGCTGGTCGAGGACGACATGACCAGCCAGGGCTTCTTCCAGTTTGTGCTGGAATCGCTACCGGCCAAGGTTGATATCGCTGATTCGTGCGCCAGCGCGTTGCGTTGGGCACAGAGCGTCAGTTATGACCTGTGGCTGCTCGATGTGAACCTGCCTGACGGCAATGGCGCCGGTCTTCTGCGCAGTCTGCGTGAACGCCACCCGCACACCGCTGCACTGGCGCATACCGCAGATACCAGTCAGGAAATGCAGATGACGCTGCAACAGGCCGGCTTTCAGGAAACCCTGGTCAAGCCGATCAGTCGCGATGCGCTGCTGAAGAGCGTGCGCCGTGCGCTGACCAGGTCCACTGCAAAGGCTGACGGCGCCGTTGCCGAAGCTGCGCTGGATTGGGACGAATCAGCCGCGATGAACGCCCTGAACGGGCAACAGGCGCACGTGCGTGCACTGCGCGAATTGTTCCTGTCGGAGTTGCCAGGCACCCGCGACGCGGTCAGTCATGCACTTGAAAAGCATGACGACAAAGCCCTGCATGCACAGCTGCACAAGCTGCAGGCCAGCTGTGGTTTTGTTGGCGCCTCGCGTCTGGCATTTGCAGTGCGCCAGCTGAATCACGACCCCGCATCAATGCAGGCACGGCAACAATTCGGCAGTGCTGTCAGCGCCTTGCTGCGCTGATCGGATGGTGTGCCGAGCCATGCTCGGCAGCAGGTTTCCCCGGTAGAGCCCCTGCCGAGCATGGCTCGGCACTA
>NZ_JBSPUF010000030.1:0-11260 GCF_056861425.1 Stenotrophomonas sp. 21LCFQ19 | reverse complement strand
CCTGCTTCAGCCTCACGCAGGAAGCCAATGATCTGTTCTTCGGTAAAGCGCTTCTTCACGTCCAATCTCCTTGTCATTGAGGATTGGACTCCAAACCGTTGTGCTACTCAATCTTGGGGGGACGTCGTATGTTATCGATCGCAATCGTCAACGCGCGGTCCTCCATCGCCAGCTCGACGTACATCCATTTTTACATGGTGCGGTCGGCCTCGACCTCGCAATGCCTTTGCACGTCCGATGCATCCATGCCGTACTTGGACTTCCATCCTTAGTAGTCGCACCTCTGCCGACTGACCGTGCCCACTAAAATTGACACGCTGGCGGGCGGACGGAAGTATGAGGCGGCTGCATCAAAGCTTCGCGACCAAGCCGTCTGATAACCCGGCTATGATCTACTGCAAAACCAGCCAGTGAAGGCGAGGGGGGAGCAGGTGCAAGAGCTTGTACTCAAGTTGGCAGGAAGCTTCGGCCACAGCATGGCCGGCGAGATCATTGTCTTGTTGGCTTTGCTGCTGCTTGTACTGTTCAAGGGCCTTTACTCGCTCAACAGTGATCGAGCGAAAGCCAGGCAGGAGTTCCTGCAGCTCTGGGACTTCGAGCGCGCGAAACGCGATCATCTCTGGTGCGAGGTATTGATTCGCCACTATTGCCGCGAGTACCTGCCGGCGCGAATCATCATCAACGTAGCTTCAAACTCCCAAGCTGCAGATACGCTTTGGGCCTTGAGCCACTCGGCGAAGTTCTTCCAGCTGGACGATGGTTTGGTTCGGTGGAAGAACGACCGTCATGCAAAGGCGCTACACGCGTGGTTCGGCATCGTCGTTGGTTTTGGACTCTATTTCCTGTTGGCAATGGCCGCGCTGCTTTTGCTGTTGTTGAGCTACCAAGGTCGCGCTACGGCTTCGGGCGCTGAGCTGGTGATGATGGTGTTCGTTGGGTTGTTTCTTGGCGGTCTTGCCATCAAGGCCCTGGACTACGGTTTCGAACTGGCAAGCGCGCGCAAGAACTTCGTCAAGGTGCAGAGGATGCAGCCCTCATTGGTGCCGGAGCCAGTGGACAAGCCTAAATCTGTAGCAACCAACAAACCATCCAAGGTGCGTGGACGGCGAAGGGCGGGGCGACGGCCAGCGCCTCAGCCCAAAGATGGGCGGTGAGGCGGTCAGAGATGCGGTTCGGCCGCTAAACAGAGGAAGGTTGTGGTACCAACAAGTCACCAGCCAGGCTGCACTTGGGCGAAGGCGATGAGCTCCAGGCCGCCGCCGGCAGCAAGCAACAACGCGCCCCGTGGCGGAATGGACGCTGCCTTGAGGATATGGGCGCTGCGATGCAGTGTCGCCACGCAAGGAATCCAGCTTTGGGGGGTGTACCGATAGCTACAGCGCATAAAAGAGCCCATGAACATCAACATGGATGCTCAACCCGCGTGGGCACTTTTATGTGAAACACGGATTGCTCCATCTGTAAGGTACGCAATGCGGGCGATGGTCCAAGCGCAGCTCCGGGTTTGCAGCTACCGAAGCGCCGAATCGAACAGCGACCTGGCCTGCTGGATCGCTGCCTGATGCGTAGCCTGCTTGTCGGCATTCACCTCGCACAGCTTACCTAGCCGCTCGCGGCCCAGCTCCGTGCATTCCGCAAGGAAGTCGTAGTGACCTACCATGGGGAGCACCTGAAGTCGTGCATTGTCATTTGCCTCGGCAATGCCCTTGCTGTTGGTCGCGGGCGAGGCAATCGCATCAGACTCACCCACAACCACCGACAGCGGAGCCTCCAACCGTGCAAGCTCACCCGGCTCGAATGCCTGCACGATTGCCGGTGCCATCAGGAGCACAGCGCGAACGTTTGGAATGCGGCGATCCTCCGCCGACCTGGCTACCCACGGTGCCAGCGCCGGCGTAGCAGCCGCCGCCATCCGCCGCTCAAGGGTCATTTCCGGATTCTCGGCCTGCGGCATGCATACCCCATCCTTAGGCGATGCCTTGCAGAAAGCAGCTAACCTGGACATGTCCGGCCGCGCGCCCGCAGCGACCAAAGCCGTGAACCCACCGGCAGAATATCCCACCAGCCCCAGCCGGCCCGCATCCACATGCGGAGCCAGCACCGGGTCGGCCTGCACTGCAGCCAATGCCACAGCCAAGTCATCGGCCCGGTTCCACACCAGAATGCTTCCGGCTTCGGTCATCGCGTCCACACCGTTGTTGCCGGGATGGTCCACCGCGACCACTACATACCCTGATTGCGCCATGGCGGTGCCGAACCAGCCCATCATTCGAGCACTGCCACCGTTGCCGTGTGACAGCAGTAGTACGGGCCAGCGACCCGGCGCAACGGGGGCATCGACGGCAGAAGACCCCGCCACGAACAGCGGTGCACCCGGCGGCCCGATCGCCAGTGGCTGCTGTTGCACACCTGGCAGCGCCGGATACCACACGGTATACCGCACCTGGTCGCTGTGCCCGGCATCGCGGACTGCTGCGCTGGGCGTGTGCGCCACGCCATGGGTTTCGCCAACGGCGGGCGAGGGCGCAGCCGCCCAGGCCAGCGGCGCGAACAGACAGGTCAGCAGGAAGAATGTGAGGGGCACTACTCGCACGAATGGGTCTCCTTGGATCAACTCAGGTTGGACAGCGGCAGCCAGATCTCCACGCCGCCGTTTCCGGTACGGTCGTCGAAGCCGGCGTCATAGCGTTCGAAATCGGGGGCGTCGGCAAGGCTCAGGCCGGTGCAGGGCAGGTAATCGTTCAACAGCCAGTACCAGGTAGAGCGGATGGTCGAGATGTGTCCCGCATGCCACGCCACCAGATAGTCACAGGCCGGAATGGAAACGGCATGCCACGCCGAAGGTATGGCGGCGTTCACACCGATCTCCATGCCCGCGATGTAGTCGAACGCACCCTCGCCATCGCGGTTGCAGCAGACCCCGAAGGCGACGTCCTTGCCCAGCTCCCGGGTCAGCGCCAACTGCTGCCATTGCGAGGGAATGGACGCCACGGTAGCGGCGGTGTGGCGGGCGCGGATACCCGCCACACGCAGCGGGCCCTGACGGCGACGTACCGGCTCCACCTCGCAGGGCAGGGGTGGAGCGTCAAGCTTGATGGCCTCCAATAGCGCTACGCTGTGCAGACCGTTCCGGCGAACGTGTTCCGGGGGCAGCTTGAACTGCTCGGTGAAGGCATTGGTAAAAGCCGCATGCGAGGCATAGCCTGCGGCCAAGGCGACATCCAGGATGGGCTCGCTGCCAGCAGCCAGGGTCCGTGCCGCCTCGGTAAGTCGACGCACACGAAGATAGCGCGCCATCGAGGTCCCGGTACTGACCTGGAACAGGCGTGAGAGGTGGAACGGCGAGAGCTCGACCGCCTCGGCGATCTGGGCCAGCGAGGGGTTCTCGGCAAAGTGGCTTTCGATGTACCACAAGGCCTTGCGTGCCGCACCCATAACGCCTGTTCCGTACCAGTGACTGGGTTGGAGCGTAACGCAGGGAGGGGGAGGGCGTTTGCGGGATCTTGCTGTGACTGCGTGATGTGGGTGAGCTGAGTGAATCGAGGTCAGTGGGTCGCTGTGCCTTGCTTTGGTTGTCGGCATTGACGCCCAGATATTGGGTAGCCCGGCTCAATCAATTCAAGCAGTGTCTTCCACGGAACGATCTGGGCCACCTCTTAAAGCAACAACTCTTGACGCGTACGTTTGCGTTGCACGAGGCCCTAGAGATGCGCGAAGGTGTGCTCTGTGGTCGTCCGCTAAACGTGGTGCTCAATTGTCGCTCTTCCCTCAGTGCAAGCTTAGGTAGCCGTTTCTGGCCGGAAACAAAACTGCTGCAGCACAGGTGATTAGGAAGATTTGTCGAAGGTAGAGTAGAGCGCCCTCCAATCGATTTCCTATGTTCGGAGGCTTTCTGACGCTCATGCGCTTTCAGGCGTTCCAGCTAAGGATCCAATATTTGAAGTGATGGAAAACTTGCTGTCTAGGTATTGGAAGACGGTCCTTGTAGCGTTGATAGCAAGCATGGCCTCATCTTTGTCCAATAAGGCGTCATTTGCGTGAGCCAAGCTGCCATGGTTGCGGGCCGGGTTAAGGCAGTCAATTACATTACTTAATGATCTCAGTACATTGCTCATCGTGTCGGATTGGCTCCCTAAATCACGCAGGTTTGGGTGTTCTGCCCGAAGAAGCTTGAATAAATTAGTGATCGTGGCACTCGCCGGTATTTCGAGGCCTTGCAAGTGACAGACGGCTTTAAGGTAGGCGTGTAGCGCAGTATGGATCCGATCCACGGCGTGAGTTGGACCCGCGCTTTGAATTAGTGTGTTGACGTCAGCAAGGGCGCGTTTCAATACGTCACTGGTGATAGCAGGACTGCTGGCTTGAACAGAAAGACCATCTGCACAGCGCTTAGCGATCTGCAATAGCTGGCGGTAAGCCTGAGGAGTTCGGAAATGCTCAGTGCCTTGCTGGTACTTCCGGGCAATACCACGGAGAATGGCGGCTTGCTGGTGTGCCTCGACGCCGGTTAGTACTGAAGTGAAGCGCTCTCGAATGGTGGTGCCCGCGAACTGATTCAAGTCAATATCAAGGTCGCAGAACCCGGAATAGAACTCCCGGTGGGTGCGATGCGTGAAATCGGCCAAAAGCCCTCCCTCGACGCCCAAGTATTGATGGACAACCCAGTGAATCTCACTGCTTCGTAGCTCACCCATAGATCCCCTGATAGGCTGGAATACGCGTTATATTGGGCGCATTATAGGCAGAAGCATTCAGGGGATGCAGGGCTGTTTTCTTCGCCCAGGCAGACCCCTCTCAGGGGACAGTCGATGGATCAGACGATAGTGGCACAGGTGGGCGAAGCATCCTCTTCGCTAAGAGGGCCGGGCGGTTTAAGGGATAAAGTCGAGAAGGCTCGCTTGGAGCTTTTGGATCTATCTACCCGCAATCGACTCCTCCACACCCCCCGAGGAGGTCGAGCCAAGACCGTCGAGGTCGTACACGAATTGGCCAAGGCGATGTACCAGACCTTGGTTATTGACGGTAAGCGCTTCACCTTTGTAGCTGGCAAAGAAGACCCGAAGCAGGTAGGCGCGCTATCTGAGTTTGACACCGATGAAGATGACGATATCGTTCTGCTGGACGAAGTGCCGGAAGACCCTGAGCTCATAGCCCAACCAGATTTCGAACTGGACGAGAACGGGCGTGTTAAAGCGCATTGGGATGCGCAACTGACGACACGCTTGACGCCAACCGGGTTGCAAAAACGCCTATTGGATCTCTACACCGATGCTCGCACTCTTCAAGAAGAGCAGGGCGTCAATGTTCTTTATCTGGCGGTTGGTTATTTGCGTTGGCGTGCTACTTCTACGCCGCAAACTGATCGCTTTGCGCCATTGGTGCTGATCCCAGTTCAGTTGGAGCGAAGCACGGCTGGCGAAAAGTTCCACCTCAAATGGACTGGCGACGACATCCAAGCTAATTTGTCGTTGCAGCTTTTCTTGCAGCGCGAGTTTGGACTTCGTCTGCCCAACATCGACGAGTTCGAAGCGTTGGATATTGACGCCTATATGGCTTCGGTCAAAGTGATGTTGGACGGGAAAGAAGCCTGGGGCGTGCTTTGCGATGATGCCATTCTTGGTCTGTTTTCGTTTGCCAAATTCATGATGTACCGTGACTTGGATCCCCAAAGCTGGGAACCGCTTGGCGGAATGGACGCTATTCCCATGCTTCGTGGCGTTATTCAAGACGGGTTTCCGGGTGCCAGCCTAACCGACGAAGCCAGCAATCTCGACCACATAATATCGCCAGAAAGAATGCGTCATGTAGTCGATTGCGATTCTTCTCAGGCGTTGGTGGTGCATGATGTGCTTCAAGGCAACAACATTTTGGTGCAGGGCCCACCTGGCACTGGCAAGTCCCAGACCATCGCGAATATCATCTCGGCCGCCGTGGCTGAGGGTAAGCGCGTGCTGTTCGTTGCTGAAAAGATGGCGGCTCTTGAAGTCGTCAAGCGACGCTTGGACCAAGTCGGTGTTGGTAAGGCGTGTCTGGAATTGCATAGCAACAAAGCAAACAAGCGCTCGTTACTAGAAGAACTCCGGCAAACGCTGAGTCTTGGGGAACCGAAGCGAGCCGATAACGCGCCTATCATCGAGCAGCTGACCGAACGGCGGGATACGCTCAATGCGCATGTCGCACGGCTTCACAAGCAGCACCTCCCCTCAGAACTGACTCCCTATCATGTTTTTGGACAGCTAGTTCGTCTTCGTAGGCAGGGCTACATCACACAAAGCCTGCGCTTGGAAGCGCCTACCACGTGGGCGCCGCATGAAAAAGAAGCCCGCGAGGCATTGCTTCAGGAACTCATCGAACGCATCGAAGAGATCGGTGTGCCGAACGAGCACGCTTGGAATGGCGTGCAGAACGATGGGTTGCTACCAAATGAACGCGATCGCCTTCTGGCGCTCGTCGGAGCCTTGTCGGGTCGTCTCGATGATTGGGGTTTAGAAGTTTCAAAGCTCCATGAAGCGCTGGATCTTGAAGTGCCCACGTGCATTGACGACGCGGGGCATGCCATCCAACGCCTCAAAGCCTTGCTCGATGCGCCAAAGCTCGGTTCGGCAGCGCTTCAAAGTGCGGTCTGGGATTCCGAAGGTCGCGCTTCAGCGATTGTTACGTCGCTTGAAGTTGCCCAGAAGGCCAACGCAGCCGTTTTGTCCAAGGTCAAGCCTGACGCATTACAGGCTAGCTGGGCAGCTTCAAAATCCACCCTTGCCCAGTTACCGAGCCCCTTTGTGCTCGGCAAAGAGCTGTCTGCCCTTGGAACAGCGCGTACAACTTTGGTGCGTCTGCTCCCGGATCTCACGCGCCTGACGCAGCTATTGGCGGAGAAGGAGTCGCTGACGCTAGATTTGGCGCTCCGATTGGTGGCAATTGCTGAGCGCGCCACGAGTATTCCGGATCTTGATCGCAATGCCTTGGTCGCGCACATTTGGGAGCGCGGTGTAGATGCGGTTGAAGAAATCGTGGTGGCGGTAGAAACAGTCCAGCAGGCCAAGTCAAGCCTATCCACAGTGTTCCGCGAATCAGCATGGAGCAAAGATGGTGCCGAGCTGGAAGCAGCTCGCGGACAGTTGGCCATGCGTGGGACGAGCTTGTTGCGCTTTTTCAGTGGCGACTGGCGTCGTGCGAATCAAGGTATACGCACTTTGTTATCGAACCCGAAGTTGCCAGCGGTCGACATATTAAACTCGCTAGATGTGCTACTTGATGCCAAGAGCGCCCAGCGCAAGATAGCCGATCACGATGAGCGGGGCGAAGAAGCCTTTGGGTCAAATTGGCAGCGTGAGCGTTCAAATCCTTCATTTCTTCGAGGTGTCGTGGCGTGGATGCGCACGCTTCGTCCGTTAGGAAGTGGGGTTCGCGAGCGTTTGGCAGACATTGGCGATCGTGTCTTGGCAACTGACATTGCCACGCGCGTAAAGCCTTTACTGGAAGAACTTGTGCGGAGCCTTGGACCTGTCCATGAGGCACTGGTGGCAGCTGAGCGAAATCCTTGGGGCGAAGAAACGGTTCTGAAGCGCTTGGCGCTGTCAGAGTTGTCTGAGAAATCCGTCCACTGGTTAGCCGCTTCAGAGCAAACTGCGCTTCTCGGCAATGCTGAAGAGATCAGTATTGAGCGGGCGTTGGCGTTGATTGAAGAAATCGAGCAAGCTCAGTTGGCCAATACGGCTTACCAGGCTTCGGCCGATGAAGGCGCGATGGCCTTTGGGCCTTTCTGGAATGGTGTCGAAAGCAAGGCTCCCGAACTTCGCGAGGTTGCTGCTTGGGTAGAGAAAAACCCAGAACTTCGCCAGTTGGCAGCACGCTTGGAGGACCCGCAGCCCTTACTCGATCAAGCGGAGCGAGCCTCTTTCGCTGGTGGCGTGTTGGCTGGTGAGGTCATGGATCTTCTAGTTGGATTACAGTTTGAAGGCAGCGCAGAGATAACCCGGGATCCGAATCGCGCCCCCTTGGAGGCGCTCAAGTCACAACTGTTGAACTGGCAAGCAGATCCGGAAGGGTTAAGGACATGGGTAGCCTATCTTGCCATCGCAAAGGAGTCTCGACGTAAGGGTTTGGCTACTTTGGTCGAAGGACTTCACAGCGGTGAGCTTGCACCAGCTGATGCGCTCGGCGTATTTGACCTTTCCTATTTTGAGGCAGTGCTACAAGCCTTGGTGCAGCGAGACCAGGCATTGGCAAGCTTTGATGGGCATCGCCAGTCGCAAGTCGTTGCAAGCTTCGCAAACCTCGATCAAGAGCGCATGCACCTTGCGCGCTATGAAGTGGTGAAGGCGCATCACAGCAAGATCCCGCGCCAAGGCGGTGCAACTGGTCCAACCGCCGTGCTCATTGGTGAAATGGCCAAAAAGAAGGGTCATCTCCCCATTCGTCAGCTGATGCATAAGTGTGCGCCGGCGATTCAAGCGCTTAAACCGGTTTTTATGATGAGTCCCTTGTCGGTCGCGCAGTTCTTGCCGGCAGGCGCTTTGGAATTTGACATGCTGGTCATCGACGAAGCGAGCCAAGTGCAGCCAATCGACGCTTTGGGGTCGATTGCACGCGTCAAGCAGCTTGTGATCGTCGGGGATGAGCGTCAGTTACCACCTACCCGTTTTTTCTCCAAGGCGCTTGGAGATGGCGGCGATCGAGATGACGAGGAGGGTGGGGCACAAGCTTCAGATGTCGAAAGTATCTTGGGACTTTGTCGCGCACGAGGTTTGCCAGAGCGGATGCTTCGTTGGCACTATCGGAGCCGCCATCAATCGCTTATTGCCGTTTCCAACCAGCAGTTCTACGAAGGTAAGCTCTTCATTGTCCCAAGCCCCTACACTAGTGAGGCAGGAGTTGGTCTGCGTTTGCATCATCTGCCGGAGGCTATCTACTACCGGGGCAACACACGCACCAATCCAAAAGAGGCCAAGGCTGTTGCGCGGGCGGTGTTGGAACATGCTCAGAACATGCCCATGCTTACCCTCGGCGTGGCGACTTTTTCAACAGCTCAACGCCGCGCCATCTTGGACGAACTGGAACTTTTGCGCAGGCAGCACCCAGAAACAGAAGGTTTTTTTGCTGATCATCCAGCTGAACCATTCTTTGTCAAAAGCTTAGAAAACATCCAGGGTGATGAGCGGGATGTCATCTTCATCTCAGTGGGATACGGGAGAGATGCGCAGCGTCATATGACAATGAACTTTGGGCCGGTGAGCAATGAAGGCGGTGAGCGGCGCTTGAATGTGCTCATCAGTCGCGCCAAGTCACGTTGCGAGGTCTTCACCTCAATTACCGATGAGGACATCGACACCGATCGGGCTAAGGGCAAGGGCACCTTTGCTTTGAAGCTCTTCTTGAACTATGCAAGAACCGGGCGGCTCAACCTCGTCACCGAGGCACGAGACACCAAGCGAAGCGTCTTTGAGCAAGAAGTTGCCCAAGCGCTTCGATCGCGGGGCTACGATCTGCACACAGATGTTGGTTTAGCTGGTTTCTTTGTTGACATCGCGGTTGCTAACCCTGGCGAGCCCGGGCGCTACATTTTGGGGATCGAATGCGATGGACAATCGTATCGAGACGCAAGAAGCGCGCGTGATCGAGATCGCTTGCGCGAGAGTGTGCTGCGTGACAAGGGCTGGCAGGTTTATCGAATTTGGAGTTCGGACTGGTTCCATCGTCCAGAAGCAGAGCTTGAAAAGCTTATTGCAGCCATTGAACGTGCCAAGGCTGAGTCGAGCTCCCTAGAGTCCAAGGCCAAGACTCTAGAACGAGCAGTACCGGTGGAAATACTCACGGTTGATCGCGGTGAAGTAGTGGAAATGGAGCTCATAGATGCGCAAAGTCCACCGGACGATGAGCTCTACATCGAAGCATCATTTGCTGTCCCCAATGATAGATTTGAGCTTCATCTGGTTCCAGCAGGTCAGCTCGCGACCATAGTTCGACAGATCGTCGAGGTTGAGAGCCCAATCCATCGGAGCGAAGTCGTCACACGCGCACGGACACTTTGGGGACTACAGCGTGCAGGCTCTCGTATTCAGCAGGCCGTGGATGAGGCCATCACATCCATCGTGTCGTTCGGTGGAGTGCAGATTGTCGATCAAGATTTCTTGGCCATCCCTGGGAAGGAGATCCGCGTTCGAGATCGCTCGATGGTCGAGTCGTTGACATTGCGCCGCCCAGAATACTTGCCTCCATCTGAGATCGATTCGGCTTTGATGAAGGTTGTGAAGGACAATCTCGGAGCGCGGGCAGAGGAGTTGGTGACGATAGTCGCGCGACAGCTCGGCTACAAGAGCACAAGCTCGCAACTCCGCAGGGTTATTCTTGATCGCTGCGAGTCTCTGGTCAGGGCGGGGCGATTCATGTCAAAAGGAGATTTTTTGGTGATCGCTTGATCTGTCTTAGGCGCTTTCTGACGGCTGCTGATGTATGGTTTGGTCGCCTAGGCGCTCTACGTTTGGGCCTCTGACGTCAACATCTTGGTCAGCTTCGCGCTTACTGTTGCCGTGTGGCCGTGACGGCCTGCACTACTCATCAATATTTAGTGATGCATCACTAAATTAGCAAGGATCATGCGGCAAATCTCGCCAACCACCTTCAATTCGCTCAAACCGTCGACCTTGGATGTAACGCTGTCCTCTGGCTAAGGGCGCCCTTGGTTCATAGCGTGGCTGTGGGCCCACCCAGATCTGTTTTCCTAGTTCCGCCAACTCTCTGTCAGTTTCTGCCAGCGTTTCTGCTTCCCAGCGTTTCAGTTCTGCCTTAATGCGAACTTCTTCTTTTGCTGTTCAATCAACCCCATAGCGATCAGAATCAAAGCTGCAGCGCAGAGGGCAATTTTCCACCACATGGCTGAGTCTTGCTCTGGTCTACGAGTCGGCCCTCTATAGCTCCGTGGTCTGAATTCCACATCGGCCATTTCGATCTTTTTCCCAAGTGTTGGTTCTTCTCGATCCATGAATCCCCCAAATTTCTTCCTCCGTGGATTGTGGCCGGGGTGCAGGGGAAGGGTGCCTATGTTGGCTCTCCCCTGCAGCTGTTTCGGGCGGGGATGCGGGTCACCTTTCATGCCTCATTTCCCCCGAGACCTTTCTTTAGAGACCGGGATGTTAGCGACGTCCCCCCAAGATTGAGTAGCACAACGGTTTGGAGTCCAATCCTCAATGACAAGGAGATTGGACGTGAAGAAGCGCTTTACCGAAGAACAGATCATTGGCTTCCTGCGTGAGGCTGAAGCAGG
>NZ_JBSPUF010000029.1:0-18538 GCF_056861425.1 Stenotrophomonas sp. 21LCFQ19 | reverse complement strand
GCACTACAGGTTCGGCTTTACCGGTAACGCCCCTGCCGAGCATGGCTCGGCACTACAGGTTTGGCTTTACCGGTAACGCCTCTGCCGAGCATGGCTCGGCACTACAGGTTCGGCTTTACCGGTAACGCCTCTGCCGAGCATGGCTCGGCACTACAGGTTCGGCTTTACCGGTAACGCCTCTGCCGAGCATGGCTCGGCACTAGGTTCGGCTTTACCGGTAACGCCTCTGCCGAGCATGGCTCGGCACTACAGGTCCGGCTTTAGCGGTAACGCCCCCTGCCGAGCATGGCTCGGCACTACAGGTCCGGCTTTAGCGGTAACGCCCCCTGCCGAGCATGGCTCGGCAATGCAGGTGCGGCCGTCAGCCCTGCTTGCGGACGATGGCCATGGCGATTTCCAACGACTGCTCGTAGTTCAGCCGCGGGTCGACACTGGAACGGTAGGCACGCTCCAGATCGCGCTCGGTGAGCTCGCGGGCGCCGCCAGTGCACTCGGTGACATCCTCGCCAGTCAATTCCAAGTGCACGCCGCCCAGACGCGTACCGGCCGCTGCGTGCAGGTCGAAGGACATCTCGACCTCGCTGCGGATGTTGTCAAACCGCCGGGTCTTGTAACCGTTGCTGGTGCTCTCGGTGTTGCCGTGCATGGCGTCGCAGACCCACAGCACGCGGCGGCCGTCGCGCTTGATCGCATCCAGCAGCGGCGGCAACTTGTCGGCGATCTGGTTCGCGCCCATGCGGTGGATGAAGCTCAGGCGGCCCGGCTCATCATCCGGGTTCAACACGTCGATCAAGCGCAGCAGCTGATCCGGCTGTACCGACGGCCCCACCTTGATCGCGATCGGATTACGCACGCCACGCAGGTACTCCACGTGGGCGCCATCCAGCGCCGCGGTGCGCATGCCGATCCACGGGTAATGCGTGCTCAGGTTGAACCAACCGCTCTGGCGCGGCACCTGCCGGGTCAGCGCCTGCTCGTACGGCAGCAGCAAGGCCTCATGCGAGGTGTAGAAATCCACGCGGTTGAGGTTGTGCACCTGTGAGCCCGACAAGGTCTCCATGAAGCGCACCGCATCACCGATCGAGGCGACCATCTCCTGGTACTCCTCGGCCAACGGCGAGCAGCGCATCCACGCCAGGTTCCAGTACTCGGGGTGATGCAGGTCGGCGAAGCCGCCATCGATCAGCGCACGCACGAAGTTCATCGTCAGCGCCGAGCGCGAATGCGCGGTGATCATCCGCTGCGGGTCGGGAACGCGCGCGGCCTCGGTGAAGCCAGGCGCGTTGATCACGTCACCGCGGTAGCTGGGCAAGGTCACCCCGTCGCGGGTTTCGGTATCGGCCGAGCGCGGCTTGGCGTACTGGCCGGCAAAGCGGCCAACGCGGATAACCGGCATGCGCAGGCCATGCACCATCACCAGGCTCATCTGCAGCAGCACCTTGAGCCGGTTGGAGATCGTGCCCGACTCGCAGTCGACGAAGTTCTCGGCACAGTCACCGCCCTGCAGCAGGAAACGCTTGCCTTCCTGCGCCTCGGCCAGCTGCTGCTTGAGTGCGAAGATCTCCCACGAGGTCACCAGCGGCGGCAGTTGCCGCAGCTCGCTCAACGCGGCCTCCAGCGCCTGCGGATCGGGGTACGTCGGCATCTGCAGCGCGGGCTTGCCACGCCAGCTATCCGGCGCCCAGCTGCTGGCGGTGGCGACGGATGACGGGGAGGAAGAAGCGTTCATGCAGATACCAGTTGAAGAAGTGAAAGAGTCAGATCAAACGTTTTTTGCGTGTGCGCAGGCCGGCATACAGCGCCCAGCCCGCAAGCAGTACAAACCACACCAGGCTCCACATCGGCATGCTCAGGCCGAGGAAGGTCCAGTCGATGTTGCCGCAGTCACCGGTACCGGTCAGCACGGTGCGGAACACTTCGAACGGGCCCATGGTTTCGGCGAGGAAGCTCAATGGCGGGCCACAGCTGCTGCCCAGGTCCTTCGGCAACAACTGCACGTAGACGTGGCGCCCGGCGATGCCGATGCCCACCACGGCCGCCAGGAAGGTCAGCACGCCATAGCCGGCGCGCCCTCCGCGGCTGGACGGCCCATGCAGTGCACCGAGCAGGAACAGCACCCCGACCGCAGCGAATGCGATGCGCTGGTAGATGCACAGCGGGCACGGTTCCAAGCCCATCTGGATCTGCATGTAGATCGCAAAGGCGAGCAGGCCAGCACAGGTCAAAAAGCCCAGCAGGCACTGCGCGCGGAAACTCCAACGCAAAGGGTTCATCGCAACTTTCCGGAGTGAACAATGCAACAAGAGTAACAGGCCGCCCGCGCGCGATCAGCAGTGATGGCAGCTGTAACCACATGAACAAAAAAGCCCGGCTTATGCCGGGCTTTTCCTGCATCCGTCGATGGACGGAAGCGTGCGATTACTCGCCGACTTCTTCCGCGACGGCGACCGGACGGTCAACCAGCTCAACGTAAGCCATCGGAGCGTTGTCGCCAGCGCGGAAGCCGCACTTCAGCAGGCGCAGGTAGCCGCCCGGACGGTTGGCGTAACGCGGGCCCAGGACGGTGAACAGGACGCCAACGGCTTCCTTGTCACGCAGGCGGGCGAACGCCAGACGACGGTTGGCAACCGAATCAACCTTGGCCAGGGTGATCAGCGGCTCGGCAACGCGGCGCAGTTCCTTGGCCTTCGGCAGGGTGGTCTTGATCAGCTGGTGCTTGAACAGCGACGCAGCCATGTTCTTGAACATTGCTTCGCGGTGGGCGCTGGTGCGGTTGAACTTGCGGCCCGACTTCATGTGACGCATGGGTTTATTCCTTGGTTAATGGTGAGACGTTGGACATCGTTGTCGCCATCCTGGCGTTGAAAGTGGACTGCGGATGGTCCTGGTCACCCGTCCTGGACGACCGGCATTGCGGCGTTGTTTAACCGTCAATGCGGGTACTGCTGAAACAATATTCCCCCGCATGGTCACCCATGCGGGGGAACAGGTATTGCTTATCAGCCGAGCATGCCGTGAGCGGCGACACCGGCCGGCGGCCAGTTCTCCAGCTTCATGCCAAGCGACAGACCGCGCTGGGCCAGCACTTCCTTGATCTCGGTCAGCGACTTCTTGCCGAGGTTCGGGGTCTTGAGCAGCTCGACTTCGGTCTTCTGGATCAGATCGCCGATGTAGTAGATGCTCTCAGCCTTGAGGCAGTTGGCCGAACGCACGGTCAGTTCCAGGTCGTCGATCGGGCGCAGCAGCACCGGATCCACGCCGTTGTTGGCCGGCTTGGCTGCACCGCGGTCGCGGTGGGTGAAATCACCGAACACCGACAGCTGATCGCTGAGGATGTCGGCCGCGGTGCGGACAGCTTCCTCGGCATCGATCGTGCCGTTGGTTTCGATATCAATGACCAGCTTGTCCAGGTCGGTACGCTGTTCGACGCGAGCGGCTTCCACCGCATAAGCGACGCGGCGGACCGGCGAGAACGAAGCATCCAACACCAGACGACCAATCGCACGCGATTCTTCGTCCGGACGACGACGTGCGGCAGCCGGCTGGTAGCCGAAGCCACGCTCGACCTTCAGACGCATGTTGATCGCAGTGTCCTTGGTCAGGTTGCAGATCACATGGTCGCCGTTGATCACTTCGACGTTGTGGTCAACCTTGATGTCGGCAGCGGTGACAACACCCGGACCCTGCTTGGACAGGGAAACAGTGGCGCTGTCGCCGGTGTGCATACGGATCGCCACGTCCTTCAGGTTCAGCAGGACGTCAAGCACGTCTTCCTGCAGGCCTTCCAAAGTGGTGTACTCGTGCAACACGCCGTCGATCTCGACTTCGGTAATGGCGAAGCCCGGGATGGACGACAGCAGCACGCGACGCAGGGCGTTGCCCAGCGTATGCCCGTAACCACGCTCCAAAGGCTCGATCACGACCTTGGCGCGGGTCTCGGTAAGGCGTTCGATCTGCGGACCGCGAGGACGCAGAACCTGGTTTGCGGTAACCGTCATGTTGCGGGTTCTCCTGCGAACCTCCGGTGCAACCCGGAGGTTCTCCATTGTGAATTACTTCGAATACAACTCGACGATCAGCGCTTCGTTGATATCCGCAGGCAGGTCCGCACGATCCGGCACAGCCTTGAAGACGCCGCTGAACTTCTTCGAATCGACTTCGACCCACGACGGGCTGAGGTCGTGCTGCTCGGCAACGACCAGGGCTTCCTGGACGCGCAGCTGCTTGGCAGCCTTCTCGGACAGCGCAATCGCGTCGCCGGCCTTGACCTGGTACGAAGCCAGGTTCACCGACTTGCCGTTGACCGTGACACCGCGGTGCGAGACCAGCTGACGGGCAGCCGGACGGGTCACTGCGAAGCCCATGCGGTAGACGACGTTGTCCAGACGGGTTTCCAACAACTGCAGCAGGTTCTCGCCGGTGTTGCCCTTCTTGGTCGAGGCCTTCTTGTAGTAGTTGCGGAACTGACGCTCCAGCAGACCGTAGATACGCTTGACCTTCTGCTTTTCGCGCAGCTGGGTAGCGTAGTCGGACAGCTTGCCCTTACGGGCAGTGGCGCCGTGCTGGCCGGGCTTCTGCTCCAGCTTGCACTTGGAATCCAACGCGCGGGCCGGGCTCTTCAGGGAGAGGTCGGCGCCTTCGCGGCGGGCGAGCTTACAGGTAGGACCGATATAACGAGCCATTTCTTATCGCTCCTTTAGACGCGACGCTTCTTCGGCGGACGGCACCCGTTGTGCGGGATTGGCGTCACGTCGATGATGTTGGTGATCTTGTAGCCGACGTTGTTCAACGAACGTACGGCCGACTCACGGCCCGGACCCGGACCCTTGATGCGGACTTCCAGCGACTTCAGGCCGTAATCCAGCGCAGCCTTGCCAGCCTTTTCGGCGGCAACCTGAGCGGCGAACGGAGTCGACTTACGCGAACCACGGAAGCCAGCGCCACCGGAGGTCGCCCAGGACAGTGCATTGCCCTGACGGTCGGTGATGGTCACGATGGTGTTGTTGAACGAAGCGTGGACGTGGGCAACGCCATCAGTGATGACGCGCTTGATCTTCTTCTTGGTTTTTGCAGCAGCGGGCTTAGCCATTATCTAGGTCCCTTACTTCTTCAGAGCCTTGCGCGGACCCTTACGGGTACGTGCATTGGTCTTGGTGCGCTGACCACGCAGCGGGAGACCACGACGGTGACGCAGGCCGCGATAGCAGCCCAGGTCCATCAGGCGCTTGATGGCAATGCCGATTTCGCGACGCAGATCGCCTTCAACGATGTACTTGCCTACTTCCAGGCGCAGACGATCGATTTCCGGTTCCGACAGATCGCGGATTTTGGTGGTCGAAGCAACGCCTGCAACTTCGCAGACCTTCTTCGAACGGGTACGGCCGATGCCGTAAATGCTTTGCAACCCGACCCAGACATGCTTCTGGGCTGGCAGGTTGACGCCTGCAATACGCGCCATGACGCGGTTCTCCAGCTGAGTGATGGCCGAATACGCACCATGAGGCGCGCCAATCCGGCAGGATGGATCAAAAATGTGAACTAGCGATACTAACAAGGCTTCGGTTTGCTTGGAAGCCCGTGGAACATACAGTTCCACAAGCCCGGCGTGGGGAGTGTGCCCATGCTCCGGCGCCGGATGTGCCTGGCAAGGAGAGAAGTCTCCGAGCCGCCCGCGCTACTCCCGCGCGGAACAACCACATCACACCCCCACCCGAAACCGCTGCAGGGGCCGCCCTTCTGTTTGGAAAACCGCCCCGGGAACCGGAGCGGGTTTCTCGCTATGAAGCGGAAAGTATAACCGGTGAATCAGCCGCGTGCAAAACCACCGCGGTTGCCGCCCTTCAGGTTGGCCTTCTTCAACAGGCTCTCGTACTGGTGCGACATCAGATGGGCCTGGACCTGTGCGATGAAGTCCATCACCACCACCACCACGATCAGCAGCGAGGTGCCGCCGAAGTAGAAGGAGGCGTTGAGCTGGGTACGCATGATTTCCGGCAGCAGGCAGACGATCACCAGGTACAGCGAGCCAGCAGCCGTCAGACGGGTCAGCACGGCATCGATGTAATCGGCGGTGGCCTTGCCCGGACGGATACCCGGGATCAGCGCGCCCGACTTCTTCAGGTTGTCAGCGGTTTCCTGCGAGTTGAACACCAACGCGGTGTAGAAGAACGCAAAACCGGTGATCAGCGCAGCAAACACGATCATGTGCAGCGGCTCGCCCGGACCCAGCGCGTTGGCCACCTTCTGCAGCCACGTGGCCGAGCTGGCCTGGCCGGACCACATCGCCAGCGTTGCCGGGAAGGCAAGGATGCTGGAGGCGAAGATCGCCGGGATCACGCCTGCCATGTTGAGCTTCAGCGGCAGGAACGAGGTCTGGTTCATATAGGCATTACGGCCACCCTGACGGCGGGCGTAATTGACCGTGATACGACGCTGACCGCGCTCCACGAACACCACGAAGTAGGTGAAAGCCAGCACCACCAGCACGATGATCAGCAACGAGATGAAGCTCATGTTGCCGTCACGGTAGGCTTCGACGGTGTGGATCACGGCAGCCGGCAAGCCAGCCACGATGCCTGCGAAGATGATCAGCGACACACCGTTGCCGATGCCACGCTCCGTCACCTGCTCACCTACCCACATCAGGAAGATGGTGCCTGCAGTGAGCGCGATGATCGCGGTCAACACGAAGCCCATGCCCGGGGCGTACACCACCGGTGCACCGCCCGGCGACACCTGGTTCTGCAGTGCCAGCGCGATACTGCCGCCCTGCACTACCGCCAGGAGCACCGCGCCAATGCGCGAATACTGGGTGATCTTGCGACGACCCGACTCACCTTCCTTCTGCATGGCCTTCAGGGCCGGGAAGATGTGGACCGCCAGCTGCATCACGATGGATGCCGAGATATACGGCATCACGTTCAACGCGAAGATACTGAAACGGTGCAGGGCGCCGCCCGAGAACATGTTGAACATGTCCACGATGCCGCCGCCCTGCGCCTGCATCAGCGCAAGCATGGCCTCGGGATTGACGCCCGGCACCGGCACATAACAGCCGATGCGATAGACGAGCAATGCCCCAAGTACGAACAGAAGGCGTTGGCGAAGTTCAGTGAACTTGCCCGCCCCTGCCGCGAGGTTACCGATGCCAGCTTGCGCCATGTTCCAGTTACTCCTGTACGCTGCCGCCGGCAGCTTCAATCGCGGCCTTGGCGCCGGCAGTAGCAGCAATACCCTTCAGGGTGAATGCCTTGCTCAGCTCGCCCTTGAAGACGACCTTGGCCTTCTTCGCGGTCGACGGGATCAGCTTGGCTGCACGCAGTGCGGCCAGGTCGATCTCACCAGCTTCCAGGCGGTCAAGGTGGTAGGACAGCACTTCTGCGGTGTCCTTGGCCTTGTGCGAGAAGAAGCCGATCTTCGGCAGACGACGCTGCATCGGGGTCTGGCCGCCTTCGAAGCCAGCCTTGATCTTGCCGCCGCCCTTGCGAGCGAACGAACCCTTGTGGCCGCGGCCGCAGGTCTTGCCCAGGCCGGAGCCGATGCCGCGACCGACGCGGGTACGCTCGGTACGGGCGCCCGGTGCCGGGCTCAGTTCATTGAGACGCATAGTCATGGTCGATTACTCCTCAACCTGGACGAGGTACTGAACCTTGTTGATCAGACCGCGAACCTGCGGGCTGTCTTTCAGTTCACGCACATCATTGAGCTTGTTCAGGCCCAGGGCACGCACCGACAGGCGGTGACGCGACTGGGTGCCACGCAGGCCGCGCACCAGGCGCACCTTTACAGTCTTGACGGTTTCATTAGCCATGGTTCAGATCCTCCAACTTCTTGCCGCGCTTGGCAGCAATACGAGCCGGGGACTGTGCACCGGCCAGACCCTTCAGGGTGGCGCGGACCAGGTTGATCGGGTTACGCGAACCGGTTGCCTTGGCCAGGACGTTCTTCACGCCAACGGCTTCCAGCACGGCGCGCATGGCACCGCCGGCAATGACGCCGGTACCTTCCGAAGCCGGCTGCATGAACACGCGAGCTGCGCCGTGACCATCCTTGATGGTGTGCCACAACGTGCCGTTGTTCAGATCAACGCTGACCTGGTTCTTGCGGGCCTGTTCCATCGACTTCTGGATGGCGACCGGCACTTCGCGTGCCTTGCCATAACCGAAGCCGACCTTGCCTTCGCCATCACCGACCACGGTCAGTGCGGTGAAGGTGAACTGACGGCCACCCTTGACGGTCTTGCTGACGCGGTTGACCGCGACCAGCTTCTCGATCATGCCGTCGTCGATTTTCTCTTCGCGGTTACGGTCGCGATCGCGACCCCGCTGCTGACGCTCTTCTGCCATTTCGATTCCTTGATTGATTGGGTATGTACGGCTCGGGGCCGCTTATGGTTGTGTAGTGAAGCAGTGAATCGCCAGACGCTGCAGAAGAACGAGTGGCGCCCGGTACAAACCCGTACCGGCAGGCAGGCGGAAAGGGGCCAGAGGCCCCTTTCCTGTATTGCTTAGAACTGCAGGCCGCCTTCGCGGGCAGCATCAGCAAGCGCCTTGATGCGACCGTGGTAGCGGTAGCCCGAGCGGTCGAAAGCGACCTTCTCGATACCAGCAGCCTTGGCGCGCTCGGCGATCAACTTGCCAACCTTGGTGGCAGCGTCGATGTTCTTGCCGCTCTTCAGGCCTTCCTTGACTTCGGCCTGTGCGGTGTTGGCAGCAGCCAGCACCTTGGAGCCGTCGGCGGTGAAGACCTGTGCGTACAGGTGCTGACCAGTGCGCAGCACCGACAGACGTGCAACGCCCAGGGTACGGATGTGCGAACGGGTCGACTTGGCGCGACGCAGACGGGCGATGTTCTTGTTCATGTTCTTTATCCTCGAAAGCTGAAAACCTAAGAATTAGGCCTTCTTGGCTTCCTTGCGAATGATGACTTCACCGGCGTACTTCACACCCTTGCCCTTATAGGGCTCCGGCGGACGGTAACCACGGATCTTGGCGGCGACTTCACCGACAACCTGCTTGTCCACGCCCTGCACGACGATTTCCGTCTGCGTCGGGGTCGACAGGGTGATGCCTTCCGGCGCCACGAACACGACAGGGTGGGAGAAGCCCAGCGACAGGTTCAGGTCCTTGCCCTGCATGGCAGCGCGGTAACCCACGCCGACCAGCTCAAGCTTGCGCTCGAAGCCTTCGGACACGCCCTGCACCATGTTGGCCAGGATCGCACGCACGGTGCCGGCCAGCGCGTCGAAGGAGATGTCCTTCGGGCTCAGCGTGGCAACGCCGTTGTCGAGAGTGATTTCTACGCCAGCGGTCTTGTTCAGCGACAGGGTGCCCTTCGGGCCCTTCACGCTCACAACTTCCGGCTGGATGGTCAGTTCAACGCCCTTGGGCAGGTTGATCGGCTTCTTGGCTACGCGGGACATAGTGGACTCCTTCCCTTAGGCCACGAAGCACAGGACTTCGCCGCCGACGCCCAACTGGCGCGCCTGCGCATCAGTCATGATGCCCTTGGAGGTGGAAATGATGGCGACGCCCAGGCCGTTCAGGACCTTCGGCAGTTCAGACTTGCCACGGTACTGGCGCAGGCCCGAACGCGAGAAGCGCTTCAGGGTCGCGATGACCGGCTTGCCTTCGAAATACTTCAGGACGATTTCGAGTTCGGCCTTGTTGTTTTCGATGTTGTTGACGCGCAGGTCGGCGATGTAACCCTCGTCCTTCAGGACCTGGGCAATGGCCACCTTGACCTTGGACGACGGGGCTTTTACCGTCTGCTTGCCAACCGCTGCCGCATTCTTGATGCGGACCAGCAGGTCGGCGATGGGATCAGTCATGCTCATGTAGATACCTTTGAGTGCACCGATATCCGCTTTCGCGAAAATCTCGTGTTTTCCTGGGATGGGCCAGGGCCCTTGACGCACCTGCCGCCATTTCGGGCAGGCAAGAAGCGGGATTATACGACAAAAAGCCCGACTTGCGTCGGACTTTTTGTTTTGCCTTCAGATTGACCCGAAAGCCCCGCTGGGCGGACCTTTCGGTCCGCCCAGCGGGTTGTTGCTTACCAGCTTGCCTTGCGCAGGCCCGGCACGTCACCACGCATGGTGGCTTCGCGCAGCTTGTTGCGGCCGAGGCCGAACTTGCTGTACACGCCACGCGGACGACCCGACAGTTCGCAACGGTTGCGGTGGCGGCTCGGCGACGAATCGCGCGGCAGCTTCGACAACTTGGTTGCAGCCTCGATCTTCTCTTCGTAGCTCGCGTCCACGGAGGACACGATCTTCTTCAGAGCAGCACGCTTGTCGGCGTACTTCAGAGCCAGCTTCTTCCGCTTGATGTCGCGGTTGACCATTGAGGTCTTTGCCATTTCTGTATCCTCGACGAATCAGTTACGGAACGGGAACTTGAACGCTGCGAGCAGCGCCTTCGCTTCCGCGTCGGTCTTGGCGGTGGTGGTGATGGCGATATCCATACCGCGGATCGCGTCGACGGCGTCGAAGTCGATTTCCGGGAAGATGATCTGTTCCTTCACACCCATGTTGTAGTTGCCACGACCGTCGAACGAACGACCCGACACGCCGCGGAAGTCACGCACGCGCGGCAGCGAGATGTTGATCAGGCGATCCAGGAACTCAAACATGGTGTCACGACGCAGCGTGACCTTGCAGCCGATCGGCCAACCGTCACGGATCTTGAACGAAGCCACCGAGACGCGCGACTTGGTGACCACCGGCTTCTGGCCGGTGATCTTGGTCATGTCGGCAACGGCGTTCTCAAGAACCTTCTTGTTGGTCGCAGCTTCGCCCACACCCATGTTCAGGGTGACCTTGACCAGGCGCGGCACTTCCATCGGATTGGTGTAACCGAACTGCTTGGTCAGCGCCGGTACCACTTCTTCCTTGTAAAACTTTTCGAGACGTGAATTCATCGGTCAGTCCTTAGGCGTCGAGCGCCTCACCGCTGGAGCGGAACACACGCAGTTTGCGTCCATCCTCCAGCACCTTGAAGCCAACGCGCTCGCCCTTGCCCGAAGCCGGGTTCAGCACATTCACGTTGGAGATATGGATCGACGCTTCACGCTCGACCACGCCGCCGGCAACGCCTGCCTGCGGGTTCGGCTTGGTGTGGCGCTTGACGATGTTCACGTTGGCGACGATCACACGATCGCCGTCGACGCGGACGACTTCGCCCTGCTTGCCCTTGTCCTTGCCGGTGTTGACGACGACCTGGTCGCCCTTCTTGATACGGTTAGCCATGACTATCTCCTGGCGCTCACAGAACTTCGGGAGCGAGCGAGACGATCTTCATGAACTTCTCGGAACGAAGTTCACGGGTCACCGGTCCGAAGATGCGGGTGCCGATCGGCTCTTGCTTGTTGTTGAGCAGGACCGCAGCGTTGCCGTCGAAACGGATCAGCGAGCCATCGGCGCGACGCACACCCTTGCGGGTACGCACCACGACGGCGTCATACACTTCACCCTTCTTGACTTTGCCGCGCGGGATTGCGTCCTTCACGGTGACCTTGATGATGTCGCCGATGTGGGCATAACGGCGCTTGGAACCACCAAGCACCTTGATGCACATCAGTTCCTTGGCACCGGAATTGTCCGCAGCATCAAGGTAGCTCTGCATCTGGATCATGAGTCAGATCTCCTTATTCAGCCGCACGCGTGATGACTTCCACCACGCGCCAGTTCTTGGTCTTGGACATCGGAGCAATCTCGGTCACGCGCACGACATCGCCTTCATTGCAGGCGTTGTCGGCGTCGTGTGCGTGCAGCTTGGTCGAGCGCTTGATGTACTTGCCGTACAACGGGTGCTTGACCTGGCGCTCCACCAACACGGTGACCGTCTTGTCCATCTTGTTGCTGACGACACGGCCTTCGACCGTGCGCAGCGTCTTCTTTTCAGTATTTTCGCTCATCGCAGCCATCCTTACTTCGTGCTGCCGATCAGGTGCTTGACGCGAGCAATCTCGCGACGCACCCGGCGGGTTTCGTGGGTCTTCGGCAGCTGGCCGGTGACCTGCTGCATACGGAGCGAGAACTGCTCCTTACGCAGGTCGGTCAGGTGGGCCTTGAGTTCGTCAGCCGACTTCTCGCGGAGTTGTTTGATGTCCATCAGCGCACCGTCCGGGTTACGAAAGTGGTGGTCACCGAGAGCTTGGCAGCGGCCAGGCGGAACGCCTCGCGTGCCACTTCCTCGGTCACACCCTCGACTTCATAAATCATGCGGCCCGGCTGGATCTGGGCGACCCAGTATTCCACGCCACCCTTACCAGCACCCATTCGGACTTCGATGGGCTTCTTGGTGATCGGCTTGTCGGGGAACACACGGATCCACATCTTGCCACCGCGCTTGACGTAGCGGCTGATCGAGCGGCGAGCCGCTTCGATCTGACGCGCGGTCAGCTGACCGTGGGCAGTAGCCTTCAGGCCGAACTCGCCGAAGCTGACGGCATTGGCGCTCCAGCTCAGGCCGTCATTGCGGCCCTTGAACATCTTGCGGTATTTGGTTCGCTTGGGTTGCAACATTGCCGTTACCTCGCTTCACGAGCCGGGCGCGACGGACGGTCACCGCGGTCGCCGCGATCGTTACGATCGTTGCGCGGGCTGTCGTCCTGCTTTTCCTGGCCAACCTGGGAGAAATCAAAGACTTCACCCTTGTAGATCCAGACCTTGATGCCGATGATGCCGTAGGTGGTGCTGGCTTCAGCGAAACCGTAGTCGATATCCGCACGCAGGGTGTGCAACGGCACGCGGCCTTCGCGGTACCACTCCGAACGGGCGATTTCAGCGCCGTTCAAGCGGCCGCCGACGTTGACCTTGATGCCCAGGGCACCCAGGCGCATCGCGTTGCCGACCGAGCGCTTCATTGCGCGGCGGAACATGATGCGGCGCTCCAGCTGCTGCGCGATCGACTCGGCAACCAGCTGTGCGTCCAACTCCGGCTTGCGCACTTCGGTGACGTTGATGTGCGCCGGGACGCCCATCATTTCGCTCACTTCCTTACGCAGCTTTTCGATGTCCTCACCACGCTTGCCGATCACCACGCCCGGGCGGGCGGTGTGGATCGTCACGCGAGCCGTCTTTGCCGGACGCTCGATGAGGATCTTGGAGATACCGGCCTGAGCAAGCTTCTTGCGCAGCATCTCGCGAACTTTCAGGTCGGCTGCCAGGTAACCAGCAAACTCGGCCTTGTTGGCGTACCACTTGGAGTTCCAGTCCTTGGAAATACCGAGGCGGATACCAACCGGATGAACTTTATGACCCATGGTCTTTATCCTTTCCGCTTACTTGCCGGCGCCCACAACCACAGTGATGTGGCTGGTGCGCTTGAGGATGCGGGTACCGCGGCCTTTCGCCCGCGCCATGAAACGCTTCAGGGTCGGACCTTCATCAACCATGATGGTCTTGACCTTCAGCTCGTCGACGTCAGCGCCCTGGTTGTTTTCGGCATTTGCGATAGCCGACTCCACCACCTTCTTGATCAGGTGGGCAGCCTTCTTATCCGAAAACTTCAGCAGGTTGACCGCACGCTCGGCCGGCAGACCGCGCACCTGGTCAGCGACCAGACGAGCCTTCTGCGCAGAGATGCGCGCGGAGCGCAGGATTGCTTTCGCTTCCATTGTCATCTCTCCTTACTTGCCCGACTTCTTGTCGCCACCGTGACCCTTGAAGGTCCGGGTGACGGCAAATTCGCCGAGCTTGTGGCCGACCATGTTCTCGTTGACGAGCACTGGAACGTGGTTCTTGCCGTTATGAACGGCGATGGTGACGCCTACCATTTCCGGCAGGATCATCGAACGGCGCGACCAGGTTTTGATCGGCTTCTTGCTGCCCGCAGCGGCCTCCACCTTCTTGACGAGGTGGTGATCGACGAACGGGCCCTTCTTGAGTGAACGTGCCATGGTCGATTAGCCCCTACGATCGCGGACGATGAACTGCTGAGTGCGCTTGTTATGGCGCGTCTTGTAACCCTTGGTCGGAACGCCCCACGGGGTGACCGGATGCGGATTACCCTGGCCGGCCTTGGCTTCACCACCACCGTGCGGGTGATCAACCGGGTTCATGGCCGCACCGCGGACGGTCGGCTTGACACCGCGCCAGCGCTTGGCACCAGCCTTGCCCAGCTTTTCCAGGTTGTGCTCGTCGTTACCGACTTCACCGATGGTGGCGCGGCATTCGACCGGCACCTTACGCATTTCACCCGAGCGCAGGCGCAGGGTGGCGTAGATGCCTTCACGAGCGACCAGCTGCACGCCTGCACCAGCAGCACGAGCGATCTGAGCGCCCTTGCCCGGCTTCAGCTCGATCCCGTGGACGGTGGTACCGACCGGGATGTTGCGCAGCGGCAGGGTGTTGCCGGTCTTGATCGGGGCGTGAGCGCCCGAGATGACCTGGTCACCAGCCTTCAGGCCCTTCGGGGCGATGATGTAGCGACGCTCGCCGTCGACGTAGCACAGCAGGGCGATATGGGCAGTGCGGTTCGGATCGTATTCGATACGTTCCACGCGTGCCGGAATGCCTTCCTTGTTGCGCTTGAAGTCGATCAGACGGTAGTGCTGCTTGTGACCACCACCCACGTGACGGGTGGTGATGCGGCCGTGATGGTTACGACCGCCGGACTTGCTCTGCGGCTCCAGCAACGCAGCATGCGGCGCGCCTTTGTGCAGATCAGGAGTGACCACGCGCACGGCCGAACGACGGCCGGGAGAAGTGGGTTTGAATTTCATCAATGGCATGGGATGTACCTCAGGCCTTGGCCGTTACATCGATGGACTGGCCATCGGCGAGACGCACATACGCCTTGCGCCAATCGCCGCGGCGGCCTGCACGGTTACGGAAGGACTTGTTCTTGCCCTTCACGTTCAGCACGTTGACCGACTCGACCTTGACGTCGAACAGCTGCTCAACCGCGGCCTTTACATCGGCCTTGGTGGCTTCGTTCGAAACTTCGAAGACGTATTGGTTGGAGATTTCCTGCAGGCGCGCGGTCTTTTCAGAGACTCGCGGTGCACGCAGCACGCTGAAGATTTTTTCGTTGGCGCTCATGCCAGCCACTCCTCGACCTTCTTGACCGCGTCAGCGGTGATGACGACCGTGTCGGCACCGACCAGCGAAACCGGGTCCAGGCCCTGCACGTCACGCACCTGCACATACGGCAGGTTGCGAGCGGACAGGTACAGGTGCTCGGAAGCTTCTTCGGTGACGATCAGCGGACGCTTGCCCACTTCCAGGCCAGCCAGCTTGGTGGTCAGGGCCTTGGTGCTGGTCGCTTCGACATCGAACGACTCAACGATGGTCAGGCGACCCTGGCGGTTCAGCTCGGACAGGATGGCGCACATGGCGGCGCGATACTGCTTGCGATTGACCTTCTGTTCGAAGCTACGCGGCTTGGCCGCGAAGGTGACACCACCGCCGACGAAGATCGGAGCGGTCAGGGCACCGTGACGAGCGCCACCACCCTTCTGCTTCTTCGACTTCTTGGTGGTACCAGCCACTTCAGAACGCGTCTTCTGTGCCTTGGTGCCCGAACGTGCGGCGTTGCGGTAAGCAACGACGACCTGGTGAACCAGATCTTCGCTGAAATCGCGACCGAACACGGCTTCGGAGACCGAGACCTTGTTGTTGCTACCCGTGATAACGAGTTCCATCGTCATCTCTCCTTATGCCTTGCTAGCCGGACGCACGATCACGTCACCACCGGCTGCGCCAGGCACGGCGCCGCGGATGGCAATCAGACCACGCTCGACATCGACCTTGACCACTTCCAGGTTCTGCGTGCTCTGCTGCACCGAACCCATGTGGCCGGACATCTTCTTGCCCGGGAAAACGCGACCCGGGGTCTGGCGCTGGCCCAAGGAACCCGGCGCGCGATGCGACAGCGAGTTACCGTGGGTTGCATCGCCCATACGGAAGTTGTAGCGCTTGATGGTGCCCTGGAAGCCCTTACCCTTGGTGACGCCCTGGACGTCAACCGTCTGGCCGACTTCAAAGATGTCTGCCTTGATTTCGCCACCGACGGCGAAATCGCCGATCTGTGCGTCTTCAACGCGGAATTCCCACAGGCCACGACCGGCTTCGACCTTCGCCTTGGCGAAGTGACCGGCTTCCGGCTTGTTGACCAGCGCAGCGCGACGAGCGCCGACGGTCACCTGCACGGCGCTGTAGCCGTCGGTTTCGACGGTCTTGATCTGCGCGATGCGGTTCGGGGTTGCTTCAATCAGGGTCACCGGGATGGACTGGCCATCTTCGGTGAAAACGCGGCTCATGCCAGCCTTGCGGCCCACGAAGCCCAACGAATATTTCTTCGTCATGGTCGTAGTCCTCAGGTCAGCTTGATCTGAACGTCGACGCCGGCAGCCAGTTCGAGCTTCATCAGCGCGTCCACGGTCTTGTCGTTGGGGTCGACGATATCGAGCACGCGCTTGTGCGTGCGGGTCTCGTACTGGTCACGCGCGTCCTTGTCGACGTGCGGGGAGACGAGGATGGTGTAACGCTCGATCTTGGTGGGCAGGGGGATCGGGCCACGCACTTGCGCGCCGGTCCGCTTTGCCGTTTCAACGATCTCGCTGGCCGAACGGTCGATCAAACGATGATCAAACGCCTTCAACCGAATTCGGATCTTTTGGTCCGCCATGACGGTATTCCTATGGGTCTAAAGAGCGACAGGTCCGGCCCCTGAGTGTGCCGAACCCCATGAAAACGACGTTTAGCGCCGAAGCACTGCCCGTCGCGCGAATCCTTTCATAACAGCAGGGCGGCCCGGTTTCCCGGCCCGCCCCAGACATGTTCAAACGCACAAAAAACACCCCGTTGAACGGAGTGCCTCCCATGCGACCTGTCCTTGTCTGGCGAATACGAGGTGCGTCCTGCCCCTCTTTTCGCTGGTTGCGGAATTCCCGTAAACGGGCACTTCCGCGAGTGGTCGTGCATTCTGTCAGTATTCTTTTCCTATTGCAACTCACCCCTCTGCCGAGGTATGGGGTGCTTCAGGAAACAGCAGGATTTGCCGGGTTTCCCGCGTATAAGCGCGTTCCGCCCCTGGCAACCACACAGCCGATGTGCGCGGATACGGATGCCCCGGCTAACTGCGGGATGAATGGCCAGAGGCAGGTGCGACGGTGAGAAGGTGGGGCAACAGGCGTAACGGTACTGCGTCGATCGCCCTACCCCACCCAAGCCCGGCACTTGTGCCGACCGGAGTCAGGCAAACCCTGGACAGGTTCGGATGTGAATACGTCAGCCCAGCCACTTCCGCTGGGGGCAGCATTATCCACGCGGGCGAAGCGGAAGTACAAATCCATCCGGACTGCAGTCTCAGCCTATTCAGATCATCCGGACTTTCCGCGAAAAGCTACCCTCACCCCAACCCCTCTCCCGTAAACGGGAGAGGGGCTCGCAATGCGTCGGCCGCGAGTGCACTGCGAGCGCACGCAATCCTGCCCCCTCTCCCGCCGGGAGAGGGGTTGGGGTGAGGGGAAGCCTTTGACTTTAGCTTTTGGCCCTTGACTCCCAGCCTCTGGCTTCCTCAGCCAATTGAAGCCGTGAGCCGCCAAAGCTCATGACACTTGAAGCTTTTGGCGCCAAAACCTCCCAGCCCCTCAAGCGCCAGGCTCTTCAAACCACAAGCGTCAAACACTCACGCCACACGAAACCCCGGCCCACCCCACCCCGCCCACCTGACAAACAAAAAAAAGGGCGACCCGGAGGCCGCCCTTCTTTCAACACATTGCTTCGCGAGGAAGCGCAGCGTTATCAGGCAACGATCTTTGCGACCACGCCGGCGCCGACGGTACGGCCACCTTCGCGGATTGCGAAGCGCAGACCTTCGTCCATTGCCACCGGGTTGATCAGGGTGACAACCATCTTCACGTTGTCGCCCGGCATCACCATCTCGACGCCTTCCGGCAGCTCAACCGCACCGGTGATGTCGGTGGTACGGAAGTAGAACTGCGGACGGTAGCCCTTGAAGAACGGGGTGTGACGGCCGCCCTCGTCCTTCGACAGGACGTACACTTCGGCTTCGAACTGGGTGTGCGGCTTGATCGAACCCGGCTTGGCCAGAACCTGGCCACGCTCGACGTCGTCACGCTTGGTGCCGCGCAGCAGCAGACCGGCGTTGTCACCTGCCTGACCCTGGTCCAGCAGCTTGCGGAACATTTCCACGCCGGTGACGGTGGTCTTCTGGACCGGACGGATACCGACGATCTCGATTTCTTCGCCGACCTTGATCACGCCGCGCTCGATACGACCGGTCACCACGGTGCCGCGGCCCGAGATCGAGAACACGTCTTCCACCGGCATCAGGAACGGCTTGTCGACGTCACGCTCCGGGGTCGGGATCCAGCTGTCCAGTGCATCGACCAGCTTCAGGATGGCCGGCACGCCGATGTCGCTCTGGTCGCCTTCCAGCGCCATACGAGCCGAACCGTGCACGATCGGGGTATCGTCGCCCGGGAAGTCGTACTTGCTCAGCAGCTCGCGGACTTCCATTTCGACCAGTTCCAGCAGCTCGGCATCGTCAACCATGTCGGCCTTGTT
>NZ_JBSPUF010000028.1:14247-22835 GCF_056861425.1 Stenotrophomonas sp. 21LCFQ19 | reverse complement strand
GGGGGGCGCCCCCCCCCCCCCCCCCCCCGACTGCTATATGAAGAAAGATATCGAGCGCCGGATCCTGCTGGGCAGGGTTGCCGGCGTTTTTGGTGTGCGCGGCGAACTGAAGCTTGAGTCCTGGACCGAGCCGCGTTCCGCCATTTTCAAATACCAGCCCTGGATCCTGCGTACCCCTGCGGGTCAGGAATCCGAGCTGACTGGCGTGCGTGGCCGTGATTCGGGCAAGACCCTGGTGGCGAACTTCCCGGGTGTGACCGACCGCGACGTGGCTGAGGCCATGCGCGGGACCGAGATCTACGTTGCCCGCAGCGCCTTGCCGCCGCCGAGCGCGGACGAGTATTACTGGGTCGACCTGGAAGGCCTGGACGTGCAGACCATCGAAGGCGTCAAGCTGGGTATTGCCTCGCATCTGTTCAGTACCGGCTCCAACGACGTGCTGGTTACCCGTGGCGACCGTGAGCGGATGATTCCGTTCGTGATGGGCGACTTCGTCAAATCCGTGGATTTCGACGCCAACCTGATCGTGGTCGACTGGGATCCGGAGTTCTAAAGCCTGTGCGTGTAGACGTCATCAGCCTGTTCCCTGAATTCCTTGCCCAATCGGCCGCGCTGGGCGTGGTCGGGCGTGCGCAGGAGCGGGGCCTGCTGGAGCTGCATGGCTGGAACCCGCGCGACTATGCCGAGGGCAATTACCGCCGGGTGGATGACCGTCCCTTCGGTGGCGGCCCGGGCATGGTGATGCTGATCGAGCCCTTGCGTGCAGCGCTGGCAGCGGCGCGTGAGGCCGATCCGACGCCGGCACCGGTGATCTACCTGAGCCCCCAGGGCAGGCCGCTGGACCAGGCCAAGGTGCGCGAGCTGGCGGCCTTGCCGCGGATGATCCTGCTCTGTGGTCGCTACGAGGGCGTGGACGAGCGTTTCCTGGCTGGCGAGGTGGACGAGGAGATCTCCATCGGCGATTACGTGCTGTCCGGCGGTGAGCTGGGTGCGGCGGTGATCATCGACGCGGTCACCCGCCTGCAGGACGGTGCTCTGAACGACGCCGAATCGGCGGTCCAGGACAGTTTTGAAGGCGATGGCCTGCTGGACTGCCCGCACTACAGCCATCCGGCCAGCCACGCGCTGGGGGATGTGCCGGACGTGCTGCGTTCCGGCAACCACGCCGCCATTGCCGCCTGGCGCCGCCAGCAATCCTTGCTGCGCACGGCGTTGCGGCGCCCGGACCTGCTGGACGAGGCCGGCCTGAACAAGGCCGACCGCAAGCTGCTGGCCGAAGCCAAGCAGACGCTTGTAGATTCGTTCAAACAAGCTACTGGCGCCGAGGGCGAACAGTAAGTTAGAATTACGAGTTCCCGTCGGCTGAATGGCTTGACGAGGAGCCAGAACAATAACGTGCAGCGCAATCCGGCGACTGTATGAGCCTAAGCTGTCGATACCGACACGCCCACCCCGAACAATCGGTGTAACCCAATGAGCAAGCTGAACAAGTCCATCGTCGCGGAATTCGAATCCGCCCAGATCACCCGCGAACTGCCGAAGTTCAGCCAGGGCGACACCGTCGTGGTGAACGTGAAGGTCAAGGAAGGCAACCGTGAGCGCGTGCAGGCATACGAAGGCGTCGTCATCGGCACCAAGAATGCTGGCCTGAACTCCGCTTTCACCGTGCGCAAGATCTCGCACGGCTACGGCGTTGAGCGCGTCTTCCAGACCCACAGCGCCATCATCGACTCGGTCGAAGTGAAGCGTCGCGGTAAGGTTCGCGCCGGTAAGCTGTACTACCTGCGTGGCCTGGAAGGCAAGGCTGCCCGCATCAAGGAAGATTTGGCTGCTGCCCAGCAGGCCAAGGCTGCTCGCCTGGCTGCCAAGGCTTCCGCCGAGTAATCCGCCAACAGGCCAAGCCTGTTTGCAGCAACGGCCACCTTCGGGTGGCCGTTTGCGTTTGTGGGGTTGGGTGAAAGTTGAAAGCTGGGGACGCTTTGGGATTCTCAAGCTTTGAACCTCAGAACCTCAGAACCTCAGAAGCGTAGAAGCGTAGAAGCGTAGAAGCCCCCTCATCCGCCCCCCGCCTTCGCGGGGGCAGGCTCTCCGGGCACTTCGCTCCGCGCCCCGGCCCTGCGTAGCACGCAGGGCGTACGAACAGTCACGAGCCTTTGGCTCGTGAACGCCTGTTCTTAACCCCGCAGGCGGGAGAAGGGACGGCTGGCATTGCTGGGGGCTGGTGCATTGCTTGCGCTCTGCGCGGCCAACCATCCGATAGCAGAAAAGCCCAGCTCTCCCTTCTCCCGCTTGCGGGAGAAGGTGCCCGGAGAGCCTGCCCCCGCGAAGGCGGGGGGCGGAGGAGGGGGCTTTTGATTCCTGCTTTGGCGTGTAGCTCAACCGCCACTCAGCGGAAATGCGCCTCGATCTGTTCCAGCGTCTTGCCCTTGGTCTCCGGCAGCCAGAACGCCGCAATCAGGAAGAAGGCAAACGTGCACGCCGCCCAGAACAGGAACATGCTGGCGTAGCCGTAGTGGCCCACTGTCGGCAGGAACACCGCCGCGATCGTGGTTGATACGAACTGGTTGATCAGCAGCGCGATGCTCATGCCGTTCGAGCGGATGCGGTTCGGCATCAACTCCGACAAGGCCAGCCACACGCACACGCCCGGGCCGACCGCGAAGAACGCAACGAATACCAGGATGCAGGCCGCCACCGCCCAGCCATGCGAAGCCGGCGGCACCGCGCCGATCCAGGCCTGCTCGATGCGCAGCGGTGCATTGGCAGCGGCGCTCGGGTCAGGGAAGGGATTCAGGTGCAGGCTGCGGAAGAAACGGCCAATCACGCTGTCGGCGTGCACGGTGCTGGAGCGCTCGATCAACAGCTGCTGATCGCTGGGGTTGTCACTGCGCAGCGAACGCACATCGCTGAAGCCGCCATAGCTCCACGACACCGTCAGCTGCGAGGGTTGCCCGTCGCGATTGCGGGTACCGGCCAGCTGATGCCATTGCGCCGCATCCAGCTGCAACTGCAGCCCATCTGCCTGCACCGCACGCTGCAATACCTGCTGCACATCGGCGCGGCCCTGTTCGGCCTTGAAGAACAGCATCGCCGCAGCCAGCAGGGCAAGACAGATGCCGCCACTGCCGATCATCAGCAGGAACTTGCGGCCCTTGCGATCCACCAGGAATAGGGCGACGAGGGTCATGATCACATTGAGCAGCTTGATCGCCACATCCGCGCCATTGGCTGCCGCACCCGGCAGGCCGGCCTGGTTGAGGATGTTGACCGCGTAGGCGAGGATCGAGTTGATGCCGGTGGCCTGGGTGAACGCCAACACCAGGCAGGCCAGTACGAACGGCACCATGTAGCGGCGGCTGAAAAGCCGATCGCGCTCGCCTTCCGCCTTCGCAATGACTGGATTCTGGATCTGTGCCAGCGTGGCTTCCACCTGCGACGGTGGCAGCGTTGCCTGCAAGCCGCGGCGCGCGGCGTCGATGCGGCCGCGGCGTGCCAGCCAGCGCGGTGATTCATTGAGCCAGAACAGGCCGATGCAGAACACCACGCCCGGCAGCAGGCAGGTCCAGAAAATCGTGCGCCAGGCCTGGTCCTTCACTGCGAACAGATGCTGTGCCTGCTGCACCAGGGGCAGGTTGCGCACCGACTCGGTTGCTGCATCCACCGAATGCGCCTGGTACAGGCCAATCAAGGCGGCCAGCACCAGCCCAACCGTCAGCAGCAGCTGGAACATCGCTGCGCCGCGACCGCGTCGTTCCGGTCCCAGCACTTCGGCCAGATACAGCGGCACCACAACGCCGATCAGACCGCCGCTGATGCCTTGCAGCAGGCGCCCGAGCAGCAGTGGCGTATAGCCGGAGGCCAACGCCATGATCGGGATGCTGGCGGTGAACAGCACGCCGGCCAGCAGCATCGCGCCACGGCGGCCGATCAGGTCGGCGATCATGCCGGCGAACAGCGACGACAACACGCTGCCCAACAAGACGGCCGCAACCACGAAGCCCATCTGCTGGCTGCTGAGCTGCCAGGCATGGCTGGCGGTGGCTTCCAGATAGGGCAGGGCGCCGGCAATGATGCCGATGTCGATGCCGTACAGCAGACCACCAAGACCGGCGATGAAAAGGAGATAGCGCACGGGCCAACGCGGCGCGGCGTCGCTGGCGGGCACGGCAAAAGTGGTGTCTGTCATCGGCGCGTTCCTGGGGCAAGATTTTGTAGTGCCGAGCCATGCTCGGCTGCACTTCGTTCCGGTGTATGCGCTGCCGGATCGCGCCGCGCATCCGCGCGGTTTGCCGAGCATGGCCCGGCACTACGTGGAGCGGATCAGCTTGGGTCGATCGGGTTGCCGGCTATCCATACCTGTTGCAACTTCAATTGCGGGTCCAGCACCACCATGTCCGCGCGCAGGCCTGGCGCGATACGGCCGCGGTCTTCCAGGCCCAGGTAATCGGCCTGGATGGTGGAAACACGTTGCGAGGCGTCGGCGAGTTCGAGGCCGACATCGACCAGATTGCGCAACGCCTGATCCATGGTCAGTGCGCTGCCGGCCAGCGAACCGGTTGAAAGCCGCACGCAGCCCATGCACTTGTGCACGCGCTGCTCGCCCAGCGCGTATTCGCCATCGGGCATGCCGGTGGCGGCGGTGGCATCGGTAACGGCATACAGGCGCGGGATCGCGCGCACCGCCATGCGGATGGCGCCGCGATGCACATGCTGCAGGTCGGGAATCAGTTCGGCGTATTCGGCATGTGCCAAGGCGGCAGCAGCGATACCGGGTTTGTAGTGATCGACGCCGGTCATGCCGTTGAACAGATGAGTAAAGCCAACCGCGCCAGCCTGCAAGGCGGCGACCGCATCGTCGTAGCTGCCAGCGCTGTGGCCGATCTGCACGCGGATGCCCATCGCTGCCAAGGCCGGAATCAAAGCGGTGTGCTGGCCGATCTCCGGCGCGATCGTCAGCACCTTGATCGGGGCCAGGGCATGCAGGTGCTGCACCGACTCCAGCGTTGCCTCCAGCGTCCGCGGTGGCTGTGCGCCCAAACGCTGCGGGCTGATGAAGGGACCTTCCAGATGCACGCCGATGATCTGTGCGGCATCCGGATCGGGCGTCGCCATCACCTGCGCTACACCGCGCAGGGCGTTCTCGATCTCGCCGTACTCGGCGGTCATGGTCGTGCCGAGCAGGGTGGTGGTGCCGTAGCGGGCATGGGTGTGGGCGATGCGGCGGGCGACATCGCCGCCCTGCATCAAGTCCACGCCCGCTGCGCCATGCACATGCAGGTCGATGAAGCCGGGCAAGATGATGGGCAGATCGCCGCCATCACCCGCGTGGTCTTCCACTTCCAACGTGCGCAGCTGCTGGTCGAAGTGGACGTGGCCGCGGCGCCAGCCCAAGGGAGTGAGGATGCGGCCGTACAGGCTGCGGGTAGCGGTCATAGCGGTGGCTCGGCGGTGATCACTTCGATGCCCTGACGCTGCAGTCCCTCGCGGGTGGCATCGTCGATGCCGGTATCGGTGATGATGGCGTGGATCTGGTCGAGGCGAGCGATGCGGTGCAGGCTGACGCGGCCGAATTTCGAAGCGTCGGTGAGCACCACGATGCGCCGTGCGCGTTCGACCATGCGGTGATTGAGGCGGGCTTCGGCTTCGTCATGGGTGGTCAGGCCGAACTGCAGGTCCAGGCCGTCCACGCCCAGGAACAAGGTGTCGAAGCTGTAGGAGGTGAGGCTGGCTTCGGCCTGGCTGCCCTGCAGCGACAGCGACTGCTTGCGCAGCAGGCCGCCGGTCAGCAGTACGTTGACCGCCGGTGCGTTGGCCAGTTCCCAGGCAATGTTCAAGCCGTTGGTCATCACCGTGACATCGCGGTGATCGCGCAGATGCCGGGCCAGCGTCATGGTGGTGGAGCCGGAGTCGATGATGATGTTGTCGCCGGGTTGCACCAGCTGCGCAGCGCGCATGCCGATGGATTCCTTCAGCGACAGGTTCAGCGCATCTTTCTCGTGGATGTCCTGTTCCTGCGGCGGCATGCGTACCAGCGTCGCGCCACCGTGGGTGCGCGTGGCCAGGCCCTGGGCCTCGAAGTGGCCCAGGTCGGTACGGATGGTCACCGCCGACACGCCGAACTGGTCAACCAGTTCGGCAACCTGCACCGAGCCCTGGTCAATCAGGCGTTGCAGGATCTGCTGTCGGCGGGGACGGGTATTGCGCATGGTCAGCTCTCGTGTGCGTTTGAAAGCGGAGATTAACCGTTCGCAAGGTTTTGGGTGCGCAAACTTTCGCTTTGCTTGCGCGTACCTGCCTGATTGGCGCTGCAGGCGCGCGCGTATTCGCCCAGGCACTGGCCGACGCGATGCTGCACCAGGGCCGCTGGCGTGGCGGCCAACTGGCCCTCGCGCACGGCCACGTACTGGCCGGGCAGGTATTGGCTGAGCAATACCAGCGGCGGGGTGTGCTGTTCCAGGTTGGCAAACAGGGTCTGCACCGCCTGCAGCAGCTCCGGTTCGCCCCAGTAATAGCGGCAACGGTCGCTGAAGGCGTAGGAACGCAGCAGGTGCAAGCTGGCTTCATCGCCGTGGTAATGCGCCTGCCAGTTCTTCGGCTTGGCCAGCATCACCTGTTCCAGCACCTGCGGCAGCCTGGAGCACTGCGCATCTGGCAGCAGTTCGGCTTCGATCGCGGCGAGTGCGAACAGCGCTTCGCGGTAGGCAAACGTTGCGGCAGGGCCGACCTTGAGGATCGCGAAGTGATCGCGCACCAATGCATGCAGGCCGGACTCGCGCTGGTAGTCAGTGGAGTGCGCTTCAAACACGATGCGCGGCTGCTGTTCGAGGAAGTCCGCCAGCTCGCTGGCAGCGGCGGCGTCGTATTCGTGCACGCTGCTGTGGTCGAAGTCCACGCCCGGCTGCACCACCATCGCGATTACGCGTTGCCAGGCATCGCGCAGTTCCGGCGTGTCGAAGGCCTGCTGGTGGATGGCCAGGGTCTGCGCGGCAGCGGCCGGCGTGGTTACGGCCAGGCCGCCTGCCAGCGAGGCTTCACCACCGGGGATCGGCACTTCGGTACCGATCACATAGACCGGCGGCGGCAGGCCATTGGCTTTGGCAGTGGCTTCTGCGATGACCGCCAGCTCGGCCGAACGTGCGGCGACGGTAGCATCGGGTAACGGGGTCGGGTCATCGGCGCAGGACATGCTGCAGTCCAGATGGATCTTGTGGAAACCGGCGGCGACATAGGCTTGGATCAGCACGCGTGCATTGGCCATCGCCTCGGCGGCCGGCTGCTTCTGCCAGGCGTTTGGACCGAGGTGATCGCCGCCCAGGATCAGCTGCGCGCGCGGGAATCCTTCTTCATCGGCCAGCGCTTCCACATAGGCGCGGTACTGCGGCGGGGTCATGCCGGTGTAACCGCCGAACTGGTCGACCTGGTTGGAGGTGGCTTCGATCAACAGCACGGTGCCGTGCTGCGCGGCCACGTGCATGGCCGCGCGCAACACCTGTTCGTTGCTGCAGCAGACGCTGTACAGGCCGACGTTGTGGCCTTGGCGATGAGAGGCGAGCAGGGATTGCAGCGGTGACATGGTCAAGCTCCGGGAATCAGGTAAGCGGGTTGGCAGGCGAGCAGGGCGGCACCACGGGCACCGCCGGCATCGCCGAAGCGCGGTGGCACGATGGGCGGCACTTCCACGCCGTTGAATAGATGTGCGGCGATGGCCGCGGGCAGTTGCTGGTACAGCGGCGCGTACTGCGACAGGCCGCCGCCGAGCACGATGACGTGCGGGTCCAGCGCGAGAATCAACGCTGCGAAACTGTGGCCGAGCAGGTCGCGGTGGATATCCAGCGCCTGCATGGCGCGGATGTCACCGGCTTCGGCCAGAGCGATGACTTCGCTGGCGTTGGCCGCATTGCCGCCGAGGTGGCGTTCGATCATGGCCACGCCGCTGCCTGAGACATAGCGCTCCACGCAGCCGCGCAGGCCGCAGCCACAATCCAGCAGTGGCAGGTCGTGCCGCTGCAGCAGGTTGGCTGGCACGCTCCAGTGGCCCCATTCGCCGGCCAGGCCGTTGAAGCCGCCGACCAGCTTGCCGTGCAGGCAGTAACCACCGCCGGCACCGGTGCCGAGGATGGCACCGAACATGCTGGCGTAACCGTCCGCCGCGCCACCGTGTGCTTCGGACAAGGCGAAGCATTGCAGGTCGTTGCCGAAATGCAGCGGCCGTTGCAGGCGTGCCTGCAGGTCGGCGCTGACGCATTGGCCGGTCAGTGCCGGTACGTTGGCACTGAGCTGGCGGCCACTGCGACGCTCGCGCACGCCGGGCAGGGCGATGCCGATGGCTTCGGCGCGTTGGCCGAGTTCGGCATCGGCATCTGCAACCAGCGCTTCCACCGCCTGCAGGAAACCGTTGTAGTCGCCCTGTGGGGTGGCGATACGTTTGCGCCACGCGACCTGCAGGGCGGCATCGCAGGCCACCAGTTCAATCTTGGTACCGCCAATGTCGATGCCGTAGCAGGCCGGGGCGCGGGTATCAGCCATGGTGGATGGTGACGCCCTTGACCACGCGGTTGACGGTGCCGTCCGGGAACGGGTTGTCCGGC
>NZ_JBSPUF010000028.1:0-14237 GCF_056861425.1 Stenotrophomonas sp. 21LCFQ19 | reverse complement strand
GCACGGGCAAGGTGTAGTCGTCGTGGATGCCAAGGTCCGAATGCGGGCCGATCGACAGCACCTTGCCGGCAACGCCATCACCGCGCAGTTCTTCCAGCAGATCCTGCTCATAGCGACGCGACAGCGGTTCGGCGCTACGCAGCACGACGACCAGGGTTTCATCATTGAGCGTGGACTTGGGACCGTGGCGGAAACCCAGCGGGGTATTGGCCAGTGCCAGCACGCGGCCGGCAGTGAGCTCCAATACCTTCAGCGCAGCCTCGCGGGCCAGCGCTTCCAGCGGACCACTGGCCAGGTAGATAACGCGGTTGTACGGCTGCGCAGCCAGTGCGGCGACTGCTGCATCCCAGTTGCCCAAGCCCTGGCGCGCGAGTGCGGCAACCTGCTGCAGGCGCTGTACACGCTCGGCCCAGGGGGCGCTGTCGAACACGGTCAGTGCGGTCAGCAGCATGCAGCTCAGGCTGCTGGTCATGGCGAAGGCGCGGTCGCAGCTGGCGGCCGGCATCAGCAGCGTGCAGGTGTCCTCGCGGCCGGCGCCACGACGAGCCAGCTCGCCTTCGGCATTGCAGGTGATGTCGAGGAAGCGGGCATCGTCGACGTCGGCGCGGACGCGGTCGACGGCGGCCACGCTTTCCGGGCTGGAGCCGCTGCGGCCGAATGACACCAGCAGGGTCGGGCGGTCGCGCTGCAGGTACAGCGCCGGGTGGGTGAGCAGGCTGGTGGTGTGCACGGCACGTACTTCGGCCGGCCACTGCGCGTTGATGGTGTCGGCCACCATCTCGGCGATGAAACCCGAGCTGCCGGCACCGGTGAAGATCACCCGCTGGCGCGGATCAGACAGGCGCTGGCCGAGGAAATCCTGCAGGCGCGTGCTGGCCTGTTGCAGGTCGATGGCAAGCGTTTCCCACAGCGCGGGCTGTTGGGCGATTTCGGTAGCGGTATCGGCTCCGCCCAGGCGCTGCCAGGCGGTCAGATCGTGAAGCAGGGTGGCATCCATGTGTGATTCCTGATTGGCCAGCGCACCATCTTTCTTTTCTTTCGAAATGTCAAATACCGAAAGCAAAGCGAAAGAAACTATTTGATTCGACTTTGTTCGCTTGAGAATCGTCCGAAGCGAAAGGTTTCCCGGGAAATCCTTTCGCAGCAATGAATACGCTCAGCTGCGCGATGTGAAAGTTGGTGCTGTGCACCATCTTTCGATTGCAAGAAATCTTACTTATCTTTTGCTTTCATTTTGTTGACATCTTTCGATTTCCTGCCCTAGAGTCGGCGCACTCGGTTTCGAAACGCCCGTTGAACGGGTTGGAGGCAAGGTGGAACACTGCGTTCGTCAATCGCCGCTGCTGCTGGCGCTGCTTTCGGCCTTGTTGTTGCCGGCAGTGACCGCACAGGCCGAGCCCATCGGCAATCTGCGCTCCGTCACCGCCAGCGATGGCCGCGACGGCGTGCGTGCCTGGGACGTACGCAGTGACAACGGCAGCACGCTGCGCATCGAGGTGCTGACCAACGACATCGTGCATGTGCAGGCCGGCCGCAACGGCAAACTGACCGGCGCCGGTGACAAGGCCGCGCCCATCGTGCTGCCGCAGCCCGTGCAGCAGGTGCAGGCGCAACTGGAAGAAGACGCGCAGGAAATCCGCGTGCGTACCCCGGCGCTGGTCCTGCATGTGCAGCGGCAGCCCCTGCAGCTGCGCCTGGAGCGTCTGGACGGCGGCAAGCCGGTGTCGCTATGGCAGGAACAGCAGCCGCTGGACCTGGCTGCCGAGCAGAGCGTGCAGGTGCTGTCCTCGCAGGCCGATGAAGCCTTCTACGGCGGCGGCCAGCAGAACGGCCGTTTCCAGTTCAAGGGCCGCGAGCTTGAAGTTTCCTATTCCGGTGGCTGGGAAGAGGGCGACCGCCCGAGCCCGGCGCCGATGCTGCTCAGCTCACGCGGCTGGGGCATGTTGCGCAATACCTGGAGCGACGGCAGCTATGACCTGCGCCAGCCGGACCAGGCCACGCTGCTGCACCGCGAAGATCGCTTCGACGCCTACTACTTCGTCGGCAACGATCTGCAGCGGCTGCTGGAACGCTACACCCAGCTGACCGGTCGGCCGAACATGGTCGCGCGCTGGGCGCTGTCCTACGGCGATGCCGATTGCTACAACGACGGCGACAACATCAAGAAGCCCGGCAGCGTGCCCGAAGGTTGGAGCGATGGCCCCACCGGCACCACCATCGATGTGGTCAACAGCGTTGCCGCCAAGTACCGCGAGAACGACATGCCGGGCGGTTGGATCCTGCCCAATGACGGCTACGGCTGCGGTTACAAGCAGTTGCCGGAAACCGTGCAGGGCCTGGCCAAGTACGGCTTCAAGACCGGCCTGTGGACCGAGAACGGCGTCGACAAGATCGCCTGGGAAGTGGGCAAGGCCGGCAGCCGCGTGCAGAAGCTGGATGTGGCCTGGACCGGGCAGGGCTATCAGTTCGCGATGGATGCCAACCGCCAGGCTTTCGACGGCATTCTCAACAATTCCGATTCGCGCCCCTTCCTGTGGACGGTGATGGGCTGGGCCGGCATCCAGCGTTATGCGGTCGCATGGACCGGCGACCAGAGCAGCAGCTGGGATTACATCCGCTGGCACGTGCCGACCCTGGTGGGTTCCGGTCTGTCGGGCATGGCCTATGCCAGCGGCGACGTTGATGCGATCTTCGGCGGCAGCGCCGAGACCTTCACCCGCGACCTGCAGTGGAAGACCTTCACTCCGGTGCTGATGGGCATGTCCGGTTGGTCGTCCAACGCGCGCAAGCACCCCTGGGCTTTCGATGAGCCCTATCGTTCGATCAACCGCGACTACCTCAAGCTGAAAATGCGCCTGACCCCGTATATGTACGGACTGGTGCATGACGCCGCACAGAGTGGTGCACCGCCGGTGCGCGGGCTGATGTGGGACAACCCGCAGGACCCGCACGCGCAGGACGAAACCTACAAGTACCAGTTCCTGCTCGGCCGCGATCTGCTGGTCGCGCCGGTCTATCGCAGCCAGGCCGCAAGCCGTGGCTGGCGCCGTGACATCCATCTGCCGGCTGGCGGCTGGTACGACTATTGGGACGGCCGCCATCTGCAGGCCGGTGCTGCAGGCAAGCAGCTCGACCGCCCGGTCGAACTGGCGACGCTGCCGGTATTCGTGCGCGCTGGAGCGATCCTGCCGATGTATCCGGAGATGCTGTTCGACGGCGAGAAGCCGCTGGATGAGGTGACCTTCGATCTGTATCCGCAGGGTGAATCCAGCTACACCTTGTATGAAGACGATGGCAGTACCCGCCGTTACCAGAAGGGTGAGTCGAGCACGCAGCAGATCCGCGTGCAGGCACCGGCGCAGGGCAGTGGCCCGGTGCAGGTCGAGATCGCGCCGGTACAGGGCGAGTATCAAGGTCAGTTGGCGCAGCGCCGTTACGGCCTGCGCGTGTTGAATCGCAGCGCACCGACTGCCGTGCAGCTGGATGGCCGCGCGCTGCCCAAGCTTGCTGATGCCGCTGCATTGCAGGCAGCCAGTGAAGGCTGGTACTTCGATGGCAAGGAACGCAAGGGTACGTTGCATGTGCGTACCGCGACGCAGGACATCCGTGCGCCGTTGAAACTGCAGCTGGATTTCCCTGTTGCCGCCGCGCTGGCCGACGATGCCTTCCCGAACGCACCGGAGCTGGGCCGCGCGCTGCCGTCCGACAGCCTGCTGGTGGTCAACCGCCCGGCCGAAGAACCCGGCCATCCGCTGGAAAATGCCTTCGACGATGATCCGGCAACGTGGTTCCGCAGCGTGCGCAACCAGGCCATCCGCACCGGCGCCCACGAATGGGTGGTGGGCTTCGGCGAGCGCAAGTTGATCGACGGCATCGAGCTGGCACCACGCAATGACCAGCACTGGAAGCATGGCCAGGTGCGTGACTATGAAATCTATATGGCTGACAGCAATGGCGAGTGGGGCAAGCCGATTGCCAGCGGTCACCTGCAGCTGAAGCAGGAACTGCAGCGCATCGACTTCCCAGCCCATGCCGGCCGTCTGCTGCGCTTCCGCGTGCTCAGCGTGCAGAACCCCGACGGTGACGGCGCAAGTGGTGCCGATCCGATGGTGACCGCAGCGCAGGGCAGCACCGCGCGTGCGGTGGATGCACTGCAGCCGCACGATGTTGGCCCGATTGCACTGTCCACCTTCCATATCCTTGAGCAGCAAACGGCCGAGCGGCCGGCGCGGCAGCAATACCTCTCCCAGCTGCCGCTGCCGGCCGTATTGGCCACCCAGGTGCACGCCGACCGTTCGTTCGCTGCCGCTGTGCCAATGCGCATGAACGGCCTGCAGTTCCACCGTGGCCTCGGCGTTGGTGCGCAGAGCCGCATCGACATGAGCCTGAAGGGGCAGTGGAAAACACTGCGCGCCGACCTCGGCGTCGACGACCAATGCCGTCAGGCCGGCGGCCTGCAGTTCCAGGTCTGGGGTGATGATCGCCTGCTCTATGACAGCGGCTTCGTCAAAGCACCGGGTGTGGTCAAGCCCGAGCTCGACATCCGCGGTCTGTCCAGACTGAGCCTGCGCACCTTGGGCGCGCAGGGTAGCCAACCGTCCCAGGTCTGCGCCAACTGGGCCAACGCCGTACTGATAGGCGAGGAGGGCGATTCCGCCGACATCCTCGCACCATGACCCACCCGTAACACCGCTCCTCCCACCGGATTACCCCCGGCTACGGTCCAAGAACCGTGGCATGGGATCGCTTTGCCCGCCAACTGCTGTTTTTTTTGCGTGCCCTTGCCAGGAGAGAACCCCGATGTTGCCAGCCAACCGCAGTGCCAAACGCTGTTTGCAAGCTCCACTATCGTTGGCTGTCGCCAGCGTGTTGTTCGCCATCGCCGCACCTGCCTTCGCGCAGGACAAGGCCGAGAAGGAAAAGGACAAGACCACCGAGTTGTCCCGCATCGAGGTCACCGGTTCCAACATCCGCCGCACCGATGTGGAAACCGCATCGCCGGTGCAGGTGATCAGCAAGCAGGACATCGAAAACATGGGTGCACGCACGCTGTTGCAGGTGCTCGACAATCTGCCAGCGGCACGACCGGGCCAGGTCGATTCCAAGTCCCTGTTCACCGGCTCCGACGGTGCGTCGCAGGCCAATCTGCGTGGCCTCGGTGCACAGGGCACGCTGGTGCTGCTGAACGGTCGCCGCCTGTCGTATTACGGCGCGCCGGCTGGCTTCCAGACCCAGTTCGTCAACATCGATGCCATTCCTGCCGCCGTCATCGAGCGCATGGAAGTGCTGACCGATGGCGCCTCGGCCGTGTACGGCACCGATGCGGTGGCCGGCGTCATCAACGTCATCACCAAGAGCAGCTACCAGGGCCTGGAAGTCAGCGGTACCTGGGATACCGCCTCGCGCTTTGATTCCTTCGGTGAAAAGCAGGCCAGCGTCACTGGCGGTTTCGGCGACATGGCCGAGGATGGCTACAACGTCTATGCCAGCGTCAACCTCTATGAGCGCGACGGTATTCCGGACAGCGAGTGGTACCTCAAGCACCCGGGCCAGTTCTACGTCAACAATCCGGACTACATCAAGAACCTGCGGCTGGACACCGGCAGTGCGCCGGGCGTGTTCAACCCCGGCTATTACTACGCCATCGATCCGGTCACCGGCGTGCGCAAGGACGAGGCTGCACCGGGCTGCAACAACGTGCTGCAGGTCAGCAGTGGCACGCGCTGCATCTGGCAGACCTGGATGAACCGGCAGATCAACGGCGGCGCGGATTCCAAGCGAGTCACTGCCTACGTCAATGGTCATTACCAGCTCAATGACAGCACCGAGGCATTCGCCGAAGTCACCTACACCGACATCGACCTGCACGCCAATGGCGGTACGCCGCGTGCTTACGGCACCACCACCGGCAATCCGCAGAGCTGGTTCTCGCGCAACACCGGCAATACGGTCAACCAGTTCCTGACCCCGTGGCTCGGCCCGAACAACGAATACAACCACGCCAGCCCGGAGTTGAAGGCGATGAATGGCGGTGTAGTCGGTTTGGGTTACCTGCTGCAGGACGTCGGCGGTGGCCACTTCGGTCAGCGCAATACCGACGACAGCTACCGTGTGGTGGCAGGTCTGCGTGGTGCTGCCGGCGACTGGAATTGGGAAACCGCGTTCGCCACTGCTGGCTCGCACTCGGTCACTTACCAGACCACCAACGTCAACCTGAAAGGCTTCGAGAAAGCCTTCGGTCCGTACACCATCGATCCGGGCACCGGCCGCGTCATCATTTCCGATCACCCGGCCTACAAGTTCGGCGAGATCAGTGAAGCCAACGCGGCGCTGATCCGCGAAGCCTTCCCGACCTTCGACATCGAATCGTGGACCCGCCTGCACACCCTGGACGGCAAGATCGAAGGCCCGCTATTCAACATGCCGGCCGGCGAAGTGCGCGCGGCGTTCGGCTTCAATGCCACCCGCGAGACCTTCTACACGCCGGGCAACCCGGATGCCGCCAACGGCCTGATCACCCAGCAGGGCGGCTCGTGGTTCGACGGCAAGCGCAACACCTACGCGCTGTTCTCCGAAGCCGTGGTGCCGCTCACCGAGAAGCTCGAGATGGACCTGGCACTGCGCCTGGACAAGTACCCAGGCTTCAGCGCCAATGCCGCGCCAAAGATCGGCCTGAAGTACCAGGCACTGCCGCAGCTGATGCTACGTGGTACCTATTCGGAGGGCTTCCGTGCACCGAGCCTGGCTGAAGCGGGTAGCGGTGGCGTGTATGCGCAGATCGGCGGCTACCGTGATGAAGTCCGTTGTGCGGAAACCAATGCGATCGCCGGCCTGCTGCGGCAGTCCAACCGCGTCGTCGACAAGGACCTGGGCAACAGCCTGTGGAACAGCGATTGCAGCCGCAACGTGGCGCGCATGACCCAGCCCAACCAGGACCTGAAGCCGGAGAAGGCGAAGATCGCCACGCTGGGCGTCGTGCTGGAGCCGACCGATTGGCTGTCGGTGTCGGCGGACTACTGGTTCGTGTACCGCCGCGATGAAATCGTCGCACCGGACTACAGCAAGGAAGAAGACATCGATTCGATGACTCGCTTCCCGATCACCGAGTCCGACAGGTCCAACCTCGCGGCCCTGGCTGCGATGTGCAACGACCCGGCCAGCGGCGTGACCTGCCCGGGCACCTTGCCGGGCTACAGCATCGGCAACGTGGCCAGCGTGATCGGCCAGTACAGCAACCGTGGCCGCACCCTGATCGACGGCTTCGACGTGGACCTGCGCAGCCGCTTCGACCTGGGTGAATGGGGCCGCCTGAACATCGGCGTGGCGGCGACAATTGCCAACCGCAACATGTACAACTCCGACAACGGTGACGGCTGGTACTACGGCAACGTGGTTGGCTACTACAACAACCCGAAGGTGCGCGCCACGTTCAACACCAACTGGACGTATGGCAACTGGGATACCGGCTTCTACGTGAACTATGTCGGCGGTACCAAGTGGGCCTATGACCGCATCGATGCGCAGGACAACAACGCCCAGACCTGCACCGGTAGCTACCTCGATCTGGCCCCGGGCCATTGCGGTGGCGCACCGGCATGGTGGACGGCCAACCTGAGCGTGAACTGGCGTCCGATCGAGAAGCTGAGCGTTGGTGTGACCGTCAAGAACCTGTTCAACCGCCTGCCGTTCTACGACCCGAACGACTGGATGAACTTCGCCGGTTACGCCAACAACTTCGGCCGCATCTACAGCGTGACCGCGACCTACAAGTTCTGATCCACCGCAACAGCGCTTCCCCCTCATGCATTGCATGAGGGGGAAGACAGTGACACCGTCAGCACGGTCGCGGCACGCCTGCCATGACTGGCACGCCCCCTGAAAGAGGAAACACAATGAAGCGTAGGGAATTCATCATGGCCAGCGCGGCCCTGGCCGCCACCAGCCTGCTGCCGGAGACGCCGGCCTGGGCACGTGGCCGCAAGGTGCGCCTGGGTGTGATCGGCACCGGCATGCGTGGCCAGGTACTGTTGAAGGAACTGGTACGCCGCGACGACGTCGAAGTGGTTGCCCTGTGCGACATCGAACCGATCATGCTCGGCCGCGCCATGGACATGGTGGCCAAGGCCGGCAAGCCGGCACCGCAGGCCTATGGCGCCGACCGCGACCAGAATGCCTGGAAGCGCCTGCTGGAGCAGCGCGGCCTGGATGGCGTGATCATCGCAACCCCATGGGAGCTGCATGCAACGATGGCGATCGCGGCGATGCAGGCCAAGGTCGCGGTGGGCTGCGAAGTGGTCGCCGGCATCACCCTGCAGGACCATTGGGATGTGCTCAATACCCAGCTCAGCACCGGCACCCCGTACATGCTGCTGGAGAACGTCTGCTATCGCCGTGACGTGATGGCGGCGCTGCAGATGGTGCGCCAGGGTCTGTTCGGCGAACTGGTGCACCTGCAGGGCGGTTACCAGCACGACCTGCGCGGGGTGAAGTTCAACGACGGCACGCCGGAGCATCCCTACGACAGCGGCGTTGAGTTCGGCGCCAAGGGCTGGTCGGAAGCACGCTGGCGCACCGAGCATTCGGTACAACGCAATGGCGAGCTGTATCCCAGCCACGGCATCGGCCCGTGCGCGATGTATACCGGCATCAACCGCGGCAACCGTTTCACCCATATCAATGCCTTCGCCAGCAAGGCGCGCGGCCTGCACGAGTACACCGTTGCCAAGAGCGGCGGGACCACCCACCCGAGTACCAAGGTCAAGTTCAAGCTCGGCGACATCGTCACCACCACGCTGGCCTGCGAGAACGGCGAGACCATCCTGCTGCAGCACGACACCTCGTTGCCGCGCCCGTATTCTATGGGCTTCCGCGTGCAGGGCACCAAGGGCCTGTGGATGGACGTCAACCACGGCATCCACATCGAAGGCCGCAGCCCGCCGCACCAGTGGGAAGAGTTCAAGACCTACCAGGACCAGTACGAGCACCCGCTGTGGAAGCAGCATGCCGATACCGCCGCAAGCGCTGGTCACGGTGGCATGGACTGGTTCGTGATCCACGCCTTCGTCGAGGCGCTGAAGGCCAAGGCGCCGATGCCGATCGACATCTACGACGCCGTGACCTGGAGCGCGATCACGCCGTTGTCCGAGCAGTCGATCGCCAACAGCTTCCAGACCCTGGAGTTCCCGGACTTCACCAAGGGCCTGTGGCAGCAGCGCAAGCCGATCTTCGCCTTCGACGGCAGTTACTGATCCGCTGCAACTGTAGTGCCGAGCCATGCTCGGCATGAGGCGTCACCGGTAATGCCCCTGCCGAGCGTGGCTCGGCACTACAGGTCGTGCAGCCCCCTCCCTTGCGCCGGAGGCGTAGGGGAGGGTTGGGGAGGGGTTGAGCTAGCAATGCCTGCTTCGCGGCTGACGCCGCTCCCACAGCTCCCACAGCGTTGTCTAGCGTTCCAATTCCACGTCCGGATCCGCCACCGGCGATGGCGGCGTAGCCGGCACTTCCGCCGGGGTGGCTTGCGCCGGCTTGTCGAGGATTGTTGCCTTGCGCCAATTACCCCAGCGGTAATAGGCCATGATCATCAGCATGGAGCACAGCGCGCTGACCGGGAAGCTCCACCAGATTGCATCGGCGCCAAAGCGTGGCTGCAGCCACAACGCGAACGGCACGCGGATGCCCCACATGCCGATTGCCAGGATCAACAGCGGCGGCAGCACCGCGCCGGTGGAGCGAACCACGCCGGACAATACGAAGTTGACCCCGAAGAACAGGAACGACCACACCGCGATGTGATTCAGGTGGCGGCCGATCTCCAGCGCCTCGCTGGCGGCAGGCAGGAACAACGCCAGGGTGCTGCGATCAAACAGGATGATCGGCGCGATCAAGGCACCGGTCAGCAGGAAATTGAACAGCACGCCGGTACGCGCGGTGGCTTCCACCCGTGGCCAGAGGCCGGCGCCCACGTTCTGTGCGGCCATCGTCGAGCAGGCCGCACCAATGGCCATGGCCGGCATCTGCACGTAGGTCCACAACTGCATCGCGGCGCCATAGGCCGAGGCGGTTTCCACGCCGTAGCCATTGACCATGCTGATCATCATGATCATCGCCAGCGAGATCAGGATCATCTGCAGGCCCATCGGCACGCCCTTGACCACCAGCGCCTTGAGGATGACGGTGTCGATCTTCAGCAGGCCGATGTCCTTGCGTCCCAGCCACAGCATGTGTCGCTTGTTGCGCAGGTAAAGCATCAGGCCGGCCAATGCCAGGCCCTGCGAGAAGAAGGTGGCCCACGCTGCACCGGCAATGCCGAGTTCCGGGAAAGGACCCACGCCGAAGATCAGCAACGGGTTGAAGGCGATATCCATCAACACCGCCAACAGCAGGAAGCGGAACGGCGTGCGTGCATCGCCGGCGCCGCGCAGGGCGGCGGTAATGAAGGCGAACGCGTACAGCAGCGGCATCGCCAGGAAGATCACCTTCAGATAGGCATCGGCCATCGGCAGGGATTCGGCCGGTGTGCCCATCGCCAGCAGCAGGCGGTGCGAGAGGAACCAGCCCAGTACCGCGATCAGCGCAGACAGGCTGATGAAGAAGGTGGCGCTGGTGCCCATCACCCGCCGTGCCTGCGGCAGGTCCTTGGCGCCGATGGACTGGCCGATCAGGATGGTCGCGGCCATGCCGATGCCGAACACCGAGCCGATCAGGAAGAACATGATGTTGTTGGCGTTGGCCGTGGCGGTCAGCGCCGCCTCACCGAGGAACTTGCCGACCCAGATGGCATTGACCGAGCCATTCAGCGACTGGGCGATGTTGCCAGCCAGGATGGGGAGCGCGAACATGAGCAGGCTGGTGCCGATCGGGCCTTCGGTCAGCGAGCGGGTTTGCTTGGGTTTCGACATGGACAACGTTGTCGGGATCGGGGCAGGCACACTAGCATCTTGCAGGTGAGGGTGCCGGCGTCAGGTATCAACGGTAGGTGGCTTACACGGGAGTCATGGCAACGCGATGAGTGGCGAAGTCGTAGTGGTAGCAAGCATTCGTCTTGATGTGTGGCTGTGGGCTGCACGTTTCTTCAAGACCCGCAGCCTGGCCAAGCAGGCGGTGGAGACCGGCAAGGTGGATGTGGAAGGGCAACGCCCCAAGTCGTCCCGCGCCATTCGCCTGGGTGACGCGCTGCGGGTGCAGCGTGGCGATGAGGTCTTCGAGATCGCGGTACGCGGGCTCAGCGACAAACGCGGCTCGGCGCCGGTAGCGCAGGCCATGTACGAAGAATCGGCGGCCTCGAAACAGGCGCGTCACGAAGTGCACCTTCGCCGCGCCGCCGAACGCACCGGCTACCAGGCCCCGGAGCACAAGCCCGACAAACGTGCCCGACGTCTGATCCGCGCCCTGGGTGATCTCGACGCGCTCTGACACCTGTAGTGCCGAGCCATGCTCGGCAGGGGCTTTACCGGCAATGCCAGCCCCGTAGTGCCGAGCCACGCTCGGCAATGGGCCCTACCGGTAAGGCCTCTGCCGAGCATGGCTCGGCACTACCGAAACAAAAACGCCACCTTGCGGTGGCGTCTTCGATCAACCTCAACCGGCTCAGCGCTTGCCGCTACCGAGCAAACCGCTGCCCAGCCTGATCAGGTCGCTGACGCCGAACTGGCCGTCGCCGTCCTGGTCCAGCACGCTGCCCAGCAGGCCGCCGCCGATACCGCCAGCCTGCGTCACCTGCTGCTTTTCCTGGCCCAGGATCTGCGCCAGACCATTGGGGTCGGCTTGGCCGCCGCTGCTCATGCGCTGGGCGATGAAGGCCATCACGATCGGGGCGAGGATCTTCAGCAGCTGGCTGGAGCTGCTCGGGCTCAGGCCGGTGGCCTGGGCCAGGCCGGTCTCGGCACGGTCCTGGCTGCCGCCGAAGATGTGGCCGAGGATGCCTGCGCCGTTGGCTGCCGGGTTGTTGCCGCCGCCCATCACTGCGCCCAGCACGCTGCCGATGTCCAGGCCGCTGTGGTTGTTCTGCAACGCGCCAAACAGGGCTTCGGCGCCCTGCGGCTTGGCCGCGTTGTTGCCCAGTGCGCCCATCAGCAACGGCAACGCGGCACTGATCGCGCCCGAGGCTTGCTGACTGTCGATGCCCAACTGCTGCGAAACCTGTTGCAGCGGCGCGCCCTGCAATTGGGAGAGGAGATCGTCGGTCAGGCTCATCGGGGAATCCTTGAAGGGTGGGTTGTCCAGCGGCATGGTAACCCCCGCAAGGGTGCGTAAGTGAAGAGGCCAACGACGTGTTGGGTTGTGGGTAGAAACAGCACCGCCCGCGCAGGGCGGGCGGTGCTGTTTCATCGTTGGACCAGCGGGCCGGGCTTACAGCTCGATGTCCTCGGCGCCCGGGGTGGCGGTCGGGAAATCGCTGCCTGGGTGCGGCGGCGGTGCGAACGGGTCGGCCGGAGCGGCTGCCGCAGCCAACTTCTGCAGGGCGGCGGCGATGCCTGCACCGTAAGCCGGGTCGGCCTTGTTGCAGTTGTCGATGTGGCGCTGCTTGATGAAGTCCGGCGCATCACCCAGGGCGCGTGCGGTGTTCTCGAACAGACGCTGCTGCTGAGCGGCGTTGTAGCTGCGGAACAGGGCACCGGGCTGGCTGAAGTAGTCGTTGTCGTCTTCGCGGAAGTTCCAGAAGTCGGCATCGCCGCGGATCTTCAGCGCCGGCTCGCGGTACTGCGGCTGCTCCTGCCATTGGCCGTAGCTGTTGGGCTCGTAATGCGGCAGGCCGCCGTAGTTGCCGTCCACACGCATGGCGCCATCGCGGTGGTTGCTGAAGACCGGGCAGCGAGCGGCGTTGACCGGGATCTGGTGGTGGTTGACGCCCAGCCGGTAACGCTGCGCATCGGTGTAGGCGAACAGACGCGCCTGCAGCATCTTGTCCGGCGACGGACCAATACCCGGTACCAGGTTGCTCGGGGCGAAAGCCGACTGCTCCACGTCCTGGTACCAGTTGACCGGGTTGCGGTTGAGTTCGAACTCGCCGACTTCGATCAGCGGGTAATCGCTCTTCGGCCAGACCTTGGTCAGGTCGAACGGATGGATGCGGTAGGTCTCTGCTTCCAGTTCCGGCATGACCTGCACGAACAGCTTCCATTTCGGGAACTCACCACGCTCGATCGCCTGGAACAGATCGCGGCCGTGGCTTTCGCGGTCCTTGCCGACCAACACTTCGGCCTGCGCATCGGTCAGCGCCTGCACGCCCTGCTGGGTGACGAAGTGGAACTTCACCCAGAAGCGCTCGCCGCCCTCATTGGTGAAGCTGTAGGTGTGCGAACCGAAGCCGTTCATATGGCGGAAGCTGCGCGGGATGCCGCGGTCGCTCATCACCACGGTCACCTGCATCAGCGCTTCCGGCAGCAGGGTCCAGAAGTCCCAGTTGTTGCGGGCGCTGCGCAGGTTGGTATGCGGGTCGCGCTTGACCGCCTTGTTGAGGTCGCCGAACTTGCGCGGGTCACGCAGGAAGAACACCGGCGTGTTGTTGCCGACCAGGTCCCAGTTGCCTTCCTCGGTGTAGAACTTCAGTGCAAAGCCACGGATGTCGCGCTCGGCATCGGCTGCGCCGCGCTCACCGGCCACGGTGGTGAAACGGGCGAACATCTCGGTCTGCTTGCCCACGGCCGAGAACAGCTTGGCACGGGTGTACTTGCTGATGTCATGGGTGACGGTGAACGTGCCGAATGCGCCTGAGCCCTTGGCATGCATGCGGCGCTCGGGAATGATCTCGCGGTTGAGGTTGGCGAGCTTTTCAAGCAGCCATACATCTTCCATCAGCAAGGGGCCGCGCGGGCCTGCGGTCTTGCTGTTCTGGTTGTCCACAACCGGCGCGCCGAAGGCGGTGGTCAGCGGCGTCACCGGTGCGTCGCCATGCTGCTGCTTGGGTGTGGTGCTGGTGTCACGCTGCGATTGCGCGGCCTGCTCAGGGGAGGGGGCGCTGTGGTACGGACAGGTCGGCTTGGTGTCATTGCTCATGGCTGGCTCCTGCTGGCGTTGGGGTAGTTCTTGCACCGACTGTAACCACCGACGCGTTAAATGAATAATCAAATGAACTGCTCGCTCTGATAGGGCTTACCTATTGCTCAGCTAGCCGGGATAAATGCGCTCTGTTGATGCCGCAGGCTCAATGCGCTGGCCGTCAGCCGTTATGCTGGGCAGCTGCCTGTGCCGGAACCCCCAATGAGCCAACGCGCTGCCCGATTGCTGCACCTGCTGGA
>NZ_JBSPUF010000027.1:20881-24156 GCF_056861425.1 Stenotrophomonas sp. 21LCFQ19 | reverse complement strand
AAGAAAGACCCAAAAGAGCACTCGGCGGAATGACACCTGCCCACTACGCCGCGCAGCTGGCGGCGAAGACAGATAAGATCAAAACAGGACTCTAAACCCGACCTCTACTCAGGTCGGGGGGACGTCGCTTCCAAAGCACCCCAATAACAGAACCCAATGTCCCTCGGCATCTTCTGCGCCGTCCTGTTCGCCGCCCTGCTCCACGCCAGCTGGAACGCCATCGTCAAACTCGGCGGCGACAAGCTGCTGACCACGATTCTGGTCACCGGCTGGGCTGCCGTCCTGTCCGCCATCGCCCTGCCCTGGCTACCCGCGCCCGCCGCAGCCAGCCTGCCCTGGCTCGCCGCATCAGCCATCCTGCAAACCGGTTATTACGTGCTGGTTGCCCGCGCCTATCACCGCGCCGACATGAACCTGTCCTACCCATTGATGCGCGGCTGCGCGCCCTTGCTGGTCGCCATCGCCGGCATCTGGCTGTTCGACGAGCACTTGTCTGCCAGCGCGTGGAGCGGTATCGCCCTGATCAGTGCCGGCATCCTGTGCATGGCCGGCAGCAGCAGCATCAGCAACCTCCGCCTGCCGCTGTGCATCGCGCTGGTCATCGCCACCTATACGCTGGTCGACGCACAGGGCGCACGCCTGTCCGGCAATGCCTTGAGCTACACGTTGTGGCTGTTCCTGCTGTCCGGCTTGCCGTTGCCGATCTGGGCCTTGTTCGCCCGCCGCCGGCAGCTGGGCAGCTATCTGCGCGGCAACTGGCAGCGCGGACTGGTCGGCGGTATCGGCACCACCGCGTCGTATGCGATCGCGCTGTGGTCGATGACCATCGCGCCGGTCGCGGTGATCGCCGCACTGCGCGAGACCTCGATCCTGTTCGCGCTGCTGATCTCGGCACTGCTGTTGAAAGAACACATCAGCCGCAAGCGCCTGCTCGCGGCGGCACTGATCGTCGCCGGCGTGGTGCTGCTGCGGCTGGCATAGCCAACGCAGCGCTCAGAGCGGCGGCATCACGCTGATGTCGTCGTCCACCAGCTCCATCGCCATCACCAGTGCGTCTTCGCGCCCGGTCGCGGTCGGGTAGTAACGCGGACGGCGGCCGATCTCATTGAAGCCTTCGCTGTGGTACAGCGCGATGGCCGAGGTATTGGACGGCCGCACTTCCAGGAACACCCGCAAGGCGCCGCGTTGCCGTGCAACCCGCACCAACTCACGCAGCAGACGCCGGCCATGGCCGCGCGACTGGCACAGCGGATCCACACAGACATTGAGTACATGCGCTTCGTCAACGGCAATGCTCAGCACGGCATAGCCGGCAATACCGCCCTCCTGCACCAGCACCCGGCACGGGTAGTCGGCGCGCAGGCAATCCTGGAAGATGCCGCGCGTCCACGGGAACGGATAGGCGCGCAGCTCCACTTCCATCACCGCATCCAGGTCCCCTTCATGCATGGGACGCAGGACCGACCCCGGCGCGGTCATTGCCGTGCTTTCCGCCGCAGACTGCGCAGCTGCGGCCACAGCGCGCGCTTGGCGGCTGGATCGGCACGCAGCTCGGCCAAGGGCCAGCTGTCCATCAGCGCCCGCGTTTCCGGCTCGTTGGGATTGCAGCCGGAGGCACGCAACAAGGCGATCTGCAGGCGGTCGGGCATCCCCAAGCCGCCGCTGCGACGAACACTACCCGCTGCACCGGCAGCGGATACCGACGCGGGTGCAGTGCTCGGTGCCTGCGGTGCCTTTGCGGCCACTTCACGCGGCGGGACAACAGCAACCGGCTTGGCCACCGTGCTCTGCGGCGGTGCCGACCGCTCCACCGCTACCGCAGCTGTATCAAAGGCTGGCGCAGCAACGACTGGCGGCGCATCCAGCGCGCCGCCTTCCAGATAGACGGTGTAGCCCATCGCCTGCAGCCATGCCTGCTGCTCGGGCGTCCACACCGGCTCGGGCGAGAAACCGATCACTGCACCTTGCCGGCCGGCTGCCGCCAGCGCTGCAACAGCCACATCACCGGGCCGGACAGCGCATAGATCACGCCGACCACCAACAAGGTCCGCGCCGGGTCCAGTACCACGATGGAAATGACGATAGGCACCAGCGCCAACACCACGAACGGTACGCGCTCCGAGCGCGGGCCCTTCTCGCCGCCGCCCTTGAAGCTCCAGAAGCGGATCCGGCTGACCATCAACAGGCCGGACACGATGGTCACGCCCAAAGCCACGTAGCGCAGCTCCTCTCCGCTCCAGCCCAGCGTGCCATCGGCGAAGGCCCAGACGAAGGACATCATCAAACCGGCGGCGGCCGGGCTGGCAAGGCCAACGAACCAACGCTTGTCGACCGTGCCCACCTGGGTATTGAAACGGGCCAGGCGCAGCGCCGCGCAGGCCGCATACAGGAAGGCCGCCGACCAGCCGACCCGGCCCAGCACGTCGCCATCGAACTTCAGAGAGGACAGGGCCCAGTGGTACATCACCAGTGCCGGCGCCATGCCGAAACTGACAAGATCGGCCAGCGAGTCGTATTGCACGCCGAATTCGCTGCTGGTTCCGGTCAAACGCGCAACCCGGCCATCCAACCCATCCATGACCGCAGCCACGAATACAGCGACGCTGGCGTTGACGAACTGCCCGTTGGAGGCGGCAATGATCGCGTAGAACCCGGCAAACAGCCCGGCGGTGGTAAACAGGTTCGGGAGCAGGTAGATGCTGCGCGAACGCGGTGGTGGTCTCAATTCGTCCATACCGGGAAGTTTAATCGACTTGCCAGCCGCGTCACCGGGTGCTGCAATCGCTGTCTGCCCTGTCCCGGTGCCTGGAGTTGCCATGCTCACCCTGCCACGCCTCTGCTGCCTGCTCCTGCTCGGCACCGCTGCCACCGCCAGCGCGGCCAATCTGTACAAGTGGAAGGACGCCAATGGCGTCACCCAGTATTCCGAGCGACCGCCGGCCGGCAAGCAGTTCGAAACCCGCCGCATCACCGCCAGCGGTGCTTCTGTCGCCGAGCCAGAGGTTTCAGCCGAAGCCGGCGAATCCGAGCAGTGCCTGGGTGCACGCAGGAATCTGCAATTGCTGAACGGCAATGGTCCAGTCAGCCAGGGCGTTGGTGCCGATGGCAAGCCGGGCGCTCCGCTGGATGATGCCCAGCGCGCGGCGCAGAAGCAGCTGGCCGAGGCGACCGCTGCGGTCTATTGCAAGCCTGCGCCTAAGAACTGAGCTGGTAGCTGACAGGCAAAACCGGGGTCAGAGTCGGGTTTTGCTTTGCAAAACCCGACTCTGACCCCG
>NZ_JBSPUF010000027.1:0-20871 GCF_056861425.1 Stenotrophomonas sp. 21LCFQ19 | reverse complement strand
GGTGGTCTGCGGGGGGTTTGGCTGTCAAAACCCGGACAGTGACCCCGGTTTTGCCCCCTACCCCGTTGGTGTCGGTGCGAGCGGCCTGCAAGGCTGGCAAAATAGGGGATCGTCCGTTTTGCGAAGCCCCCCTGCCATGCGTCTTTCCCGCTTCCACCTGCACACCACCAAGGAAACTCCCGCCGACGCCGAGCTGGTCAGCCATCGGCTGATGCTGCGCGCGGGCATGATCCGCAAGCTGGCATCGGGCCTGTACACCTGGTCGCCGCTGGGCCTGCGGGTGCTGCGCAAGGTGGAAACCATCGTCCGCGAGGAAATGAACCGCGCCGGTGCTGTGGAACTGCAACTACCGACCATCCAGCCCAAGGAACTGTGGGAAGAAACCGGTCGCTGGGAGAAATTCGGCGGCCAGCTGCTGAAGATCAAGGACCGCAAGGAGCAGGAATACTGCTACAGCCCCACCGCCGAGGAGGCCATTACCGACTTCGCGCGCCAGGAGCTGTCCAGTTACAAGCAGCTGCCGGTCAATTTCTACCAGGTGCAGACCAAGTTCCGTGACGAAATCCGTCCGCGTTTCGGGGTCATGCGCTCGCGCGAGTTTCTGATGAAGGATGCCTACTCCTTCCATCTGGACGACGCCAGCCTGGTCGCCGAATACGAAAACATGAAGGCCGCCTACACCCGCATCTTCACCCGCCTGGGCCTGGAGTTCCGCGCGGTGCAGGCCGATTCCGGCGCGATCGGCGGTGATGCCTCGCAGGAGTTCCACGTGATTGCCGATTCCGGTGAAGACGCGCTTGTGTTCTCCACCGGCTCGGATTACGCCGCCAATGTGGAAGCGGCGATTGCCGCTGATCCGGCAGCGCGCGGCGCCGCCAGCGAAGAACTGCGCAGGATCGATACCCCCACCCAGAAGACCTGCGAGGAAGTCGCCGCGCTGATGGGCATCGCCCTGTTGCGCACGGTGAAGTCAATTGCGGTAATGACCACTGAGAATGAATTCGTGCTGGCCCTGGTCCGTGGCGACCACGAAGTCAACGAAATCAAACTGGCCAAGGTGGCTGGCCTGGCGGATTACCGCATGGCCAGCGAGGCCGAGATTGCCGATTATCTGGGCAGCGAGCCGGGTTTCCTCGGCCCCTTGAATCCGCGCAAGGCGATCCGTGTTGTCGCTGACCGCGAAGTAGCGGCAATGGCCGATTTCGTGGTCGGTGCCAATGAGAAAGGCCTGCATATTGCCGGCGTCAACTGGGGCCGCGACCTGGCCGAGCCGGAAGTGGCCGATATCCGCAACGTCATGGCCGGCGACCGGGCCCAGGACGGCGGCGAACTGAAGATTACCCGCGGCATCGAGGTTGGCCACGTATTCCAGCTCGGCCGCCAGTATGCGCAGGCACTGAAGGCCACCGTGCTGGACCAGAACGGCAAGGCTGCGGTGATGGCGATGGGGTGCTACGGCATTGGCGTATCACGCATCGTCGCCGCCGCCATCGAACAGAACCACGATGACGCCGGCATTATCTGGCCGGTCAGCATGGCCCCGTGGCAGGCGGTGGTATGCATGATCAACCCGAAACAGGACCCGACGGTAACTGCCGCCGCCGAAGCGCTGCTGGCCGAACTGCAGGCCGCTGGCGTGGATGCCGCACTGGACGACCGCGGCCTGCGTCCGGGCCAGATGTTTGCCGATATGGAACTGATCGGAATTCCGCATCGCATCGTGGTGTCGGAACGCGGGCTTGCCGCTGGCACGGTTGAATACCGCGCACGCAACGCCGCCGAGGCGGAGAATCTGGACCAGGCCACGGTGATCAGCAAGATCATCGGCTGACGTTGATTCCTTATAACGCCGGGACATTGTCCCGGCGTTTTCATTTCCGGATAACATCGAAAACGCTATTAATCTGTCATTACCGCGACCAGCCCGGTATGCTTTGTTGCGCTGCCACGGAATGGCATACACCCCCAACCCATTATCCGGAGTAGTTATTCGATGAGTATCGATCTGTCCCAGCTGTCGGCCAAAGAACTGGCCGTTCTTATCCGTGACGCTCAGAAGCGCAAAACCGTTGTAGCCAAGCGCCAGCCGATTGCCAAAGCCCGCGCCCTGGTTGCCGCTGCGGCAAAGAAGGCTGGTTATACCGTCGAAGAGCTGTTCGGCACCGGCGCCGCCGTTGCAGTGAAGGCCCCGCGTGGCGCCAAGGCCAGCAAGGGCGCTGCCAAGACCGGCCGCAAGCTGCCGAAGGTTGAGCCGAAGTACCGCAACCCGGCCAATGCCGCTGAAACCTGGACCGGCCGTGGCAAGCAGCCGCGCTGGCTGGCCGAATACACCAAGGCAGGCCGCAAGGTTGAAGATTTCCTGATCCAGAAATAATTATTCTGGAATATGGATTACAAAACGCCGGCAGATTGCCGGCGTTTTCTTATTGCATTTCTGTATTCACAGTCGCCACAAATTGTTTATTGCAGGCACTCGCTGGCTAAACGAACGACAAAGTAGCCCGGGTAAGCGCAGCGCACCCGGGAGCTTTGGATTCCGGTGATCCTGCAGAAAATCCGCGGACAGCCCCAGATACGCTGCGCTTACCCGGGCTACACAATCACCAGCATCCTGCAACGCGGCGCTGGCAGCGCCGCCTGATTACCCCTGGCAGCAACCGCCCCAGTTACAGATTCTTGCGTGCCGGCACCAGCAGGTTGCCGAATAGCAGGCCGGCCACCAGTGCCATCACCACATTGACCACGGTCAGCAGCGCCGATTCGCCGGCGCTCACATTCTGCTGCTGGATCAAACTCAACACCCCACGCAGGCTGGTACTGCCGGGCACCAGCATGATGATGCCGGGCAGACGGATGATCGCCCCCGGGCGCTGGACGATGCGTCCAAACAGATTGCCGGCAGCAGTCACCGTCATCGCCGCCAGAAAGATGCCGGCCGGCGCGCCCCATTGCTGTCCGCCGTAGCGGGAAATCGCATAACCCGCAACCGAGGCAGCCATTACCCAGAGGTAATCGCGCCGGCTGGCGCGGAACAGCATGGCGAACGCGAATGAGGCGACCAGCACCGAGCCCCATTCCACCCAGTTGGATTGCGGCCGCGAGGCGCGGATGATCGGCTCCAGGCCGATGGAATTGGCGATGGTCACCGCGATCATCGCGCCCACCGTGAGTTTCATGATGGTGGTCAGCGCGCCGGCGAAGCGCGCCGTACCGGACACCCAATGCCCGCTGGCAAGTTCATTGACCGAGTTGGTCAACGCCATGCCGGGCAACAGCACCACCAGCGAGGCGATGATGGTGGAGTTCATGTTCAGCGGCCCGATGAAACTGGCCACCAACACCGCCACAAAGCCCGCCAGCAACGCCGCCAAGGCTTCGCCGGCCTCGCGTGTGGCGACACGGCGGTCGGTATAGAACAGCATCAGGCCAATCAGCAGACCGGTGATGCCGGCGGTGGCGATATCCAGCCACGGCAGCCGCCACAGACCGGCCACACCGGCCGAGCCCAGGGTGAACGAGGCCAGCAGCTGGATCTTGCTGCGCAGGCCGCCATCCTTGTCGAGCTGGCGCAGCGCGGTATGCCCCTGCGCGATCGACATCTGCCCGGCGGAGACCGCATCGGCGATCTGGTCGGCCATGGCCAGCTTGTGCAGATTGGTATCGCCTGGCCCCAGCCGGATAACGCGGGTGATGTCACTGGAACCAATGGCGCGGGTCGGGTCGCTGAAACTCAGGATCAAGCCGGTCGGGTTCGACCATGGCTCGCAATCCAGGTCCAGCTGCTGTGCCAATGCCACCACCGCCGCCTCCAGGCGCTGGGCAGTTGTGCCATAGCTGTGCAGGCGCCCAGCCATCTCCGAAACGAAGGCCACACGTTGCGCGTAGGTAGCGCGATTGGAAGCAGTGGCCGGGGCAGCGGCAAGGGTTTCGGCAGACATGGCCGCTAGTATCACCTGAAGCGGATGAAATACTCATCTGGCTTGAAGGGCGGACAGGGTATTCTCCGTAACCAATGGTCACCATGAAAGACATTCCCCCGCCCGATTGCGTTCTGCCCCCCGATGCGGATGGCCTGCTCAGGCTTTCCGGCAATTGGACCTTGGCGACCGCACTGCGCTCCAGCGAGGTATTGCATGCCCAGACCGGGACCGTAACCGGCATCGATGCGCGCGCCATCGACCGGCTGGATTCGGCCGGTGTACTGCTGTTGCTGCGCTACGCGCACAAGCTTGGGCTGCAGGATGACGCGCTGCAGTTCCGCAGTGACCATCAGGCGCTGGTCTGCACCATCGAGGAAGTCGCCGATGAACGCCCCAAGCCGCAACGCGACTACGGCGTCGCCGCCGCCTTGGATCGCCTCGGCCGCTCGGTGCATGCCATTGCCGGCAACATCGTGGTGCTGGTCAACTTCCTCGGCGAGAACCTGGCCAAGCTGGCGCGGCTGTTCCGCCAGCCACGCCGATTCCGGCTCACCGCCGCGGTCAACCAGATGGAAGAGGTTGGCCTGAACGCGGTGCCGTTGGTGGCTTTGCTGTCGTATCTGGTGGGCGCGGTGATCGCCTTCCTCGGTTCCACCATCCTGCGCGACTTCGGCGCGGAGATTTATGTGGTGGAGCTGGTTTCAATCGCCTTCCTGCGCGAATTCGCGGTACTGCTCACCGCCATCGTGCTGGCTGGCCGCACCGCCAGCGCCTTCACCGCGCAGATCGGTGCGATGAAGGCACGCGAGGAAATCGACGCCATCCAGACCCTGGGGCTGGATCCGATCGACCTGCTGGTGCTGCCACGCGTGGTCGCATTGCTGATCATGCTGCCCTTGCTGACTTTCGTGGCGATGATCGCCGGCCTCGCCGGTGGCGTCACCGTCGGCGCCTTCGACCTGGATATCCCGCCGCAGATGTACCTGGCGCGCATGCACGACACCATCGAGGTGCGGCACATGCTGGTCGGCCTGTCCAAGGCACCGGTGTTCGCACTGATCATCGCGCTGATCGGCTGCCTGGAAGGCCTGAAGGTGGAAGGCACGGCACAGTCGGTGGGCGAACGCACCACCTCCAGCGTGGTGCAGACGATCTCGCTGGTCATCATCCTCGACGCGCTGGCCGCGTTGTGGTTCATGCACATGGGCTGGTGATGGGATGAGCACGATGGAAGACGCCAACACCGACGACACCAACCTGGCCATCCGCGTGCGCGGGCTGGTCAATCGCTTTGGCAGCCAGACCGTGCACGACGGGCTGGATCTGGACGTACGCCGTGGCGAGATTCTCGGCGTGGTTGGCGGCTCGGGCACCGGCAAATCGGTATTGATGCGCTCCATCCTCGGCCTGCGCACGCCCGATGCCGGGCAGATGGAAGTGCTGGGCGTGGATGCACGCTCTGGCAACCCGGCCGACCGCCTGCGCATCGAGCGCAATACCGGCGTGCTGTTCCAGGATGGCGCCCTGTTCTCCTCGCTGACGGTCGGCGAGAACGTGCAAGTGCCGCTGAAGGAGCATCACCCGGAACTCAGCGAGCGCTGGCACTACGAACTGGCCTTGTTGAAAGTGAAGCTGGCCGGCCTGCCCGCCGACGCCATCAACAAGCTGCCCTCGCAGCTTTCCGGCGGCATGCGCAAGCGCGCCGGCCTTGCCCGTGCGCTGGCGCTGGATCCGCCCCTGCTGTTCCTGGACGAACCCACCGCCGGCCTCGACCCGATTGGCGCAGCCGCCTTCGATCACCTGATCAAGACCCTGCAGGAAGCCCTGGGCCTGACCGTGTTCCTGATCACCCACGACCTGGACACGCTCTACGCCATCTGTGACCGCGTCGCGGTGCTGGCCGACCACAAGGTCATCGCCAACGCACCGCTGCCTGAAATCGAACAACTCGACCATCCGTGGATACGCGAATACTTCCACGGCCCCCGCGCCCGCGCCGCGCGCGGCCTTCAGCACGAGCCCGCCTGATATGGAAACCAAAGCCAACTACGTCCTGATCGGTGCCTTCACCCTGCTCATCGGCGTTGCCCTGCTCGCCTTCGGGCTATGGGCGGCCAAGTACTCCTCCGACCGCACCTGGCAGGAATACCGGGTGGTGTTCACCGAGGCGGTGACCGGTTTGTCGGTGGGCAGCCCCGTGCAATACAACGGCATCGCGGTCGGCTCGATCACCGAGTTGACCCTGGCTCCCGATGATCCGCGCAAGGTAGTGGCCAAGCTGCGGCTCAACTCCACCACGCCGGTCAAGACCGATACCCGCGCCAAGCTGGCCATCACCAGCCTGACCGGACCATCGATCATCCAGCTCAGTGGCGGCACCCCGCAGGCCGCCGCACTGACCGCGGTCAGCAAGGAAACGGTGCCGACCATCGCAACCTCACCGTCGGCACTGCAGAACATCACCGACGTCGCCAACCGCGTGGTCGAGCGCATGGACGAATTGCTCAGTGATGAGAACGTCCGCAAGATCACCTCCACCCTGGCCCACCTGGAAACCATCAGCGGCGGCCTGGCCGACCGCGACGAAGGCACCCAGGCCTTGCTGGTGGAAGCACGCGATGCGGCACGCAACCTCAACGTCACCCTCGGTTCGGCAAACGGTGCCATCAAGAACCTGGACGAGAACGTGCTGCGGGAACTGCCTGCAACGATGGACAAGCTTGATACCAGCCTGGCCAAGCTCGACTCCGCCGCCGGCAACGCCGACGCCATCCTTGGCGAGAACCGCGCGGCCATCAACAGCTTCGCCAATGACGGCCTGGCCCAGCTTGGCCCGACCCTGACCGAACTGCGCGGCCTGATCCGCGACCTGCGCCGGGTCAGTGACCGGCTGGAGAACAACCCGGCACGCTACCTGCTCGGCCGCGACGCCCCGAAGGAGTTCGAACCCAAATGAAGCGCATTTCCCTGATCAAACTGCTCGCCCCGGCCTGCCTGCTGGCTCTGGCCGGCTGCTCCGTATTGGCCGGCGGCGACCGCCAGTCCATCACCATCTATGCGCCTCAAGTCAGGGTGCAGGCCGATCCCGGCTGGCCGCAGGTCAGCTGGCAGCTGGCCATCGCCAAACCCAGCGCCGCCCGCCTGATCGACAGCCCGCGCATCAACGTGCGGCCGACGCCGGGCGAACTGGAAGTCTATCGTGGCGCGACCTGGTCGCAGCCGGCCACCGATATCCTGGAAGACACCTTACTGCGCGGCTTCGAGGACTCGGGGAAGATCGATGCGGTTGCACGCATCGCCACTGGCATCCGCTCGGACTACAAGCTGACCACCGACCTGCGCCGCTTCGAATCGGATTACCGTGGCGGCGACGTGCCGGCTGCCACCATCGAACTCAACGCAAAGCTCATCCACAGCCTGGACCAGCGCGTGGTTGCCGCCCGCACCTTCGTCGTCGCCGAACCGGCCGCCAGCGCCGAGATCAGCAGCGTCGCTGCCGCCTTCGAAACCGCGTTGAACAAGACCAGCAACGAGCTGATCGGCTGGACCCTGCTCAGCGGCCAGCGCGATGCGGCACAGCTGCGATCTGGCGGAAAGTGAGATTGATGCGTTCGCCCGACACCCGCGCGGTCTTGGGCAGCGCATGCTGGTAGTCGCGTTGGCAGTGCCCGCGCATCAGCAGCAGGTCGCCATGACCGAGCAGGTACTCGAACTTCCTCGCAGGATCATCGCGACGCCGCAGTAGGAAGCGCCGTGGCGCCCCAAGGCTCAGCGAGGCGATCAACGGCGTCGGCCCCAGTTCAGGCTCGTCATCGCTGTGCCAGCCCATGCTGTCACGGCCATCGCGGTATCGGTTGAGCAGCACGCTGTTGAAGCGGCCGGCACAGGCCTGCTGCACCTGCTCGCGCAACTCCAGCACCGCAGGCGCCCAAGGATGTGGAAGGAAATCCGCACCCGAATAGCGATAATGCGCATCGGCATCGCCCATCCAGCAACTCAGCCGCGGCGAATCCAACCAGCGCCCGAACATGCGGATGCGATGGATTTCCCATGCCACCTGCGCATGCAGGACAGGCAGCAAGGCATCGGCCTGGGGCCGGGCCAGCCATGCCGGCAGGTGCTGCACCACCGTTGCTCCCGCCTCGCCCACGGCGGGAAGGCAGATACCGGTTTGCTCGATCATGCCACTGCCCTCAGAATCAGCCGCTGCACGCACGTTCCTGCTGCCGTGCGTTCAACAACGATAGTGCCATGACCTTCCCTCTGCATCGCCACATTGTCCTGCAACGCTGGCGCCTGTCGCGCAACATCGCACTGGCCACGGGCCTGGTGCGCAGCATCTTCACCCGCGGCGTAGGTGGCACCATCCTGTCCATCCGCCGCCGTGTGCAGCCCCTGGCGGATACCGCGCTGGCTGGACCGACCACGGTCCACACCCGCAGCGGAAGACTGCTGCTGTTCATTGATGCCGCCACCCCAACCCCCAGCCGTGACTCGGGTTCGGTACGCGCACTGGCACTGCTGCGGCTCTGCCGCGAATTGGGCTGGTCAGTGGCGTTCATGCCAGACAACAACCAGCTGACAAGCGAGTCGGCGGCGCTGCTGGGAACACTCGGCGTCGAATTGATCGGCACGCCCGGCCAAGCACGCCTGGATCGCTGGCTGCAGCACAACGGCAATCAGGTGAACGCTGTTTTCCTGTGCCGGCATCATGTTGCTCGTCGCCACCTGCAACTGGTGCGCGCCTTCACTGCGGCACCGATCATCTTCGACACGGTCGACCTGCACCACGTGCGCCTGCAACGCGCCGCCGAGCTTCAGAACGACCAGGCATTGCTGCGCATCGCCGAGCAGGCACGGACCGAAGAGTTCGCCTTGATCGCTGCCAGCGATGCCACCACCGTGGTCAGCCACGCCGAGCTGGACTACCTGCGCGCCAATGGCGTGGACACACCCGTATCCGTGCTTTCCAACGTGCATGACGTAGCCGTTGCCGAGCGCAATTTCGCCGACACTTCCGGACTGTTGTTTGTTGGCGGCTACCAGCATCACCCAAACCAGGAAGCCATTGCCTGGTTGTTGACCGACATCATGCCGCTGCTACGCCAGCCGCTGCCGGGCGTGGTATTGCATCTGGTCGGCGAGATCCCAGCACAGGAAGCGCAACGCCTGCGCGCCGATGACGTGGTCGTGCACGGCCACGTGCCCGAAGTCGAACCCTACCTGCAACACAGCCGCATCAACCTTGCACCGTTGCGCAGTGGTGCCGGGGTCAAGGGCAAGATCAACCAAGCCATGAGCCACGGCCTGCCAGTAGTGGCTACCGGCATTGCCGCCGAAGGCATGTTCCTGCGCCACGATGACAATGCCTTGATTGCCGACAGCGCCGAAGACTACGCCGCACAGGTGGTACGGCTTTACCAGGACGCCACGCTGTGGCAACGCCTGTCTGCCAATGGCTACCGCAACATCGAAGACCACTTTTCATCAGCGTTGGCGCGCGAAACGCTGCAGGCGCTGCTACCCGCAGACTGACGATTGGCGGTCCGCACCGCCAATCGCCTCGTCCTCACGACTCAGCGCCGGAACGGCACGCCGGTCTTTTCTTTCAGCTCGTCATCACTGACACCCGGCGCGGCTTCCACCAATACCAGGCCATCAGCGCTCACATCGAAGATCGCCAGGTCGGTGATGATGCGATCGACCACACCTACACCCGTCAGCGGCAGGGTGCACTCCGGCAGGATCTTGTGCTCGCCATTCTTGGCGGTGTGCTCCATCAGCACCACAACACGCTGCACGCCGGCGACAAGATCCATCGCGCCACCCATGCCCTTGACCATCTTGCCCGGCACCATCCAGTTGGCCAGGTCGCCTTTATCAGTGACCTGCATCGCGCCAAGGATGGCCAGGTTGATGTGCCCGCCGCGGATCATCGCGAACGAGTCATGGCTGCCGAAGTAGCTGGCGCCCGCGCGTGCGGTGACAGTCTGCTTGCCGGCGTTGATCAGGTCGGCATCGACCTCCGCTTCGGTCGGGAACGGGCCGATGCCGAGCAGGCCGTTCTCGGACTGCAGCCACACGTCCACGCCGTCGGGGATGTGATTGGCCACCAGGGTCGGCAGGCCGATACCCAGGTTCACGTAGGCACCATCGGTCAGCTCGCGCGCGGCGCGCTGTGCCATTTCGTCACGGGTCCAGGCCATCTCAGTTCCCCTCCTGACGCACGGTGCGCTGTTCGATGCGCTTCTCCGGCGTTGCGTTCAATACGATGCGATCGACGTAGATGCCCGGCAGGTGCACCTGGTCCGGGTCGATGGCGCCCACCGCCACGATCTCTTCCACTTCGACCACGCAGACCTTGCCGGCCATGGCGCAGGCCGGATTGAAGTTGCGCGCGGTCTTGCGGAACAGCAGGTTGCCGGCTTCATCGGCCTTCCACGCCTTGACCAGCGAGACGTCAGCCTTGAGCGCGGTTTCCAGCACATAGTGCTTGCCGTCGATCTCGCGGGTCTCCTTGCCTTCGGCAACGATGGTGCCGTAGCCGGTAGCGGTGAAGAACGCCGGGATTCCCGCACCACCGGCGCGCAGGCGCTCGGCCAGGGTGCCTTGCGGGTTGAATTCCAGCTCCAGCTCGCCGGCCAGGTACTGACGCTCAAACTCCTTGTTCTCGCCCACATAGGACGAAATCATCTTCTTGATCTGGCGGGTTTCCAGCAGCTGGCCCAGGCCGAAGCCATCGACACCGGCATTATTGGAGATCGCGGTCAGGCCCTTGACCCCGCTGTCGCGCAGCGCGGCAATCAGTGCCTCGGGAATGCCACACAGGCCAAAACCACCTACGGCAAGGGTTTGCCCATCGGCCACGATGCCGGCCAGGGCCTCGGCGGCGCTGGCAAAAACCTTGCCACGCTGCCGGGTCGGGGAGAGATCGCTCATCGCATCACGCTCACAGTGCTGAAGATGTCCATATTCTAGCCATACCGCGAGGGCAACCCCCTTGGACCTTCGGCCAGCACGTTTTGCGCACCTTGGGACTTCCATCCAGCGTGCAGACAGCCTGCGGACGCGTAGCCGACTAAACTAGGTGATCTTTCACCCAGCAGGATGCATGCATGCCCCTCCCCGCGTTCAAGGCCTACGACATCCGCGGCCGCGTGCCTGAAGAGCTCAATGAAGACATGGCACGCAAGATCGGCAAGGCCCTGGCTGCCGAACTCGGCGCTGGCCCGGTGGTGCTCGGCCATGACGTGCGCCTGACCAGCCCTGCGCTGCAGGACGCCCTGGCTGCCGGCTTGCGCGGTGAAGGCAGGGAGGTCATCGATATCGGCTTGTGCGGCACCGAGGAGGTCTACTTCCAGACCGGCCACCTGCAGGCCGCCGGCGGGGTGATGGTCACCGCCAGCCACAACCCGATGGACTACAACGGCATGAAGCTGGTGCGCGAACAGGCGCGCCCGATCAGCTCGGACACCGGTCTGTTCACCATTTCAGATGCGGTGGCCGCCGATGTGTCGCCGCCGCAGCCCGCACGTGCGGAGCAGAGCGCCCAGCATGACAAGGCAGCGTACATCCAGCACCTGCTCAGCTACATCGATGTCGGCCAGCTCAGGCCCCTGAAGCTGGTGGTCAACGCCGGCAACGGCGGCGCCGGTGCCATTGTCGACCTGCTCGCACCACATCTGCCGCTGGAGTTCGTGCGTATCTGCCACGAACCCGATGGCAGTTTCCCCAACGGCATCCCCAATCCACTGTTGCCGGAAAACCGCGAAGCCACCGCCAACGCCGTCCGCGAGCATGGTGCCGACTTCGGCATCGCCTGGGATGGTGACTTCGACCGCTGCTTCTTCTTCGACCATAACGGCCGCTTCATCGAGGGCTACTATCTGGTTGGGCTATTGGCCCAGGCCATCCTTGCCCGCAATCCCGGCGGCAAGGTCATCCACGACCCGCGCCTGACCTGGAACACGGTCGAAATGGTGGAAGCTGCTGGCGGCGTGCCGGTCCTGTGCAAGAGCGGCCATGCCTTCATCAAGGAAAAGATGCGCTCCGAGAACGCCATTTACGGCGGCGAGATGAGCGCACACCACTACTTCCGTGAGTTCGCTTATGCAGATTCGGGAATGATCCCGTGGCTGTTGATTGCCGCGCAGGTCTCCAGCAGCGGCTTGTCGCTGGCCGAGCTGGTCGAAGACCGCATGGCGCGCTTCCCGTGCAGCGGCGAGATCAACTTCAAGGTTGCCGACGCCAAGGCTGCCGTTGCCCGGGTCATGGCACACTTCGCCGCGCAAGCACCTGCACTGGATCACACCGATGGTATCAGCGCCGACTTTGCCAGCTGGCGCTTCAATCTGCGTAGTTCCAACACCGAGCCGCTGCTGCGGTTGAACGTTGAAACCAGAGGTGATGCCGCATTGCTGGCTGAGCGCACCGCCGAAATCTCCACCTTGATCACCGCCTGAGAACCTTCATGAGCCAGATCCTGCCCGTCATCCTTTCCGGTGGTTCCGGCACGCGCCTGTGGCCGCTGTCGCGCGAAGCCTATCCCAAGCAATTCCTGCAGCTGGCAGGCGAGCACAGCATGCTGCAGTCCACCTGGTTGCGGGTGGCCGATGTCGCCACACAGGCACCACTGGTGGTGGCCAACGAAGCACACCGCTTTGTCGCCGCCGAGCAGCTGCAGCAGGTAGGGACCACGCCGTCGGCCATTCTGCTGGAACCGGTTGGCCGCAATACCGCACCAGCTATTGCTGCAGCCGCATTGGAGGCCAGCCGCGATGGCGCCGACCCGTTGCTGCTGGTGTTGCCCTCAGACCACTTGATCCGCGATGTTGCCCACTTCCATCGCGCGATCCTGGACGCTGCCGATATTGCCGAGCAGGGAAAGCTTGTGACCTTCGGCATCCAGCCGACCACACCGGAAACCGGCTACGGCTACATCAAGGCCGTCGCCGGTGAAGGCGCGCGCGCCATCGAGCGTTTCGTCGAGAAGCCTGACCTGGCAACCGCACAGGACTATGTGGCCTCCGGCGAGTACTACTGGAACAGTGGCATGTTCCTGTTCCGCGCCTCACGCTACCTGCAGGAGCTGGAGCGCCTGCAGCCACAGATCCTCGCTGCCTGCCGCGCGTCGTGGCAGAAGGCACGACGTGACAGCGACTTCATCCGTCTGGATGCAGACGCATTCAAGGCCAGTCCGTCCGACTCCATCGACTATGCGGTGATGGAAAAGACCGCTGATGCGGCAGTGGTCCCGCTGGACGCTGGCTGGAGCGATGTCGGCTCCTGGACCGCATTGCGCGATGTCTCCGAGCAGGACGCAAACGGCAACGCGCATCGCGGCGACGTGATTGCCATCGACTGCCATGACACCTTCGCGTATGGCGAGCGCCTGATCGCAATGGTCGGACTGGACGATGTGATCGTCGTCGAGACCGACGATGCAGTACTGGTTGGCAAGTCCGACCGCATGCAGGAAGTGAAGGACGTGGTCGCGCGCCTGAAGGCTGACGGCCGCAGCGAGGCGACCTGGCACCGCAAGGTCTATCGCCCGTGGGGCGCCTATGATTCCATCGATCACGGCGAACGTTTCCAGGTCAAGCGCATCACCGTCAAACCGGGCGGCACCTTGAGCCTGCAGATGCACCACCACCGCGCCGAGCACTGGATCGTGGTGAGCGGCACCGCTGAAGTCACGCGCGGCGATGAGGTACTGTTGCTGGCGGAAAACCAGAGCACCTATATCCCGCTGGGCGTCACCCATCGCCTGCGCAACCCCGGCAAACTGCCGTTGGAGTTGATCGAGGTGCAGTCGGGCAGCTATCTGGGTGAGGACGACATCGTGCGCTTCGAGGATACCTACGGGCGCACCTGATGCTGCCAACATGCTGCAAGCAAAAACCCCGGGGAAGCCCGGGGTTTTTTATCTTGTCGGCGCCCCTGCATCGATGCACGAGAGCGCGCATCAGGCGTTCGCAATCTCGCCAATCACCTGTCGCAAACCTTCCTGCCAAGCCGGCAGGTCGATACCGAAGTCCCGCTGCAGCCTGCGGCTGTCCAGCACCGACCATGCAGGCCGCTTCGCCGGTGTCGGATACTCCGCACTGGAGATCGCCTGCACGGCCGGCGCCTTGGCCAGCACCCCCGCAGACACGGCCTCGGCGAAGATCGCTTCGGCGAAACCATGCCAGCTGGTCTGCCCGGAGGCGGTCAGATGCCAGGTCCCGGACAACTGACCTGGATGCTGCAGCGTCAGTGCGGTGACATCAGCGATCAGCGCTGCCGACGTTGGCGTGCCCATCTGGTCTGCCACCACCCGCAGTTCGTCACGCCCGGCACCCACGCGCAGCATGGTGCGCAGGAAGTTGCTGCCGTGCGATGCATATACCCAGGCGGTACGGAAGATCAGATGGCGACCACCTGCGGCGCGCACCGCATCTTCGCCATCGCGCTTGCTGGCGCCATAGACGCCCAACGGCGCGGTTGCATCCTCCTCGACGTAAGGTGCCTTGCCCTGACCGTTGAATACGTAATCAGTGGAGTAATGCACCATCGGCACACCATTGGCCGCACACCATCGAGCGATGATTCCCGGTGCTTGCGCATTGGCCCGGAACGCGGCCTCCGGCTCCTGCTCCGCCCTGTCCACCGCGGTGTAGGCCGCCGCGTTGATCACCACCGAAGGCTGCAGTCGATCCAGCAATGCAGGCAGACTATCGGGTGCATCGAAATCCGCAAGCTCACAGGAACTGCCATCGGCCAGTTTGCCGCTGCGCGTGGCGGCGACAATCGGACCCAGAGGAGCTAACGCACGCAACAACTCCCGCCCCAGCTGCCCGGTCCCGCCAAAAACCAGCAAGCTCACGGCAGGTAAACCGGCAGGTGGTCTTCCGGCACATCCTTCAGGAACGGCGCGCGCTCATCCTTGGCGGACAAGGTCGGGCCGCTGATCGGCCAATCCACACCGATGTCAGCATCGTTCCAACGGATCCCTGCGTCGAACTCCTTCAGATAAACCTCGGTGCACATATAGCTGAACACCGCGCGCTCGGACAGCACCGCAAAGCCATGCGCGAAGCCTTCCGGAATCCACAATTGCCGCTTGTTCTCGGCGCTCAGAACAACCGCCTCCCACTTGCCGAAGGTCGGCGAGCCACGGCGGATATCCACCGCCACATCATAGACCTCGCCTTCCAGGACACTGACCAGCTTGCCCTGTGGACGCGGCCACTGGTAATGCAGACCGCGCAGCACACCCTCGTTGGAAGCAGACACATTGCTCTGCACGAACCTGCCAGGCAAACCCCGCGCCTGGAAACGCTCGGCATTCCAGGTTTCAAAGAAAAAGCCTCGTTCATCACCAAACACAACCGGCTCGATCACGACACAGCCGGGTATGCCGGTCTCAATTACTTTCACGGAACAATTCCTCGTTGGACCAACTTCTGCAGATACTGGCCGTAGCCATTCTTGGCCAGGGGCGCGGCCAATGCCAGGAGCTGCTCGGCGGTTATCCACCCCTGGCCAAACGCGATTTCCTCTGGGCAGCAGACCTGCAGGCCCTGTCGGGTCTGGATGGTCTCGATGAAGTTCGATGCCTCCAGAAGCGACTTGTGTGTGCCCGTATCCAGCCAGGCGTAACCTCGGCCAAGCGGTTCCAACTGCAGCGTACCCTCGTCCAGGTAACGCTGGTTGAGATCGGTGATCTCCAGTTCACCGCGCGAGGATGGCTTCAATTCGGCGGCATAGTCACTGGCATTGCCGTCATAGAAGTACAGGCCGGTCACCGCGTAGTTGGAACGCGGCTCGGCGGGCTTCTCCACCAAACCGATGACATTGCCATCCTTGTTGAACTCGGCCACACCGTAACGCTCTGGATCATTCACCCAATAACCGAAAACCGTCGCCCCTGCAGCACGTGCATCCGCGCGCCGCAACACCTCGCTCAGGCCCGTACCGTGGAAAATATTGTCGCCAAGCACCAGGCAGCTGGGCCTGCCACCGACGAAATCGCGGCCAATCAAATACGCCTGCGCCAAGCCATCAGGGCTCGGCTGCACCGCGTACTGGATGTGCATTCCCCACTGCGAACCATCACCCAACAGCTGCTGGAACAGCATTTGCTCGTGCGGCGTATTGATGATCAACACCTCGCGGATCCCGGCCAGCATCAACACGCTGAGCGAGTAATAGATCATTGGCTTGTCGTAGACCGGCAGCAGCTGCTTGCTGACGCCCTTGGTGATCGGGTAAAGCCGCGTACCGGAGCCGCCGGCCAGAATGATGCCTTTTCGTTGCGTCATGGATGCTTCCTTGTTGGCCCGCACATCCGTGCAGGCACTTGATCGTCGATATCAGGCGTCGGTGCCGATGCGCTGCAGGCGATAGCTGCCGTCCAGCACACCATTCACCCATTGCTGGTTATCCAGATACCAGTCCACGGTGAAGCCGATGCCCTGCTCGAAGCTGTGCTTCGGCTCCCACCCAAGTTCGTCCTTGAGCTTGGATGCATCGATTGCATAACGCCGATCATGGCCGGGGCGATCAGTGACATAAGTGATCTGTTCAGTGCGCGACCTGCCATCCGCGCGCGGTCGGCGGGCATCCAGCAAGGCGCAGATCGCCTGCACCACTTCAATGTTCTGCTTCTCGGAATTGCCACCGACGTTATAGGTCTGGCCAACCCTGCCCTTGGCCAGCACGGTGCGGATCGCTTCGCAATGATCAGCAACGAACAGCCAGTCACGCACCTGCTTGCCATCGCCGTAGACCGGCAGTGACTCCCCGGCCAGCGCCTTGGCGATGATCAGCGGGATGAGCTTCTCCGGGAAGTGGTATGGGCCGTAGTTGTTCGAGCAATTGGTAGTCAGTACCGGCAGGCCATAGGTGTGGTGGAAAGCACGCACCAGATGGTCGGAGGCCGCCTTGGAAGCCGAGTACGGGGAATTCGGCGCATACGGCGTGGTCTCGGTGAACCTGCCCGTCTCGCCCAGCGTGCCGTAGACCTCATCGGTGGAGACGTGCAGCAGGCGGAACGCATCGGCCTTGTCGGCCGGCAATGTCTTCCAGTAGTCACGGACCGCCTCGAGCAAGCCAAGCGTTCCAACCACATTGGTCTGGATGAACGCACCCGGGCCGTCGATCGAACGATCCACATGGCTCTCCGCAGCGAAGTTCAGGACCGCATCCGGGCGATGCTCGGCCAACAGGCTTGCCACTAGCCCACGGTCACCGATATCGCCATGCACGAACAGGTGATCCGGGTTGCCTTCCAGGCTGTCCAGCGTCTTCAGGTTGCCGGCATAGGTCAACGCATCCAGATTGATGATGCGGATGCCCTTCGCCACCGCTTCCAAGACGAAATTGCCGCCGATAAAGCCGGCGCCGCCGGTCACAAGCCAAGTGGTCACGCGATGACTCTCCCATTAAGTACGTCTGCTGGGGCAAACAATCCGAACAAGGATATAACGCACCCTGCTGCCTGACCTGCACCATTGACAACGGAAGCCAATGATCCACAATTTGTCCGGACATTTGAAATTGACAGGCAGCCAACCATACGCGTTCGCACGGACCTACCAACCCGGCTAGAATCGAGAAAAATTGTCCCCGGCCCCCGCCGGCCCCCATCAGCAACCGAAGGACCCCGCAGCACATGAAAATCCTCGTCGCGTACAAGCGCGTGGTGGACTACAACGTCCGCATTCAAGTCAAGCCGGATGGTTCCGGCGTGGTCACCGATGGCGTCAAGCTCTCGCCCAACCCGTTCGATGAAATCGCCCTGGAAGAGGCCCTGCGCCTGCGCGACAAGGGCATCGCCACGGAAGTGGTCGTGGCCACCATCGCCCCGGCCGACGCCCAGGCACACCTGCGCAACGGCCTGGCCATGGGCGCCAACCGCGCCATCCACGTGGTCAGCGACCAGGCCATCCAGCCGCTGACCGCCGCCCGCACCCTGCTCAAGCTGGTGGAGAAGGAGCAGCCTGACCTGGTCATCCTCGGCAAGCAGGCGATCGACGACGATGCCAACCAGACTGGCCAGATGCTGGCTACGCTGTGGGCACGCCCGCAGGCCACCTTCGCTTCCAAGGTCGAGATCGCTGATGGCAAGGCCACGGTCACCCGTGAAGTCGACGCCGGGCTGGAAACGCTGGAAGTCGATCTGCCGGCCGTGATCACCACCGACCTGCGCCTGAACGAGCCGCGCTTCATCAAGCTGCCGGACATCATGAAGGCCAAGGCCAAGCCGCTGGAGACCCTGCAGCTGGCCGATCTCGGCGTTGAAGCCGCTGACACGTTCAAGACCACCCAGTACGCCGCGCCGTCCAAGCGCAGCAAGGGCGTGATGGTGAAGGACGCTGCCGAACTGGTAGCCGCACTCAAGCAGAAGGGGTTGCTGTAATGGCCAAGATTCTCGTCATCGCCGAACACCTGGACGGCAAGCTCAACAGCGCCGTGGCCAAGACCGTGTCGGCAGCAGCCGCAGTGGGCGGCGACATCCACGTGCTGGTGTTGGCCGCCGACCCGACCGCCATCGCTGCCGAAGCCGCGCAGATCGCCGGCGTCAGCAAGGTGCTGACCATCGCCAACCCGGCCAATGAACATGCGCTGGCACAGGTGCTGGCGCCGCAGATCGCCAAGGCCGCTGCCGGCTACAGCCATGTATTCGGTCCCTCGACCACCACCGGCAAGGATGTGATGCCGGCCGTGGCCGCCCTGCTCGGCGTCAACCAGGTCTCGGACCTGATGTCGGTCGAAGGCGCCCATACCTTCAAGCGCCCGATCTACGCAGGCAACGCCATCATCACCGTCGAGGTACCCGCCGACCAGGTCGTCGTCGCCACCGTGCGCGCAGCCTCCTGGCAGGAAGCTGCCAAGGGCAACAGCGCGCCGGTCGAAGCGATCAGCGTCGATGCTGCCCTGCCGGGCCACACCCGCTTCATCGGCCTGGCGGCCGGCAAGAGTGACCGTCCGGACCTGCAGAGCGCCAAGCGCGTGGTCTCCGGTGGCCGTGGCGTCGGTTCGGAAGAGAACTTCAAGGTGATCTACGCGCTGGCCGACAAGCTCGGTGCCGGCGTCGGTGCCTCGCGCGCCGCCGTGGACGCAGGCTATGTGCCCAGCGACATGCAGGTCGGCCAGACCGGCAAGATCATCGCCCCGGAGCTGTATATCGCCGTGGGCATCTCTGGTGCCATCCAGCACCTGACCGGCATCAAGGACGCCGGCACCATCGTCGCCATCAACAAGGACGGCGATGCGCCGATCTTCGAGATTGCTGATATTGGCTTGGTGGGTGACCTGTTCACCCTGCTACCTGAATTGGAAGCGGCGCTGTAATAAGCCACGCACCGCTACATACAGCAGCTAAACGGCCTCTTACGAGGCCGTTTTTTATTCTCAACCAGACCCACGACTGGCCGGGAAAACAAAAAGGCAGGCAGAGTAGAATGCTGAAGCCACAAACAGCATGCTACAGCCCGCCAGTCACTCATTCAGTCCTGACTGGTCAAGCGCAAACAAGGAGTTCACAGCAACATGACGCTTCGCAAAAAGGTAATGGTGGTTTTCGGCACCCGCCCGGAAGCCATCAAAATGGCCCCTTTGGTAACCGCGCTGAAGCAGCGCCCTGAACTGGAAACCATCGTTGCCGTTACCGCGCAACATCGCCAGATGCTGGATCAGGTACTGGAGCTGTTCGAGATCACTCCCGACGAGGATCTCAACGTCATGCAACCCGGCCAGACCCTATCAGGCCTGACCTCGCGAATCGTGCAAGGCATGGAGGAAGTGATTGCCAAGCACAAGCCGGACATCGTACTCGTACACGGCGATACCACTACTACCTTCGCCACGTCACTGGCCGCGTTCTACCAGCGCACAGCGATCGGGCATGTGGAAGCTGGGCTGCGCACGGGTAATCTCTACTCGCCATGGCCGGAAGAAGCCAACCGCAAGCTGACGGGTGTGCTGGCCAATCTGCATTTCGCGCCAACGCAGAAATCTGCTGACAATCTCCGCATCGAAAACGTCAATCCAGACACCATCCACGTTACCGGCAACACGGTAATCGATGCGCTTCTTGCGGTAGTCGACAGGATCAAGACCAATCCTGACCTTGAAGCCGAGTTGGCTGCGCGCTTCCCGTTCCTGGATGCGTCCAAGCGCCTGGTCCTGGTAACCGGCCACCGTCGAGAAAATTTCGGCGACGGTTTCGAGCAGATCTGCCATGCATTGAAGAACATCGCAGCGCGCGGCGACACCCAGGTCGTATACCCGGTGCATCTCAATCCGAATGTACAGGAACCTGTGAAGCGGATTCTGGGGGACCAGACTGCAGTTCATCTCATCGACCCGCAGGACTATCTGCCTTTTGTCTATCTGATGAGCCGCTCGCATATCATTCTTACGGACTCCGGCGGCATCCAGGAGGAAGCTCCATCACTGGGCAAACCGGTTCTGGTCATGCGCGATACTACAGAACGACCTGAGGCAGTTGATGCTGGAACGGTCAAATTGGTTGGCACAAGCTCAGACAATATCGTGGAACAGATCAGTCGTCTTCTGGACGACTCCGACGCATACACGCTCATGGCGCATGCACACAATCCTTATCGCGATGGAAATGCATCAGATCTGATTTCGAACATATTGGTAACGCAACGCTTATAGCTTTCTGCACGCACGGCCCAACCAGAAACAGTAGAAATGGAAAGCCCGGCGCTTCTGCCCCGGGCTTTTCCTTTGGCGAGGTCTTTGCCGAATCACAAACAGCCAGACCAAACCGGACATTTTGTCGACTCCCCGCATTTCAATGCCAGGCTAAATTAGAGGTTTCCGTTTCGTGGTACTGGCGGAATTCGGCGGGCGTCAGCCCGCCGAGGCTGTCGTGAGGTATCTCGGTGTTGTAATCGGCCAGCCACCGCTCCGCCTGTTCGCGTACTTCTCCGAGGTT
>NZ_JBSPUF010000026.1:0-36316 GCF_056861425.1 Stenotrophomonas sp. 21LCFQ19 | reverse complement strand
GAGCCATGCTCGGCAATGGGCCCTACCGGTAAGGCCTCTGCCGAGCATGGCTCGGCACTACCGAAACAAAAACGCCACCTTGCGGTGGCGTCTTCGATCAACCTCAACCGGCTCAGCGCTTGCCGCTACCGAGCAAACCGCTGCCCAGCCTGATCAGGTCGCTGACGCCGAACTGGCCGTCGCCGTCCTGGTCCAGCACGCTGCCCAGCAGGCCGCCGCCGATACCGCCAGCCTGCGTCACCTGCTGCTTTTCCTGGCCCAGGATCTGCGCCAGACCATTGGGGTCGGCTTGGCCGCCGCTGCTCATGCGCTGGGCGATGAAGGCCATCACGATCGGGGCGAGGATCTTCAGCAGCTGGCTGGAGCTGCTCGGGCTCAGGCCGGTGGCCTGGGCCAGGCCGGTCTCGGCACGGTCCTGGCTGCCGCCGAAGATGTGGCCGAGGATGCCTGCGCCGTTGGCTGCCGGGTTGTTGCCGCCGCCCATCACTGCGCCCAGCACGCTGCCGATGTCCAGGCCGCTGTGGTTGTTCTGCAACGCGCCAAACAGGGCTTCGGCGCCCTGCGGCTTGGCCGCGTTGTTGCCCAGTGCGCCCATCAGCAACGGCAACGCGGCACTGATCGCGCCCGAGGCTTGCTGACTGTCGATGCCCAACTGCTGCGAAACCTGTTGCAGCGGCGCGCCCTGCAATTGGGAGAGGAGATCGTCGGTCAGGCTCATCGGGGAATCCTTGAAGGGTGGGTTGTCCAGCGGCATGGTAACCCCCGCAAGGGTGCGTAAGTGAAGAGGCCAACGACGTGTTGGGTTGTGGGTAGAAACAGCACCGCCCGCGCAGGGCGGGCGGTGCTGTTTCATCGTTGGACCAGCGGGCCGGGCTTACAGCTCGATGTCCTCGGCGCCCGGGGTGGCGGTCGGGAAATCGCTGCCTGGGTGCGGCGGCGGTGCGAACGGGTCGGCCGGAGCGGCTGCCGCAGCCAACTTCTGCAGGGCGGCGGCGATGCCTGCACCGTAAGCCGGGTCGGCCTTGTTGCAGTTGTCGATGTGGCGCTGCTTGATGAAGTCCGGCGCATCACCCAGGGCGCGTGCGGTGTTCTCGAACAGACGCTGCTGCTGAGCGGCGTTGTAGCTGCGGAACAGGGCACCGGGCTGGCTGAAGTAGTCGTTGTCGTCTTCGCGGAAGTTCCAGAAGTCGGCATCGCCGCGGATCTTCAGCGCCGGCTCGCGGTACTGCGGCTGCTCCTGCCATTGGCCGTAGCTGTTGGGCTCGTAATGCGGCAGGCCGCCGTAGTTGCCGTCCACACGCATGGCGCCATCGCGGTGGTTGCTGAAGACCGGGCAGCGAGCGGCGTTGACCGGGATCTGGTGGTGGTTGACGCCCAGCCGGTAACGCTGCGCATCGGTGTAGGCGAACAGACGCGCCTGCAGCATCTTGTCCGGCGACGGACCAATACCCGGTACCAGGTTGCTCGGGGCGAAAGCCGACTGCTCCACGTCCTGGTACCAGTTGACCGGGTTGCGGTTGAGTTCGAACTCGCCGACTTCGATCAGCGGGTAATCGCTCTTCGGCCAGACCTTGGTCAGGTCGAACGGATGGATGCGGTAGGTCTCTGCTTCCAGTTCCGGCATGACCTGCACGAACAGCTTCCATTTCGGGAACTCACCACGCTCGATCGCCTGGAACAGATCGCGGCCGTGGCTTTCGCGGTCCTTGCCGACCAACACTTCGGCCTGCGCATCGGTCAGCGCCTGCACGCCCTGCTGGGTGACGAAGTGGAACTTCACCCAGAAGCGCTCGCCGCCCTCATTGGTGAAGCTGTAGGTGTGCGAACCGAAGCCGTTCATATGGCGGAAGCTGCGCGGGATGCCGCGGTCGCTCATCACCACGGTCACCTGCATCAGCGCTTCCGGCAGCAGGGTCCAGAAGTCCCAGTTGTTGCGGGCGCTGCGCAGGTTGGTATGCGGGTCGCGCTTGACCGCCTTGTTGAGGTCGCCGAACTTGCGCGGGTCACGCAGGAAGAACACCGGCGTGTTGTTGCCGACCAGGTCCCAGTTGCCTTCCTCGGTGTAGAACTTCAGTGCAAAGCCACGGATGTCGCGCTCGGCATCGGCTGCGCCGCGCTCACCGGCCACGGTGGTGAAACGGGCGAACATCTCGGTCTGCTTGCCCACGGCCGAGAACAGCTTGGCACGGGTGTACTTGCTGATGTCATGGGTGACGGTGAACGTGCCGAATGCGCCTGAGCCCTTGGCATGCATGCGGCGCTCGGGAATGATCTCGCGGTTGAGGTTGGCGAGCTTTTCAAGCAGCCATACATCTTCCATCAGCAAGGGGCCGCGCGGGCCTGCGGTCTTGCTGTTCTGGTTGTCCACAACCGGCGCGCCGAAGGCGGTGGTCAGCGGCGTCACCGGTGCGTCGCCATGCTGCTGCTTGGGTGTGGTGCTGGTGTCACGCTGCGATTGCGCGGCCTGCTCAGGGGAGGGGGCGCTGTGGTACGGACAGGTCGGCTTGGTGTCATTGCTCATGGCTGGCTCCTGCTGGCGTTGGGGTAGTTCTTGCACCGACTGTAACCACCGACGCGTTAAATGAATAATCAAATGAACTGCTCGCTCTGATAGGGCTTACCTATTGCTCAGCTAGCCGGGATAAATGCGCTCTGTTGATGCCGCAGGCTCAATGCGCTGGCCGTCAGCCGTTATGCTGGGCAGCTGCCTGTGCCGGAACCCCCAATGAGCCAACGCGCTGCCCGATTGCTGCACCTGCTGGATGAATTGCGGCGGCGCCGCACGCCGGTGCGCGGTGCCGAACTGGCGCAGCGCCTGGAGGTGAGCCTGCGCACCGTGTACCGGGACATCGATGCCTTGCGCGCGCAGGGCGCCGATATCGCCGGTGATCCGGGTATCGGCTACCAGTTGCGGCCCGGATTCCTGCTGCCACCGATGATGTTCTCCGCCGAAGAACTCGAAGCGGTGCTGCTGGGCGCGCGCTGGGTAGCCTCGCATGGCGACCCGGAACTCGCCGCTGCGGCCGACACCGCATTGCAGCGTGTCATCGGCGTGCTGCCCGAAACGCTGCGCCTGCAGGTCGAAACCAGCGGGCTGTTCGCACCGCACTGGCACGCGGTGCCACCGGAGCCGTGGCTGCCGGCCTTGCGCCGTGCCATCCGCGACGGCAATGCCGTGCGCATCCAGTACCGCGACGTCGAGGGCAGGGTCAGCGAGCGCATGATCTGGCCGTTCGCGATGGCCTTCATGGCCGACGTACGCATGTTGGCTGCATGGTGCGAAATGCGTGGTGATTTTCGTCACTTCCGCGCTGATCGATTACTGGCACTGGAGGACAGCGCGCAGCGCTATCCAGCGCAACGTCATCAGTTGTTGAAGCGTTGGCGCGCGCAGTGCATGACGGACAACTGATGCATCACTACTGACAGCGGCTGTCAGTAGCCCCTGCGCACACTGTCGGCTCCTTACAACGCAGGTGCCTGACATGACCGATACGCTTACCTTCTACAGCCATCCACATTCGCGCGGACGCATTACCCGCTGGATGCTGGAAGAAACCGGTCTGCGCTACGACGCGGTGATGTTGGAGTACGGCACCAGCATGAAGTCGGCGCAGTATCTGGCGATCAACCCGATGGGCAAGGTGCCGGCCTTGGTGCAGGGGACAACGGCAATCACCGAGAACGCCGCGATCTGCCTGCACCTGGCCGATCTGGCACCAGCGAAGGCCTTGTTGCCGCCAGTAGGCAGCGCCGAGCGCGGCGAATGCTACCGCTGGGTATTGTTTGCGGCCGGGCCGCTGGAAGCCTTCGTCACTGATCGTCGTCATGGTGGCCTGGCGCCGCCGATGGAGGCGGGCTACGGTACCGCCGAGGATCTGCTGCATACGCTGGAAGCAGCGGTTGCCGGCAAGCGCTATCTGGTCGGGGACAGCTTTACCGTTGCCGACCTGTATATGGCGTCGTTCCTGAGCTACTACATCCGCGTGGGTGAGCTTGAGGCCAAGCCGGTGTTCACCGACTACTGCGCTGTGCATCTGCAACGACCGGCGTCGGTGCGGGCGGGGCAACTGGATGATGCGCTGGTCGCGCCTGTGGGAGCGGTGTAAGCCGCGAAGCCAGGATTGCTCGAAAGGCGGAAAGAGCCGACCCCTCCCCAACCCTCCCCTTTGCTTCGCAAAAGGGAGGGAATAGAAGCCGTAGTGGGGGGGGGGGGGGGGGGGGGGGGGGGGGGGGGGGGGGGGCCGGGGGGGGGGGGGCCCCCCCCCCCCCCCCCGCCCGCCCCCCCCCCCCCACTACAGGAGGGCTTCATGCCGAGCATGGCTCGGCACTACAGGGGCGCTGCGCTCAGATCAACGACTTCACCCGGTACAGCGCTTCCAGCGCCTGCTTCGGTGTCAGCTCATCCGGATCGATCGCCTGCAGCGCATCCAGAGCCGCTGAGCTCGGCGCGGCGAACAAACCAAACTGCTGCGGCGCATCCAATGCTTGTGGCGCCATCGCCGCGCTCTGGGTCTCGCCGCCACGCTGTTCCAGCTCCGCCAGACGACGGCGTGCCTGCGCGACCGTGGACTTGGGCAGGCCAGCCAAGGCCGCGACCTGCAGACCAAAGCTGCGATTGGCCGGGCCGTCTTTCACCGCATGCATGAACACCAGCGTGTCGCCGTGTTCGACCGCGTCCAGGTGCACGTTGGCGATGCCGCTGTTGCCACCTTCGTGGCTCTCATCGGCCAAGGCGGTCAGCTCGAAGTAGTGGGTGGCAAACAGCGTGTAGCAACGGTTCTGGTAGGCCAGGTGGCGCGCGACCGCATCGGCGAGGGCTAGGCCGTCGTAAGTCGAGGTGCCACGGCCGATCTCATCCATCAACACCAGCGAGTGCTCGGTGGCGTGGTGCAGGATGTAGCTGGTCTCGGCCATTTCCACCATGAAGGTGGACTGGCCCTTGGCCAGATCGTCACCGGCGCCGATGCGGGTCAGGATGCGGTCGATCGGCCCGATCACCGCGCGGCTGGCCGGCACGAAGCTGCCGATATGGGCGAGCAGCACGATCAAAGCGTTCTGCCGCATATAGGTCGACTTACCGCCCATGTTCGGGCCGGTGATGACCAGCATGCGGCGGTCCGGGTGCAGGTCCAGGTCGTTGGGCTCGAATGGCGTATCACGCACGGCTTCCACCACCGGATGGCGGCCACGTTCGATGCGCAGGCAGGCGTCTTCCTGCAGTTCCGGCTGCGCCCAGTCCAGCGCCTGTGCGCGTTCGGCGAATGCAGCAAGTACGTCCAGTTCGCTCAAGGCACCGGCACAGCGCTTCAGCGGTTCCAGATGCTGGCCGACGATATCGAGCAGGCCTTCGTACAGCAGTTTTTCGCGGCTTAGCGAACGCTCGCGGGCCGACAGCACCTTGTCCTCGAAGTTCTTCAACTCCTCGGTGATGTAGCGCTCGGCATTGGTCAGGGTCTGGCGGCGGGTGTAATGCACCGGGGCCTTGTCGGACTGGCCCTTGCTGATCTCGATGTAATAGCCATGCACGCGGTTGTAGCCGACCTTCAAGGTGGCGATGCCGCTGGCCTGGCGCTCACGCGCTTCCAGGTCGATCAGGAACTGGTCGGCGTGGGTGGACAGGCGGCGCAGTTCGTCGAGCTCGGCATCGTAGCCTTCGGCGATCACGCCGCCATCGGACAGCTTCAGCGGTGGCTGCTCGGCGATGGCGCTGGCAAGCAGCTGCGCGCTTTCATCGTGCGAGCCCAGCTCGGCACGCAGTTGTTGCAGGCGCGGTGAATCCAGCGTGTCCAGCTGTGCATTGATGGCCGGCAACAGGCCCAGGCCATCGCGCAGGGTGGAAAAGTCGCGCGGGCGCGCCGAGCGCAACGCCATGCGGGTCAGGATGCGCTCGATATCGCCAAGCGCGCGGAAGCTGTCGCGCAGGTCGGCGTCGCTGCCGCGATCAATCAGCGTGGCGACCGCGTGGTGGCGTTGCTGCAGCACGTTGCGCAGGCGCAGCGGGCGGTGCAGCCAGCGGCGCAGCAGGCGTCCGCCCATCGGCGAGACGGTGCTGTCGAGCACACCGAGCAAGGTGTTGCGGGTGTCGCCATCAACGCGCGTATCCAGTTCCAGATGGCGGCGGGTGGCAGCGTTCATCGCGATCGCTTCCCCGGCGTTCTCCATCGAGATGGAGGTCAGGTGCGGCAGGCGCTGCTTCTGGGTTTCCTCGACATAGCCGAGCAGGGCACCGGCAGCACCGATGGCGCGCGGCCTGTCGTCGATGCCGAAGCCACTGAGGTCATGCAGCTTGAAGAAGTTCAGCAGGTGGCGGCGGCCGCTGTCGGCATCGAACAACCACGGCGCGCGACGGCGCACGCCATTGCGATGGCGCAGGAACTCGGGCCAGTTTTCTTCGTCGGGCACCAGCAGCTCAGCCGGCTCCAGCCGGGCCAGCTCGGCCTCAAGTGCGTCATCGGTGTCGACTTCGTTGACCAGGAAGCGGCCGCCGGCCAGGTCGGCCCAGGCGAGGCCGTAACCGGCCTTGCTGCGCGACAGTGCCATCAGCAAGGTATCGCGGCGCTCGTCCAGCAGGGCTTCGTCGGTGACGGTGCCGGGGGTGACCACGCGCACCACCTTGCGCTCGACCAGGCCCTTGGCCAGCGCGGGGTCGCCGATCTGCTCGCAGATCGCCACCGATTCGCCAACCGCCACCAGCCGCGCCAGGTAGCCCTCAAAGGCATGCACCGGCACGCCGGCCATCGGGATCGGTGCGCCGCCGGAACTGCCACGCTGGGTCAGGGTGATGTCGAGCAGGCGCGCGGCCTTGCGCGCATCGTCATAGAACAGTTCGTAGAAATCGCCCATCCGGAAGAACAGCAATAGGTCCGGGTACTCGGACTTGGCTGCGAAGAACTGCTTCATCAACGGGGTGTGTTCGGGCTTCTTCTCGGTCACGCGTGGTCCACTTCGTTTTGCCGGGCGGCGGCATAGGGCCGCTATTGTAGGCGCAGTGTCGGGGATGGACGAGGCCGAGGCTTGGGAGGCGATATCCGCGACGCGGATCGCAGCAAAGCGACCGCCAGCGTGTGCTGGCGGTGAGGATGTACCCGTTTTCCTGAATGCTTGACCGTGGCGCGGGTCGGGCGGCGTCGCCGACAGGATGGCGATCCTGCGGTCGGTTTGCGTTTATCTGGCCGATCGAGGCCAGCTGCAAGGTTGTAGTGGAGGCGCGTTGACCGGATGCATCCTGCGTCCGGCAACGAGAGGAGGGCGCCTGCACTGGAACCACCGATGTGTCAGTCAGTGCCTAGAAATTCCAGGTCAGCGATACCCCGGCCGTGCGGAAGCTGTCCGGTGAAAGGTATTGCATCATTCCACCGTTGTTGATGGTGGGGCTGTAATCAATGAGGCTGCGGTAGTGCTTGTCCAGCAGGTTGCGCGCGTACAGCGATACTTCCCATTGGCCATCTTCGGCACCGATGCCGATGGATACATTGGCTAGGCCGTACCCGGGGGTTCTGGTGGAGGACTGGGCGGCGGTATTGTAGAAGTGGCTTTTGTAGCTCCAGCCGGCAGTGGCGTTGACGGCCAGGCCGTTGCCGAGGGCGTGATAGTAGTTTCCGTTGAGGGAATAGCTGTACTTGGAGACATACGCCGGCGTGAATCCGGTCAGGTCGGCTTGCAGCACGCCGTCGATGAGACGACAGGGTGCATCTTGGTTGCCCTGGCACGTGTTGAAGTAATCCTGGAACTCGGCATCGGTGACCGCGCCAGTGGCGACCAACGAAAAGTCCGCGGTGGGGCGCCAGCTGACTTCAAGTTCTGCGCCCTTGGTACGCATCTCGCCTGCGTTTGACATGGCCCAGCCCAAGGTCTCGGGGATGTAGACCTGTGCCTGGAAGTCCTTGTAGTCGGCCTTGTACAGGCTGATGTTGATGGTCAGGCTGCGGTCGAAGAACTGAGTCTTCGCGCCGAGTTCGTAGGCCGTGGATTTCTCCGGCTGGATCTTGTTGGAGCGGGGCGAGACCGGGTCGATTGTGGGGCCCTTGTAGCCGGTGGCGACGTTGGCGTACCACATCAAGGTGGCGTTCTGCTGAAACTGCAGGGCGACCTTCCCAGACACGTTCTCCTTGCTTATTTCGCCCCGTGATGGAGGGAAGTTGCCCAGATAGACAACCGGCTTGCCTTCCGCGGTAGGCATCTCGATGGGGGTCATGGTGGCGAACACCTTGTCGTGCGTATAGCGCAATCCGCCACTGGCCGACCAGCGATCACTCAGTTTGTAACCCACATTGGCGTACAGCGCGTGGCTCTTGGTATCGGCGTGGATATGCTGCCTGGGTCCGGTGAGTGAGAAGTACTCGCTGGGCGGCGCAAGGTCGTAATCGAAGCCGCCATAGGCGTAGTACTCGTAGGTACTGTCGACATTCGCGTAGTAGGCGCCAAGGACATAGTCCAGTCGTTCGTCCTGCGCGGTCCCTGCCAAGCGGAACTCCTGGCTGATCTGATGCGCACGGATCGTCGTTATGTTCTTGTTGAGGAAGTCCGCCGGTGTCTGGTCCATGTCATGCACCTGGTTGACGGTTGAGCCGCGATAGGCGGTGATGGACGTCAACTGAGCACCGTTGGCAAGTCGCAGGTCGGCTTTCGTTGAAAAGCCGGTTACGCCTTGGAAGGCAAACCCGTCGGCGTCGGCCTGGCTGGTGAAGTGGTCGCCGCCGATGTCCTGGAAGCCGGCGAGGCTGGCGTTGTAGTCCTCGTCCGTCCCCAGCCTGTAAAGCGTGCCCAAGGCGCGGTTGAACAGGGTCTGTCGTTCTGCCGCCACCAGGATGTCGAGTTGTTCGGTTGGCTTCCACAGCCATTTTCCACGGACACCACGTCCAGTCTGGTCGCCGATATTCCAGTCATGGAAGGCATTGGCGGTGGCGCCGTCCTGGTCCTTGTAATACGCGGAAAGGCGCAGCGCAGACGTGTCGGAGACGGCCAGGTTGCCGGTCACGCGCGCGACATGTTCGTTGCGCTCACCCATCGACAAAGAGACCGAGCCGCCGGTGGTGCCGATTTCCGGATTGCGCGTACTGATGTTGACAATGCCGGCGGAGGCATTCTTGCCGAACAAGGTACCCTGCGGGCCACGTAGAACCTCGATGTGCTCGATATCGCTGAAGCCGGCCACGCCCGGGTCACGGGGTATGCCGATCACGACGTCATCGACCACGGTGCCAACGGTCTGCTCGGAGGCCACGCTGTAGGCTTGCGTACCGATGCCGCGGACCTGGAAGCCACCGCTGTTGGCGGTCCCTGCAGTAGCTGAGAACGACACCCCTGGGGCCAGATACTGGAGGTCGGAGATGCTGCTCATGTTGGTGCGGTCAAGTTGCTCGGCGGTGACAACGCTGACCGAAATGGGAGTGCGCTGCAGCGGCTTGGCCTGGTGGGTGGAGCGCACCGTCACTGTGTCCAGGTCCTTGGTAGTGGTTTCTGCGGCGGAAGCCGGATCTTCGGCGAGCGCAGGTTGTGCTGCTACCAGTGCAGAGAGCAGGGCCAATGACAGGTGGGTACAACGCAGCCCGCTTCCGGAGCTCCGTTGCTGGTGGATGGTGGATCTCCTCATGCGTTTCTCTCCGATGGTGAGGCAAGGAACCGGTGGGGGCGGTGGGTTTGTGCATTGGTCTGTTTGCGCTGGTGCCCTGCTTGCCGACGTTTGCCGCAGTCGATGAATCCAACCGGGACGTGGTCAGCACCGCGATTCAAGGTGGGTCTGCACGGCGTTGTTGCGTCGTCTCGCGGCACGACGCAATGGTCGTGGCAAGCGTGCGATCAGCCGTGAACGAGGACGCTGCTACACGTTGGCGTAGCTGGTGTCGCCTCTGCTTGCTGTCGGCGCTGTTTGCCGAAAGCGCTGCAGCAGGGGAATGCTCGCCTGGACAGTTGGATGTGTCAGAGACGCGCTCGCCGACCTTGTGCGCAAGAAGGCGTGGCTGACTGCATCCGGCTGTTGCCTGTGAAGTGCAGGCCTGCAGTCTGTGAGGCGTTGGACGACCTGCGCTGTACTGCAGGGAGGTGTCCACGAGCAATCAGCAGCAAGTGGCTTGCCGATGGTGGTTGGTTTGGATGTTGATGCAGTCTTGCGTTCCATTTCCGGGATGACTCCACGCACGTTGATCAATGCTTGTCACGCGTTGCGGGAGCGACGATGTTCATTCGGCAATGTCAACGTCAATAGTTTGCTGCGAGATGCGCGAATCGGAACATTTCAGCGAAAAGTTGCAGTTGTTATCGAGCGGGATAGTTGCTTGATTTCCATCAAGGGCAACGATGCACGTGTGCATGGTTTGCGATTATCCCGGCAAGGTTTGCAACGCAGTTTGCTGCGCAGGCGATGCCTGATTGCGCGGAATGTTCGAATGAAAAGCGAGTATCTGGATGCAGGAAAGAACGGATGCTTCGACTGCGATGGGTACAGTCCGTTCTGTGCGCTTGAGAGGGCACTTGCGTCGGCGCGAAGCGAGGTAAACAGGGGCGAATGTCACCAGGGACAACATGGTGGGAAGTGGATATGTGTTGCGCAGGGGCTGTTGCCTTGCGCGAGGCGTTCGGGTGCTCAGCGGTCGATGCAATCTAAAGAAGCATGGATCCATCTGCAGCATTGGGTACGGATCGTCGGTGCGGGTGCTGGTGGCAATCCCATCGTTGGCAACGAGCGTGCAGGAACGCAATGCCTGCCGGGTTGCATGGTCGCCGGGCGGATATCGCGGTATTGCCGACATAGCCGGACCATGACCCTGTGGGCTGGGGTCGAAGCTGTTGCCTGTCGTTCCTGCGCATCGTCAGCTTCAGGTGTTCCGACCTGGCATTGATGGCTACTTCTCCGCCGTATTCGCGGTACCGACGTCACGTGCTATGCACGGCCGGCTTTGCGCTCTTTGCCGGTCTCCAGCATTCGCTGGCGGAAGAATGGATACAGTGCCGCACTGAACAGTATCGCCACTGTGGCATACGCCAGCAGCTCGGCATCTGCACCCAGCAGTGCGTACAGGCAGTAGGCGACCGCTGCGGCAGCGGTAACCAGGCAGGCGGCGCGCATCCAGCCTTGCTCGCCGCGCTCGAGCGTGCTGCAGATCAGCGCGCCGGCGGAGAACAGGTAGGGAATGATGGTCAGCAATACGGCGATATTGGTGAGTTGATCGAACTGGCGGGCCAGGGTGGGTGAGGAAGTGGCCAGCAGCAGTGCGCTCATCAGCACTGCAACGATCATCAAGCCGGTGCCGGGCATGCCGTGTTTGTTGAGCTTGCAGAACAGCTTCGGGAACAGACCGTCCTCGGCTGCCGCCTTGGCCGATTGCCCGACCAGCAGCATCCAGCCGCCAAGTGCGCCAGCCGATTTGAGGATCGCGCACAGTGCGATGACCAGTACACCCCAGGGGCCGATCATCAACTGCGCGACATCGGCGAACGGCGCGGAGGAATCGCGCAGCTGCGCCATCGGCACCATGCCCATGATCACCAGCGAGCAGCTGATGTAAATGACCGCTGCCAGCGCCAGCCCGAGCAGGGTGGCGAGCGGAATATTGCGCTTGGGGTTGTCGATGACATCGGCCGATACCGCCGCGCTCTCCACACCCATGAAGGCCCATAGCGCGATGGACGCGCTGCGCGAGATGGCGGCGCTGTCTTCCATACCGCTGACGTTCCAGCCGGCACTGAATAATGCCGGATCGAACCACCACCAGCCAAAGATGGCGATGCCCAGTATCGGGATCAATGCCAGCAGCAAGGTGCCGGTCTCCAGCGCGCCGACCCAGCGGGCGCCGCGTGCGTTGGCCAGGCTAAGCAGCCAGATCACCGCCAGGGTGAAGCCAAGGCGCGGGTAGACATCCTGCAGCCAGGGCCAGAGATGGCTCAGGTAGCCGGTCACCACCAGGGCGATTGCGACGTTGCCGATACAGTTGCCGAACCAATAGGCGTAGTTGCTGACGAAGCCGATGTAGTTGCCGAAGGCATCGCGTGCATAGGCGTAAGGGCCGCCGGGCTGCGGATCGAGTTGTGACAGGCGGGCGAACACCAGCCCCAGCGCGATGGCGCCAGCGGTGGCGATCAGCCAGCCCACCGAGGAGATGCTGCCGACGGTGGCCAGATTGGCCGGTAGCAGGAATACACCGGTACCGATCATGTTGCCGGCAACCAGCATGGTCGCCATGGTCAGGCCCATCTTCTTCGGGGTGGGTGAGCTCATGTCCAGGCCGGGTCGGAAGTGAAGTCGATGGTCAGCCAGAAGCGCCCCGAGCGTGAATCCAGCTGCGATGCGATCTCATCGCGCAGGCGGTCGACATCACCGATGCTGCCGAGCTGGGTGTCGGGTCTGGTCAGGATATGGATCTCGACGAACTGCATGCGCCCGATCTTGGCGACGTGGCTGGTGAAGCCTTCAAACTGGTGCTTGGCGACGAACGCCTGCATCACCTGTTGCACGAGTTGGTCCAGTTCGCTTGGCGCGACCTGCAGGACTTCGCGTGCGGCTTTCCATGCCCCAAGCAGGGGTACAGGTAGCGTCGCCAAGGCGATACAGGCGAGCACCAAAGGGTCGAGGTAGGGAATCCATTGTTCGTGGTCGCCACCGCGCAGTGCGAGGGCGATGACGAAGGACAGAACCACGGCAAGGCTCATCAATCCGGTCAGCAGCCAGGCGCGTGCGTCCAGGCGCAGCAAACCGGATTGCAGTCGCCGTGCGTGACGGCTGATCCACACCGCCATCGCCAGATCCACCACTGCCAGCAGGCCGGCCCAGAGCAGACCGGGACCCAGGCGTGTTTCGTGGCCGCCGTCGCTGAAGCCGATCACTGCATTGGCCAACGCGTAGATGCAGGCCAGGCTGAGGATTGCACCGCCCAGCGCTTCGACCATGGGCTCCAGATGCCAGAAACCGTATTGGAAGCGCGGGCTCTGTTCGCGGGCCATCAAGCGCAGCACCGCAAGTGCGACCAGTGTCAGCGCCACATCGACCAGGCTGTAGATGCCATCGAACAGGATCGCTTGTGAGCGCGCGATCATGCCGCCAAAGAAGCCGATCGCAGCGACCATGACGGTCGCCGCGATGGAGAGTTTCAATACACGTTGTTCCTGGCGGGTGCTGGTCATCTGGCTATGCGAAGGGGAGGGCGGTCCGGGATGTAAAGGGAGCTAGGCTTGAAAAGCCCCTCTCCCGTTTACGGGAGAGGGGTTGGGGTGAGGGCGCTTTGAAAGCACGTGGAGCAGGTTTTCAGCAAAGCGGATCCAGAACAGATGCAGAGCAGAGTCCATAGCCAAGACCTAGAAGCTAGAAGCTAGAAGCTAGAAGCCAAAAAAGCTCCCCTCATCCGCCCCTGTGGGGCACCTTCTCCCGCAAGCGGGAGAAGGGAAGACATGTATTGCTTTTGCTTCGGGGTCAAATCTTCAAAACCTCCACTCGATAACTCGGCTTATCCCCGCTGTTGTCGATGATCAAGCCATGCACATCCGATTCAAACCCGGGGAAGCGGGCGTTCTGTTCACGGGCGATGCGCAGCGACTGGATGATCGGTTCATCGCTGGCGCCAAAACGTTCGCCCGGCATGATGGTCGGGATGCCCGGCGGGTAGGGCACCAGCATGGTGCCAGCGACGCGGCCGCTGAGCTGGTCGATGTCCACCCGTTCGATCTCGCCACGCACCAAGTGGTTATAGGCTTCGGCCGGCGTGATCACCGGCTCCGGCAGCTCCACGTACATCTCGCGCATCACCTCTGCAACGCGGAACTCGCGGTTGAACTCGTGCAAGGCTGTGCAGAGGTCGCGCAGACCCCAGCCAGCGTAGGCGGCGGCATTGTCTTCCAGCAGGCTGGGCAATGACTGGCTCAGCGGTGCATTGGCGTCGTACAGGTCCTTGAACGCCAGCAGCTCGGTGACCAGCGTGCTCCATTTGCCCTTGGTGATGCCCATCGAGAACAGGAACAGTACCGAGTACAGGTTGGTCTTCTCCACGGTGATGCCGCGTGACCACAGGAACTTGCTCAGCACCGCTGCCGGAATGCCCAGCTTGCCCATCTCGCCGTCCATCGACAGCCCGGGCGTCAGCAGGGTGACCTTGATCGGATCGATCAATACATAGTCATCGGCGAGATTGTCGAAGCCGTGCCAGTGCGCATCCGGGCGCAGATACCAATCCGGGCGCGAAGTGACCATCGGCTTGCTGCTGTCGCCCTTGGCCAGGGTGCGCTCAATGCCATCGGGCTGCCAGACCTTGAACCACCAGTCATCGCGGCCCAGGTCCTCACTGACATGCAGCATCGCGCGGCGGAAGGCGACGGCTTCATTGTGCATTTCCTGCACCAGCGATTTGCCGGCATCACCTTCCATCATCTTGGAGGCGACATCGCAGGAGGCGATGATGCCGTAATGCGGGCTGGTGGAGGTGTGCATCATGAAGGATTCGTTGAAGCGTTCGGCATCCAGTTCGCGTGTTGCCGCATTGCGCACATGGATCATCGATGCCTGCGAGAATGCGGCCAGCAGCTTGTGCGTGGAGTGGGTGGTGAAGATGATCGCGTCCTGCTCGCGCGGCTTGCCCTTGGCCATGCCGTAGTGGTTCTCATAGAAGGGGTGGAACGCGGCATAGGCGTACCAGGCTTCATCGAAGTGCAGGAAGTCCACCGCTGTGCCGAGGTTGTCGGCAATCTTCTCGGCGTTGTAACAGAGCCCGTCATACGTGGAGTTGGTCACCACCGCGATACGCGGCTTGGCACCGGGCTTGGCCGCCTTGCTGGCCAAAGGATTGGCCTGGATCATCTTCTGCAGGGCCTCACCGGAGAACTGGTCCAGGCTGATCGGGCCAATGATGCCGTGGGCGTTCCGGCTCGGGGTGAAGTACACCGGGATGCCACCGGTCATGATCAGCGAGTGCAGCAGCGACTTGTGACAGTTGCGGTCGACGAACACGATGTCGCCACGCGCCACCGTGCCATGCCAGACGATCTTGTTGGCAGTGGAGGTGCCATTGGTGACGAAGAAGGTGTGGTCGGCGCCGAAGTTGCGCGCGGCCTCGGCTTCGGCGTCACGGATCGGGCCGGTGTGGTCGAGCAGCGAGCCGAGCTCCGGCACCGAGATCGACAGATCGCTGCGCAAGGTGTTCTCGCCGTAGAACTGGTGCAGTGCACGGCCTACTGGCGACTTGGTGAAGGCTACGCCGCCCGCATGCCCGGGCGTATGCCAGGAGTAGTTGGACTGTGCCGAATGGTGGATCAATGCCTTGAAGAACGGCGGCAGCAGTTTCGCCATGTAGTCGTCGGCGGCGCGCATCACCTGCCGGGCGATGAAGCTCTTGGTGTCCTCGAACAGGAAGATGTAGCCGTGCACGAACTTGAGCAGCTTGCTCGGTATCTTCTCGATGGTGCGGCGTTCGCCGTAGAGGAATACCGGCAGGTCGGCGCGACGCTGGCTCTGCTCGCGCAGGAAGGCGAGCAGGCGCTGGAACTGGTCGTCATCGTCCTCGGTGCCGTCGATGGAGATCAATACCGCCGATGCAGCCACGTAGGTGCGTGCGCCGGCGCGGGCGTCATCCAGGTTCAGGCCTGTGAGCACGCGCTGGTCGCTCTTGCGCAGTTCCTCGGCCAGGGCGCGGATCAGGATGCCGGCGATACGTGGCGATTCGTAATCGGCATCGATGATGACGATCGGGTAGTCCAGTGATTTGAAGTACATGATGTTTTCCTATCTACCGAGCGGGGGATCAGTTCGTGCTGGCACGGGCGGTGCCATTCGGAGTGAATTGGGCCAGGCGCTGCTTGCGGCGCTCTTCGCTGAAGAACGGATAGAACACGGTGATGAACAGTACGAACAGGAAGGCGTACTGCACGATGCTGCCGGACGAGCCGTAGATGGCCCACAGGCAGTAGACGACGGTGATGCTGGTCAGCACCCAGAAGGCGCCGGTATGGGCCAGCGTATGCGAGCGTTCCACCACGAAGTAGCAGGCCACGCAGGAATAGATGTAGGGCAGCAGGGTCAGCACCACCGCCGCCGAGGTGATCACGTCGAACTGCGCGGATGCGGTTGCCGAGGTGGACGTGACCAGTACCGCCAGTGTCATCAGGATGGCAACGATGAGCACGCCCTTGACTGGTACTTCGTCTTTGTTGGTCTTGCTGAAAATGCTGGGGAACAAGCCATCGTCCGAGGCGGCCTTGGCACTCTGCGCAGTCAACAGGATCCAGCCGCCGAGCGAGCCGGCTGCGCCGACGAAGGCGCACAGGCTGACCAGCGCGCCGCCCCAGCCGCCAACCGCGCTTGCTGCGGCCAGCGCGAACGGCGCGTCGGAGACCTGCAGGTCGGCGTTGGGGACCATGCCCATGATCACCGACGAGCTGGCGATGTAGGCGATGGCCGCGAGGAACACGCCGGCCAGGGTGGCGCGGGCAACGTTCTTCTCCGGGTTCTCGACCACACCTGCAGTCACAGATGCGGATTCAACCCCAATGAACGCCCACAACGTCAGCGCCGCCGCGCTGGATACCGCGCCGAAGTTGGATTGGCCGGAGACGTTGTAAGCCCCCTTGAAAATGGCCGGGTCGAAGTAGAACCAGCCGAAGATGGCGATGCCCAGAATCGGCACCAGCGCGAAACTGGTGGTTACCGTCTGCACGCGGCTGACGAAGGACGGGCCGATCACGTTGGCGAAGCTCAGTGCCCACACCAGCAGCAGCACCGCGACACAGCGCGGCACCGGATCGGACAGGACAGGGAAGAAGTAGCTGAAGTAGCCGACCGCCGCGATCGGGATGGCGACATTGCCGATCCAGTTGGCGAACCAGTAGATGGTATTGGTCTGGAAGCCCATGTAGGGGCCGAACCAATCACGTGCATAGGCGTAAGGGCCGCCTGCTTTTGGTGCCAGCTTGCCGAGTTTGGCGAACACGAAGGCCAGCAACAGTGCACCGGCGGTGGTGATCAGCCAGCCCCAGATCGAGGCGGTGCCGATCTTGGCCAGGCTGGAAGGCAGCAGGAAGACGCCTGAGCCCATCATGTTGCCTGCCACCAGGAAGGTCGCGCCAACGACCCCGATTTTCTTCTGACCTGCCATGACTATCTCCTCTCACCGGCAATGCCGGGTAATTCGATGGGAAGGACATTGCGTGAATCGTTGGGTGGCCCGCCGCACCTGAGGTGCGGTCATCGGCTGCCTGTTACTTGATGAAGTTGTATTGCAGGCTGCCCTGCAGGCGCAGGGTGTCCGCATCGCGGCCGTCCTGCAGTTGCTGCTGGCCGTAGAGCAGTTCCATGCCCATGGTCCAGGACGGTGCAGGGCTCCACAGCAGGTTCAATGCCGCGTAGCGGCTGCGCCGGAATGCATCGCTGGCCAAGGCATCGGCGCTATCGATCTGCAGTTGCCCGTAGATCAGGTTGGAGCGCCACAGGTCCGACCAGTAGTGGGTGTAGCCGAAGAAGCCGCCACGCAGAGGCAGCGCCTTGAGCCGGCCGTCGGTATCGAGGGCGGCATCGAGATTGGAGCCGGTGAGGTCGGCGGTATAGCGGCTGATGCCCTTGCCGCCAATCAGCCCGAACAGCAGCAGGTCACGCTCGGCTACCGCGTAGGAACCACTCAGCTGCAGGCCGCCGCCGACGGTGCGGTCGCTGCGGCCATCGCCGTCGTAGCCAAGGCTGCGCAGCACCGCGCCCAGCTGCAGGTGGCCCCAATCACGCTCCATGCGCGCGACCAGGCTGATGTCGGGCAGGTGCTCGGTCGTGCTGTCGTTGTCGCCGGTGTTGGCGAGCTGCGAATCGGGGTTTTCAGCCGCCACGGTCAGGCTGTTGCCCTTGCCCAGCGCGAAGCTGTGGTGGATGCCTGCCACCAGCAGGTAGCCGGCCGCGCCGGGGCCGGCAAAGTCCAGGGTGTCCGGTAGCGAGTCGGCATCCATGAAGGTGGAGTAGCCGTAGCCGGCATAGGTATTGCCCAGCTGGCCATAGGCGTGGCGCAGGCGGAACTGGTAACTGTCGCTGCTGCCGAAGAAATCGTTCTCAAGGTAGAAGCGCAGCTTGCCGTGTGTGGTCGGGCGCCGTGCCTCGAAGCTGAAACGGGTCTGCTTGGCATGCATGCCGAAGTGCGAGACATCGCGGTGCGGGCTGTCGACCGGAATCGACGAGGTGATGAACTGTTCGGTGTCACCGGCGGCTCGCCGGTCTGCAATAGCGTCGAGTTTTGCGTAGCCACCGAGCCGGATCATTGTCTCGGTGCCCGGGATTGCGATGAATCCTTTCAGTTCCGGGTCGGTCGGTGACGGCGCGTTGTCCAGGCGTGAGGCGGCGGTGGAAGGGTCTGCGACCGAGTCACGCGCCGGCAGTATGCTTTGTGCGGCGGTCGTCTTGGCGGTGCCAGGGACTGCCGCGTCCAAGGGGGATGTCGTGGTTTGCGGCGGTGGAAGTGGTGGAGGTTTTGGGGTGGGACTTGCCTGTCCCTGCTCCAGTGCATCCAACCGCGCGTTGAGCGTTTGCAGATGCTGCTGCGCCTGCGCGATCTCCGCCCGTAAAGCGGAAACGGAGTCCTGCGCGCCTGCTGCGCCGGGCAGTAGCGCAAGTGGCAACAGTGTGGCCAGCGTCAGTGGTTTCATCGCCTGTTCCGTGGAGAAGAAAACGTCACTCACGGCCGGAACACATCCCCGCCGCGATTCACCTATCGCTTGCGTGGCGACACGCTGACTGCCCCCTCAGGCTGCGTGAGACCTGCCTATTTACCATCGTTGAAATCAGGTTATGACTACGTGAATTTGGGATGAAACCTATTGTCATAAATGGTGAGCATCTGATTGCGAGAGGTTCAGTTCTCCGTTCCTATGCGCCCGATCTCCAGCGGAACCCGGCTGCCATCCAGCAGCCCACGACTGAGCGTGCCATCCTCGATGAACAGCAACTCGCCGTTCTGACCGTCCTTGATGCTGCTGTCGATGGCGATGATGCGATCACCGTGGAAACTGCTCACGTGCGGCATCGAGGTGTGGCCGACCACGATGCGCTTGAGCCCGAGCTGGTCAAGCACGGTCTGCACGCCAGGAGTATCCAGCTGGCCATTGAAGTAGCCGCGGTACCAGATCGGGCTGGTCTTGCCGTCGTACAGCGGTGCGGTGATTGGATCGGCCTTGACCTCGGCCTTGGGTCGGCCCAGCGAGGCCTGGTACGCGGCATTGGTGGTCGCTGGATCGAGCGCGAGTTGCAGTGCGTCGGGCGAAACGCCGCCATGCAGGAACAAGGTATCGCCGATGCGCAGCAGCACCGGGCGCGTGCGCAGCCACTGCCCGATCACCGAATCGCTGCCATACAGTTGCGGATAGCTGCGGCCGAGCAGCTGGGCGCTGCGCAGGTACTTGGGATTGACGTAACGCAGGTCGTCGTACAACACCATCGTTTCATGGTTGCCGAGCACGAAGTGCACTGCACCGCCAGCCTGCGCGGCCTGTTGCTGTAGGCTGTAGAGCAACCAGAAGGCCTCGGTGACCTGTGGACCACGGTCGAATACGTCGCCGGCGATGACCAGCGTGTCCCGGCCCAATGTCCAGTTGTCGTCGCTGTCGATCACGCCGTTGGCACGCAGCAAGCGGCGCAGCAGGTCGTACTGGCCATGGATGTCGGAGACGGCAACGATGCGCGGCACCGCGGGTAGTGTTGCAGCCGCTGGCGTGGCGAGCGCTGCGATATCCAGTGGATGTGGATAGCCGCACTCCGGTGCGATCGCACGGGTGATATCGCGCCTTGCTTTCACCTTTCGCGAGACCACCCGGTCGTCGCAGATCCATTGTGCATGCAATCGCTTGCCGTCGCGGAACACATAGGGGCCATCGGCCTGCACATGCGCCGCTGGCTGCGGCACCTCGCGGGCATTGGCATCCAGGGCGGGCAGGGCACTGCACAGCAGCAGGATGAGCAGGACGCGGAGGATGGGCATTGCAGGCTTCCAGAGGCGGGTGACCGTTTGCACCCGCCTGCAGCCTATGCGTTCGCTGCACCGGCAGCATGTGCTATCGGTTGGTGCTGCCTGCTGCTCAATCGCGGCGCAGCGCGCTACGGCCCGGTGCGGTGGGCAAGGCGTCGCTGCCCAGTACAACGCGATTGCGGCCCTGCTTCTTGGCCTGGTACATGGCGGCGTCGGCACGTGCCATTACCCGCTCGTAGTCCGGGTGGCCGTCATACAGGGCGACACCGATGCTGGCGCTGATGGGCAGGAGCTGGCCGTCTGCGAGGGTGACCGGCGTATCGACCAGGCGCCGGCACAGGCCTTCGGCGATCACCATGGCCTGACGTTCTTCCACCGCCACCAACACGACCACGAATTCCTCGCCGCCGTAGCGGAATACGTAGTCGCTGCCACGGGTGAACTGGCTGAGGATGCCGGCGACGTGTTGCAGGGCGCGATCTCCGGCTTCGTGGCCATGCTCGTCGTTGATGGCCTTGAAGTGATCCAGGTCCAACAGCAGCACGGCGAAGCTGTCGCCGGACTTTTCCGCAAGCTCGATTTCGCGGCGCAGCACGGTGGGCAGGAAGCGGCGGTTGAGCAGGTTGGTCAAGGCATCGCAACCGGCATCCAGTTCGCCGATGCGCTCGAACAACATGCCAAGCAAGGTACGGATCTGGCTGACCTTGGAGCGCACATCCTGCAGCTGCGCGGTACGCGCGGCAGGGTCGCTGTCGTGCTGCAGGGTGTGCTGCAGCAGCTGGTCGACGTCATGGATCAAACCGCTGATCTGGCGGGTTTCGGAGCTCTCGCCAAAACTCGGAATGCCTTTGTGGTTGAACCAGAGGCCGAACTCCGAACGCGCCAGGGTCTGGAAACTGCCCAGGTCGCCCTGCGCCGCCAGCGCGTACAGGAGGGTGTTCTCCCAATCCAGCAGCAATGCACGCTGGCGTTCGCGCTCGGTGCTGACGTTCTGCACCAGCGAGAACAGCCGGTAGGCGGCATCCGTGCGTGAGGAACGTTCCCGTGCGTTGGAATAGGCCAGTGTCATACCCTCCAGCGCGATGTCGAACGATGCGGTGAGGCTGGCAATGGCCGCATGTGCAGCCTCGCCGTGTCCGGCCTGCGCGCCGATCAGCTGGAACAGGCGTTGCTTCAGCACGCGGGTGCCACGGGTAACCAGGTCTACCGGTATGCCCACGCGTGCATGCACATCGCCGATGACGCGCTGGTTGGCAATCAGCTGCTCGACGTTGTCGGGCGTTGCGCGCAGCAGGTCCCTGACCCAACGCTGCATGGCCGGCTGCAGTCGTACCCGGACCTGGTCATGTGACATCGAGCGTGAGGCACGCGCGTCGTTCATCATGACCTTGTAAAAATGCGCGGCCAGTTCAGCGGCATGCGCGTCGGCCAGGCTCGCGAGAATCTGGCTCGCATCGGTGCCAGCGGCATCGAGGCTGTGTTTCCAGGCATCTGCGAGCGCGCTGCTGTCGGTGTCTGGGGGTGGTGCGGGGACGATGTTCATGCGTACGACCGGTAAAGTGCCAAGAGGCAGCCGACTATTATCGGCAGCAACAACAGGTTTTTGAGGACGTTGTGTTGATGGTTGGATTCACTGTTTGTTCAAGTTCACTTGTGTTGGGCACCCCTATCGGAATGGCGCAATGATCAGCGCCGGCCCGTTTCCGTTGATGGCGCTGGTTGCCCTGTTGGCGCTGGCGATTGGCTGGTTCTTCGCGCGCGCATTGGCACCTGCTGCCGATGGAATGCGCAGCCGTGCCGGTGCGGTGGTGCTGGATGCGTTTCTGCTGGGCTTGCTGGGTGCACGTCTGGGTCACGTGGCGCTGCACGCTGGCGACTACCTGCCGCAGCCGCTGTCCATCATTCGTCTGGGCGATGGTGGCTATTCGATCTGGGCGGGCCTGCTGGTCGCGGCGGCCTATGCAATGTGGAAGACGCGACAACGCATCCTGCGCAAGCCGGTGTTGCTGGGTTTGGCTGCGGGTGCGGCATTCTGGGCAATCGGTGGCATGGCGTTGTTTGCAGTGCAGCGCTCGTCCATTCCGTTGCCGGACGCAGTGCTGGTTGACATGCTGGGCAAGCCTGCACCTTTGGCAGCCTTTGCCGGCAAGCCAACCGTGATCAATCTTTGGGCGACCTGGTGCGGACCGTGCCGACGCGAGATGCCGGTGCTGGCGCAGGCGCAGCAGGCGCACCCGCGGGTGCAGTTCGTATTCGCCAATCAGGGCGAAACCCGCGATGAGGTCGCCGACTATCTGCGTGCCGAGAACATGCAGTTGGGCAATGTGCTGCTGGATGCCGAATCGCAGGTGATGCAGCAGACCGGTGCGCGCGCATTGCCGACAACGTTGTTCTTCGGCGCCGATGGGCGGCTGCGCAATGTGCACATGGGCGAGCTGTCGCGCGCCACGCTGGAAGCGCGCCTGCGCGAAATGCAATAACTCCTTTCCTGAAAGAGACACACGATGATGCATTCCCGTTCGATGTTGCTGTTGTTGTCCGCCATGACGCTGACGCCGCTGGCCTGCGCACAGACTGCCAGTGCCCCGGCGGCGACTGCGGCAAAGCCGGCTGCGGCCAATGAGCCGGCGGTAGTGAAGACCCTGCGTTCGCAGGGCGTGGAGTTCATGGGCACGTTCGAAACGCCGGTTGGACTGACCGGCTATGCCGGCGTCGCTGGCCAGCGTCCGCTGGGCGTGTATGTGTCCAAGGATGGTGAGTACGCGGTGGTTGGCACCCTGGTCAACGCCAAGGGTGAGGATGTCAGCGCCGCCAAGCTCAAGGAGCTGGTGTCCGGGCCGATGGGCCAACAGGCCTGGGCCAAGGTGGAAGCCAGCCATTGGGTGCGTGATGGCAAGGCCGATGCGCCGCGTGTCATCTATTCCTTCAGCGACCCGAATTGCCCGTACTGCAACCGCTTCTGGGAAGCGGCGCAGCCGTGGGTGGCCGCAGGCAAGGTGCAGATCCGGCAGATCCTGGTCGGCGTGATCCGCGAGGACAGTGCCAACAAGGCCGCTGCCATCCTCGGCGCAGCCTCGCCGGAGCAGGCGCTGATCCAGAACGAGCGCGACTTCGCCAAGGGCGGCATCAAGCCGCTGGCGACGGTGCCGGCGGCAGTGCAGGCCAAGCTGCGTGCCAACGAAGCCTTGATGCTGGATCTGGGCTTCCAGGGCACGCCGGGCATCCTGTTCAAGGATGCCGACGGCACGGTGCAGATGCGTTCGGGCATGCCGCAGGGCGATGACATGCAGACGGTGCTCGGCCCACGCTGATCACTGAACCGGGCGGCGGCGATGTAATAGTCTCCGCCGCCACTGGCTTACTAAGCTGGCCCCGCTATGAGGAGCCAGCCATGAGTCACGACCACAACCATCTGCCCAGCGAAATCCGCCACGAGAAACCACTATGGTGGGCGCTGGGCCTGACCACCGCCTATCTGGTGGTGGAAGTCATTGGTGCGTTCTGGACCAACAGCCTGGCGCTGTTGTCCGACGCCGCGCACATGGCCACCGATGCGATCGGCCTGATGATCGCCTTGACCGCCGTTCGCCTGAGCCGGCGTCCGCCCGATGCCAAGCGCACCTACGGTTATGCGCGGTTGGAGGCCTTGGGCGCGGTTGCCAATGGCCTGCTGCTGTTCGGCGTCGGCGTCTACATCCTGTTCGAGGCCGTGCAGCGCTTCCAGCAGCCGCAGGACATCGCCTCCACCGGCATGATGTGGGTGGCTGCGTTTGGGCTGGTGGTGAACCTGATCGCGATGCGCCTGCTCAGTGCTGGTAGCGGCGAGAGCTTGAACGTCAAGGGTGCTTACCTGGAAGTTTGGAGTGACATGCTCGGTTCGGTGGCTGTTATTGCCGGCGGCCTGATCATCCACTTCACCGGTTGGACCCTGGTGGATCCGATCCTGGCCGTGCTGATCGGCCTGTGGGTGCTGCCGCGCACCTGGGTGCTGCTGCGCGATGCGATCAACGTGTTGCTGGAAGGTGTGCCCAAGGGCGTGGTGCTGGCCGATATCGAGGCGGCGCTACGTGGCCATGCCGGTGTCGCTGGTATCCATGATCTGCATGTATGGGCGCTGGCATCGAGCACGCCGGCGTTGACCGTGCACGTGGTGATGCAGGATGGCCAGGCGCCGGATGTACTGCGACGACAGCTGGCGGACCTGCTGCATGAGCGGTTTGATATCGATCATGTGACGGTGCAGGTTGAAGCGGATCACTGTGGTGATGATTGCGCCGACAAGAAGGCGACTGGCGGTGACCACGGCCATGATCATGATCATGAAGGTCATGCGCATGGGCCGGATGATCAAGGCCATCATGGGCATGTGCACCGCTGAAGCGTAGTGCCGAGCCATGCTCGGCAGAGGCTTTCCCGGTGATCCATCGGCCTTTGTTGTTGCTTGTGGGAGCGGCGTAAGCCGCGAAGCTGGCATCGTTGAAGTTACTGGAATGGCAACAATCTGATTGATCTGTGGTTTCGCGGCTTACACCGCTCCCACAAGAGGACTATTGCTGGCAAGGCCATTGCCGAGCATGGCTCGGCACTACAGATTGAACGAAAAACGGAGCCTTTCGGCTCCGTTTTTCATTCAATCAACCGGCAGGAACTCAAACCACCGGCTCACGTAGTTCTGGCATCTCCCAGCCATTGCGCGGTGCGAAGCGGTCGCCATGGCGTGCCTGCAAGGTCTTCAGCTTCTCGACCAGGACATCCACACCGGTGGCACGGATATGCTGGATCGGGCCGCCACGGAACGGGGCGAAACCGGTGCCGAAGATCACCCCTGCATCAAGCAGGTCGGCATCGGCGACCACGCCGTCGTGCAGGCAGGCCACGGCTTCGTTGAGCAACGGCAGGATCAGGCGGTCTTCCAGGTCCGACGGTGGCTGGTAGTCCTTGGCCACTTCTGGCTTCACCGCGCGACCGTTCTCCCACTTGTAGATGCCCTGGCCGTCCTTCTTGCCGCGCTTGTTCGGCTCGACGGTCGCCAGTGCGGCCGGGATCTGCAGGCCGAGGAAGGGGGCCAACTCCTTGCCCACGCCAGCGGCCACGTCCAGGCCAACCGTATCCAGCAGCTCGATCGGGCCCATCGGCATGCCGAACTTGACCGCCACCTTGTCGATCACCGGGCCGGGGATGCCTTCGGCATACGCGGTGGCGGCTTCCAGCATGTACGGGAACAGCACGCGGTTGACCAGGAAGCCGGGCGTGCCGGCCACCGGCACCGGGAACTTGCCCAGCGCCTTGCAGAACGCCGCCAGACGCTTCTCGGTCTCCGGCGCCATGCCGTCGTGGTGGATGATCTCCACCAACGGCATCTGCGCGACCGGGTTGAAGTAATGCAGGCCGGCAAACTGCGCCGGGCGCTGGATGTGGTCGCGCAGCTCGACCAGCGGGATCGAGGAGGTGTTGGTGGTCAGCAGCGCATCGGCCTTCATCTTCGGCTCCAGCGTCTGGTACAGCGCACGCTTGGCTTCCGGATTCTCGATGATGGCTTCGATGACCAGGTCAGCCTGCGCCACGCCGTCACCGGCCAGATCGGCCTTCAGTCGTGCGGCCACTTCCGGGCGTTTGCTCTCATCGCGCACCTTCTTGTCGAACAGCACCTGCGCGCGGGTCATGGCCGGGTCGATGAAACGCTGCTCGCGGTCCTGCAGGGTCACGTTGAAGCCCTTGTAGGCCGCCCAGGCCGCAATATCGCCGCCCATCACGCCGGCACCGACCACGTGCACGTGCTTGATGCCCGAGTCCTTGCCGCCCAAGCCCTTGAGCCGTTCGGTCAGGAAGAAGATGCGGATCAGGTTGCGCGCGGTCGGGCTGCTGGCCAGCTTGACCACGGCGCGGCGCTCGGCGTCCAGGCGCTTCTGGATCGGGCTGCCGCCGGTGCGCTCCCAGGTGCTGATCAGCGCGTAGGGCGCCGGGTACTGGTCCTTCTTGGCCTTGCGTGCGACCTGCTTGGCCATCTGCGGGGCGAGGATCTTGCGGGCCAGGAAGGTATTGGTGGCCCAGGCAGTCGCACGCTGCTTGAACGGGCGGGTCACGCCGGTCTGCAGCAAGGCGACCGCCGCATCGACCAGCACCGCCGGGGCGGCGACCTTGTCGACCAGGCCGATAGCACGCGCGGCCGAGGCCGACAGGGTGCGGCCGGTCAGCATCATGTCCATCGCCGCCGGCGCACCGACCAGCTGTGGCAGGCGTGCACTGCCGCCCCAGCCCGGGAAGATGCCCAACTGGGTCTCGGGCAGGCCGATACGGGTGGATTGATCGTTGGAGGCCACGCGGTAACGGCAGGCCAGCGCCAGCTCGGTGCCGCCGCCCAGGCAGTGGCCGTGGATCGCGGCGACGGTCGGGCAGGGCAGTTCGGCCAGCTTCTGGTAGACGCTCTGGCCACGGCGGATGGCGTCATTGACGGTGCCGCGGCGGTCGAACTCCTGGAATTCCTTCAGGTCGGCGCCAGCGATGAAGCCGGCTGCCTTGGTCGAGCGCACCACCACGCCCTTGGGCGGGTCGATGGCCAGGCGCTCGACGATGTCGCCCAGTTCCAGCAGCACGTCCTGCGACATGGCATTGACCGGGCTGTCCTTGCGGTCGAGGCTGAGCACTGCCACGCCATCCTCGCGCAGCTCGGTTTGCCAATGATTGAAGCGGAGCCCGTCGAAGCCTGAGAGCATGGGACGTTCCATCCGGTTGTGTATGGAGAAGACCGCTATGATCCAGAGGTTGTTTCCCTGCCGTCAAATCCCAATGTCTGGAATTGTGTTGGGCTTATCTGGTCAGCGCCCCTGGAGGTTAGCCGAACGGGAGTTAAAAGCTGGTGCGGTGCCGCTGGGACAGGGTGCTGAACTTTTGCCGCGAACAGCGGTCTTATTGCCCGACGTCGGTTGGGCTGACAGGAGTGCGGCCCGTTATGGCCGAGGTTGAAACACCGCAGGAGCTGGACCTGGAACTGGTCCGGCGTGTGCAGCGCGGCGAAAGCGCGGCGTTCGATGTGTTGGTACGCAAGTACCAGCATCGGATCATCGCGTTGATCGGGCGCTACATCGCCGACTGGAGTGAATGTCAGGACGTGGCCCAGGACACTTTCGTGCGCGCTTACCGTGCGCTCGGGAATTTCCGTGGCGACGCCCAGTTCTATACCTGGTTGCATCGGATCGCAGTGAATACCGCAAAAAACTACCTGGCAGCACACAACCGGCGCCCCCCCACCGACGACATCGAGATCGGCGACGCCGAGCAGTTCGACAGTGGGGTCCGCTTGCGCGACAACGACACGCCCGAGCGTGAGTTGATGCGCCAGGAACTGGAACAGACCGTGATGAAGGCGGTTGAGGCGTTGCCCGAAGAGCTGCGCTCAGCCATTACGTTGCGAGAGGTGGAAGGCATGAGTTACGAGGATATCGCGCAGAAAATGGGATGCCCGATCGGCACGGTGCGGTCGCGGATCTTCCGTGCCCGCGAGGCCATCGATACACAGCTGCGTCCCTTGCTGGATACCCCCAGCGCTACCCGTGAACGGAGTCGCGTATGAACCCGCAAGACCGTAACCCGGTGTCGGCCGGTGCTGCACCGGACAAATTCGAATTGCACTACCGCCAGCAGCTGTCAGCGTTGGTGGATGGCGAGCTGGCTGCCGATGAGGCGCGCTTCATGCTGCGCCGCTTGGAGCACGACAGCGAGCTTTCGGCCTGCCAGGAGCGCTGGCAGGTATTGGGTGACGTGATGCGCGGCCAGGCCTGCGCACCGGCGCCCCTGGATTTCAGTGCGCGCGTGCGTCAGGCGGTGGACGCGGATGCGTTGCAGAACGGTCCGCTTGTGGCCGCGACCGCAGCACAACGTGCGCCGCAACGTGCCACGCGGACAGGTTGGCGGCGGTGGGGCGGCGGTGCCGCTCTGGCTGCCTCGGTGGCTGCCGTGGCCTTGTTCATGGCCCGCGAACAGCTGCCTGAAACGAATGCACCGACGCCGGTCATCGCGACCACGGCGGAAGTTGCTCCCGCACCTGTGCAGCCTTCGGCCCCTACCGCGGCGGATGCCGGCAATGTCGCCGGTCTGGTCGCGGCGGCACCTGCGGTTGCCGCAGCCGTGACCCGTCGCCAGGATGCCAGCGCCCGCCGCGGCAGTGCGACCCGTACCCAGCAGGCAGCGCGGGCCGGTACCGCACGCATGGCCGAGCCGCAGCGGGCGATTGCTTCCGCGCCGGTACTGCCGGCAACGCCAGCCCTGCGCCAAGACCCATTTGCCACCGGCAATGGTGTACTGCATGCACGGCCATGGCCACGCTCGACGGTAGCGCCGTCGCTGTCGCAAGGGGCGCTCAACGCCAGTTTCCCTGCGCAGGAGCAGGGCGGGGCGACGTTCTACCCGTTTGAACCGCGCATGCCGGCACAGGGTGCCGACGATGCCGAGTCGCGCAGGCTGTTGCCGCGTCAATGAGTGTTGCTTGCCGGTCGCCCGCCTCAGGGCGACCGGTTTTCCCCGGATTCCAGGTTTGTGCGCTGTGGTTGGGCGTACCGGGCTTGGCTGTTCTTTCCCGCTTTGACTGAATTGGAGGCTCGAAGCTGATGACCCCACGTATCCAAAACAAGGTGTTTGGCCTGCTGGCGATGACCCTGCCGTTGGTGGCCTGCGCGCAGAGCCCGGCACCGGATGCGCCCGCCGCGCAGGCGACCGCCACCCGCGCCGCCCCCGCGCCGCAGCTGGTGCAGGGCCTGCCTGACTTCACCCAACTGGTCGACCAGGTTGGCCCGGGCGTGGTCAAGGTCGATACCGTGATTGGCGCGCGCCGCAATCCGCGCGCTGCCCAGCAGGGCCCGGACATGGACCAGATGCCGGAGTTCTTCCGCCGCTTCTTCGGTCCGGATTTCCAGATGCCGGGGCCGGGCCAGCAAGGACCGGACAGCGGGCCGCGTGGGCGCAGCATGGGTTCGGGCTTCATCATCTCCAATGACGGCTATGTGCTGACCAACCACCACGTCATCGACGGTGCCGAATCGGTCAAGATCACCTTGAGTGATCGCCGCGAGTTCACCGCCAAGGTGGTCGGCAGCGATGCCCAGTACGACGTGGCGTTGTTGAAGGTCGAGGCCAAGAACCTGCCGACCGTGCGCGTTGGCGACTCCAACAGCCTCAAGCCGGGCCAGTGGGTGGTGGCGATCGGCTCGCCGTTCGGCCTGGACCACTCGGTTACCGCCGGCATCGTCAGTGCGCTGGGCCGCAATACCGGTGGCCAGGAGCAGCGCTATGTGCCCTTCATCCAGACCGACGTGGCGATCAACCAGGGCAACTCCGGCGGCCCCTTGCTGAATACGCGCGGTGAGGTGGTCGGCATCAATTCGCAGATCTTCTCCGCCTCCGGCGGCTATATGGGCATCAGCTTCGCGATCCCGATCGATCTGGCGATGAATGCGGTCGAGCAGATCAAGAAGACCGGCAAGGTCAGCCGCGGCCAGTTGGGTGTGATGGTCGGTGAGGTGACCAGTGACATCGCGCAGGGCTTCAAGCTGCCTGACAGCCGTGGTGCGCTGGTCAACCAGATGGTGCCTGACAGTGCGGCGGCCAAGGCGGGTATCGAGGTGGGTGATGTGATCCGTGCGGTCAATGGCACCGAGATCAATACCTCCAGCGAGCTGCCGCCGATGATTGGCGCGATGCCGCCCGGCAGCAAGGTGCGGATGAGCATCCTGCGTGACGGCAAGCCGCGCGATATCACCGTGACCCTGAGCGAACTGGCCGAGGATGCGGCGCGGCCGGGTAACACCGCTGCCGCTGGCGATGAGGCCAAGCCGCAGGCTGGCGCCAATGCCCTGCTTGGCCTGGAAGTGGCCGATCTCACCGCCGCCGAGCGTCGCCAGCTCGGCCTGGAGTCGGGCGAGGGCGTGCGCATCACCGGCGTCAACAGCCAGTCTGGCCGCGAGGCGCGTCTGGCTCCGGGCATGGTGGTGCTGCAGGTCGGGCGTGCCCCGGTGGGCAGCGTCGCCGCCCTGAACCGGGAACTGGCCGGCTACAAGAAGGGTGACGTGGTCATGTTGCTGGTCCGTGCCGGCGCCAACAGTGCCTTCGTCCCGGTCCGCGCCGGCGAATAAGCCCGCCAGACCTTGTGATTGCAATGGGAGCCGCCTTCGGGCGGCTCCTTTCGTTCAGCTGCCGGCCAAACCCTGTGCGGGGCTTGGCTCCGGCATGCGATAATGGCCCGTTATCCTGACGACGCAGCGCCGCCGCCGCCACCTATGTCACATGATTCGATGCGGATGATCCGCAACTTCTCCATCATTGCCCACGTTGACCACGGTAAGTCCACCCTGGCCGACCGCATCATCCAGTTGTGTGGCGGCTTGACCGCGCGCGAAATGGAAGCGCAGGTCCTGGACAACAACCCGATCGAGCGCGAGCGTGGCATCACGATCAAGTCGCAGTCGGTGTCGGTGCCGTATACGGCCCGCAACGGCCAGACCTACTTCCTGAACTTCATCGATACCCCCGGCCACGTCGACTTCTCCTATGAAGTCAGCCGCTCGCTGGCCGCCTGCGAAGGCGCGCTGCTGGTGGTCGATGCGGCCCAGGGCGTGGAAGCGCAGTCGGTTGCCAACTGCTACACGGCCATCGAGCAGGGCCTGGAAGTGGTGCCGGTGCTGAACAAGATCGACCTGCCCACCGCCGATGTCGACCGCGCCAAGGCCGAGATCGAGGCGGTGATCGGCATCGACGCCTCCGACGCGGTTGCGGTCAGCGCCAAGACCGGCCTGAACATGGAGGAGGTGCTGGAGGCCATCGTGCACCGCATCCCGCCGCCGGCCGACCGTGGCAGCGACAAGCTGCAGGCGCTGATCATCGATTCCTGGTTCGACAATTACCTGGGCGTGGTCTCGCTGGTGCGCGTGATGCAGGGCCAGATCAAGGCCGGCGACAAGATCCAGGTCATGTCCACCGGCCGTTGGCATCTGGTCGACAAGGTCGGCGTCTTCACCCCCAAGCGTAAGGAAATGCCTGCGCTGCGTGCCGGTGAAGTGGGCTGGATCAACGCCAGCATCAAGGACGTGCACGGTGCGCCGGTTGGCGACACCCTGACCCTGCAGGCCGATCCGGCGTCCGAGCCGCTGCCCGGCTTCCAGGAAATGCAGCCGCGCGTGTTCGCCGGCCTGTTCCCGGTCGATGCCGAGGACTACCCGGACCTGCGCGAAGCCCTCGACAAGCTGCGCCTGAACGACGCCGCGCTGCGCTTCGAGCCGGAAAGCTCCGAGGCGATGGGCTTCGGCTTCCGCTGCGGCTTCCTCGGCATGCTGCACATGGAAATCGTGCAGGAGCGCCTGGAGCGCGAGTACAACCTCGACCTGATCAGCACCGCACCGACGGTGATCTACGAGGTGCTCAAGAGCGACGGGACCATCGTGATGATGGACAACCCGGCCAAGCTGCCGCCGGTCAACCAGGTGGAAGAGATCCGCGAGCCGATCATCCGCGCCAACATCCTCACCCCCGAGGAGTACATCGGCAGCATCATCAAGCTGTGCGAAGAGAAGCGCGGCAGCCAGATCGGCATCAACTACATGGGCAGCCAGGTGCAGATCAGCTATGAGCTGCCGATGGCCGAAGTGGTGCTGGACTTCTTCGACAAGCTCAAGTCGGTCAGCCGTGGCTACGCCTCGCTGGAATACCACTTCGTGCGCTTCGAGGCCGGCCCGTTCGTGCGCCTGGACGTGCTGATCAACGGTGACAAGGTTGACGCCCTGTCGCTGATCGCCCACCGCAGCCACGCCGATCGCCGTGGCCGCGAGCTGTGCGAGAAGATGAAGGACCTGATTCCCCGGCAGATGTTCGACGTGGCCATCCAGGCCGCGATCGGCGCGCAGATCATCGCCCGTACCACGGTCAAGGCCATGCGCAAGAACGTGCTGGCCAAGTGCTATGGTGGCGACGTTTCGCGTAAGAAGAAGCTGTTGGAGAAGCAGAAGGAAGGCAAGAAGCGCATGAAGCAGGTAGGCCGCGTGGAGATCCCACAGGAAGCCTTCCTTGCTGTGCTGCAGATGGACAAGTAACAGTGAATCGAGAGTAGGGAATGGGGAGTCGTAACGGCCGGGCGGAAACGCTTTGGACTGCGCGGTTCCCTGCTCCCCATTCCCCGTTTCCATTCCGAAGGAACTTGAATGAAATGGTTTGAAATCATCCTGGTTGTGCTGACCCTGGGCTCGGGCCTGGTGGTGCTGCTGGACAAGTTGTACCTGCGCAAGCGCCGTGCCGAGAAGGCCAGCCTGCTGGACAGCGAAGAGCCGGCGGTGGTGGATTACTCGCGCGCGTTCTTCCCGGTGCTGGCGGTGGTGTTGATCCTGCGCAGCTTCGTGGCAGAGCCGTACAAGATCCCCTCCAGCTCGATGATGCCCAACCTGCTGATCGGCGATTTCATCCTGGTCAACAAGTTCTCCTACGGCTTCCGCCTGCCGATCACCAATACCAAGATCATCCCGGTAGCCGAGCCCAAGCGCGGTGACGTGGTGGTGTTCAAGCCGCCGCATGCGCCGGACCAGAACTGGATCAAGCGCGTGATCGGCCTGCCGGGCGACCGCATCGGCTTCCACGGTGACACCTTGTCGATCAACGGCGTGCCGATGGTCTACGAAGACCGCGGCGAGTACGTCGGCAAGGGCCCGGGTTCGGAAATGACCGGTGCCTCGCTGCTGACCGAACAGCTGCCGGGTCGCAGCCACACCGTGCTGGAGCTGCTGGGCCGTGCCGACCCGCGGGGCCAGGGTGACTGGGTGGTGCCGGAAGGCCAGTACTTCGTGATGGGTGACAATCGCGACAACAGCGAGGACAGTCGCTTCTGGACCCAGACCCACTTCCTGCCGGAAGAGAATCTGCGTGGCAAGGCGTTCCTGATCTGGCTGAACTGTGAAGGCTGGTTCTGCAAGGGTAGTTTCGAGCCGTCGCGTATCGGGGCGGGCATTCAGTGAGTGGACAACGCGTTTCTGGGGAGATCGCAATGAAGCACAAGCAAGCAGGTATGACGCTGACCTCGTTCCTGATGGTGTTGGCGGTGGTGGGCTTCGGGCTTTATATCGTCATGAAGCTGTTCCCGATGTACCAGGAGTTCTATTCGATCAAGGTGGCGATGAAATCGATGGCCAATGAGTCAACCGGAGAGTTCAATCCTTCGAATGCGACCCAGGCTTTTTTCAAGCGCATGGATATGAATTACTCCGACACGGTCAAGCGCGACAACATCAAGTTCGAGCGCACCGACGGTGGCTGGCGGATGAACGTGACCTATGAGGTGCGCAAGCCGCTGATCGGCAATCTGGACATCGTAGGCAATTTCACAAATTCCCAGGATTTCACCTCAGGCAGTGCTCAATAAAACGTTCCAACGGGGTGACCTGATCGGTCATCCATTCAAGGACCAGGGTCTGCTGAAGCAGGCCCTGACCCATCGTAGTGCCGGTGCGCCGCATAACGAGCGCCTGGAGTTCCTTGGCGACAGCATCGTCAACATGCTGATTGCCGAGGCATTGTTCACCCGCTGGCCCAAGGCGGACGAGGGCGCGCTGACCCGCGCCCGCTCGGCGCTGGTCTGTGAAAGCGCGCTGGCGGTGATCGCACGTGCGCTGCAGCTGGGCGACCGGCTGACGCTGGGCCCGGGCGAGATGAAGTCGGGCGGCCATCGCCGCGACTCCATCCTCGCCGACACCTTCGAGGCCGTGGTTGCTGCCATTTATCTGGACGCCGGTTTCGAAGCCTGCCGCGAGCGGATAATGCCGTGGTTCGAGGCCTCTCTGTCGGCAGTGCCGGCAGGCAAGCCCGAGAAAGACCCCAAGACACGCCTGCAGGAATGGTTGCAGGCCCGGCAGAAGACCCTGCCGGTATACGAGCTGGTATCGGAGACCGGCGACGACCACGCCAAGCACTTCCGTGTGCGCTGTTGCGTGGCTGACCCCGCCGTAAGTACCGAAGGCGAAGGCACTTCGCGACGGCTGGCCGAACAACAGGCGGCAGCCGCCGCAATAGAGCAATTGGATTCCAAGTGAACGACACCTCCTCTCATCGCTGTGGCAGCGTCGCGGTCATTGGCCGCCCCAACGTTGGCAAGTCGACCCTGACCAACGCCCTGGTTGGCGCCAAGGTCAGCATCGTCTCCAACCGTCCGCAGACCACCCGCCACCGCCTGCTCGGCATCGCCACCTACCCGGAAGGGCAGTTGGTGCTGGTCGATACCCCTGGGCTGCATCGCCAGCAGAAGCGCGCGATGAACCGGGTCATGAACCGCGCCGCGCGTGCCTCGCTGGAAGGCGTGGACGTTGGTTTGCTGGTGATCGAAGCTGGTCGCTGGGACGAAGAAGACACCCTGGCGTTCAACGTGCTGAACGATGCAGGCGTGCCGGTGGTACTGATCGTCAACAAGGTTGATCGGCTGAAGGACAAGGGCGCGCTGCTGCCGTTCCTGCAGGAGATCACCGTCGGCCGCGAATTCGCCGCCGTGCATCCGATCTCGGCGCTGAAGCGCAATGGTCTGGACGCGCTGGTGCGTGACCTGATCGGGCTGGTGCCGGAAGGTCCGCCGATGTTCGGCGAAGATGAAATCACCGACCGCAGCCAGCGCTTCCTCGCCGGCGAGCTGGTCCGCGAGCAGCTGATGCGCCAGCTTGGCGAAGAGCTGCCGTACGCCACCACGGTGGAGATCGAACGCTTCGCCGAAGATGGCGCATTGCTGCGTATCGGCGCGGTGATCTGGGTCGAGCGCGAAGGCCAGAAGGCGATTGTCATCGGCAAGGGCGGCACCCGCCTGAAGGAAATCGGCGCCAAGGCGCGTCTGCAGATGGAGCGTCTGTTCGGTGCCAAGGTGTTCCTGGAAACCTGGGTGCGCGTGCGTGAAGGCTGGTCCGATGACGAGGCCGCGCTGAAGGCCTTTGGTTACGGCGAACAGTAAGTTTTCAGCCGCGAACCGGGAATCGGGAGTGGGGAATCAGGAATGGAAACTGCCTGGTTCTGCCGCGATTTGCGGTTTCCGGTTGTTTTCTGGCCGCGTGGCAGGTCAGGTTGTGTGATGAATACCGATGCCGCGACGGCGATAGGTCGTAGCGATAGCCGGCTGCCAGGGAGCCTGGCGAAGGCCGGCTGGATCACGGTCGCGGGCTGTTCCGACTCCCGATTCTCCATTCCCGACTCCCAGTCTTGAGATGCGCATCGACGACCAGCCCGCTTACGTGCTGCATGCCCGGCCTTGGCGCGAGACCAGCTTGCTGGTCGAGGTGTTGAGCCTGGAGCATGGGCGCCTGGGTCTGCTTGCGCGGGGGGTGCAGGGAGCGAAGAAGCAGGCACTACGCGCGGCCTTGCAGCCCTTGCAGGCAATCCGTTTTGACGCACAGCAGACTGGCGAGCTGGCGCAGCTGCGCCGGGCCGAAAGCCAGGATGTGGCGCCGCGCCTGCACGGCCACGCCATGCTTGCGGGGTTCTATATCAACGAACTGGTGATGCGGCTGACACCGCGGCAGGATCCTTTGCCCGAGCTGTATGTGGCTTACGGTGAGCTGCGCGGGCAGCTGGATCAGCCGGACACGCTGGCGTGGTCACTGCGTCGCTTCGAACGGGATCTGCTTGATGCATTGGGCTTTGGCTTCGACTGGAGTTGTGGTGCCGACGGTGAGCCCATCGATCCGGCGGCGCGCTATCTGTTGGATCCGTTGCAGGGCCCGCTGCGGCTGCTCAGTGAACGCAACAACGAACGCCGCGCGCTGGCGACCGGTAGTGCGTTGCTGGCATTGGTCGAGGATCACCAGCCCGACAGCAGCGATGTTGCCAGCCTACGCCTGCAGATGCGTGCAGTACTGCTGCACCACCTTGGTGGTCGCGGACTCAAGTCCTGGGAAATGCTGGGCGAACTGGCCCGTCCACAAGCGTAGCGCCGGGCCACGCTCGGCAGGGGCCGCCCGCAGAATCCAGCCTGTAGTGCCGAACCATGCTCGGCAGGGGGCGTTACGCAAGATCCAGCCTCTGTAGTGCCGAACCATGCTCGGCAGGGGGCGTTACGCAAGATCCAGCCTCTGTAGTGCCGAGCCATGCTCGGCAGGGGGCGTTACGCAAGATCCAGCCTCTGTAGTGCCGAGCCATGCTCGGCAGGGGCGTTACGCAAGACCCAGCCTCTGTAGTGCCGAGCCATGCTCGGCAGGGGCGTTACGCAAGACCCAGCCTCTGTAGTGCCGAGCCATGCTCGGCAGGGGCGTTACGCAAGATCCAGCCTCTGTAGTGCCGACGTCCCCCCGACCTGAGTAGAGGTCGGGTTTAGAGTCCTGTTTTGATCTTATCTGTCTTCGCCGCCAGCTGCGCGGCGTAGTGGGCAGGTGTCATTCCGCCGAGTGCTCTTTTGGGTCTTTCTT
>NZ_JBSPUF010000025.1:3546-49661 GCF_056861425.1 Stenotrophomonas sp. 21LCFQ19 | reverse complement strand
AAGAAAGACCCAAAAGAGCACTCGGCGGAATGACACCTGCCCACTACGCCGCGCAGCTGGCGGCGAAGACAGATAAGATCAAAACAGGACTCTAAACCCGACCTCTACTCAGGTCGGGGGGACGTCGCCACCTAACGCGAACCGATCATGCCACAGCTTGCGGGATGGAGCTTGCCCGAGAAGCCTTGCCGAGCGTTGCCGCCGAAGTGCGATGAAATGATTGCGGTAGAGTAGTTAAGCGTAAGGCGAAGTGGCGGACTTGCCGCTGCCAGGAACAGTGGGAACTGTTACCCGGAGCCGACCGGTGAATTGCTGATACTGCTGCCGAAAGAAGAAGGGCCAGCCAACCAAACCCACCGCTGCCTAACTCTGGAATTAAGCCGACCCGCGCAGCGGGTTCGGCTTGAATGAATTGTTAGGTCCAAGCCCGGAACCCGGTGACGTTGTACTCATTGGTCCTGGACTTTGCCGAAAAAGTTCTGCTTGGGTTTCCAGAATCATAGGCGCCCTTTACGACGAAGCCGCTATAGCCAGAAGAGTTGGGGGTAGTCAGCTTGGCTTGGACTTGTACAAGAACACGCCCCGGCGCGTGAGCTGCCCGGAAGATGGCGCGGACAGACCAAGTAGATGGAGTTGGACCAATAGAAGGCGATTGTTCCCCGCGTGTGAATGCATGGGCGGAGTACGAACAGTCCACGCCTAGCTCGCCCGACAGGCGCACGATCTCTGGAACCGCTGCAACGGTTAAGACGGCTAATAGCTCGCTGGGATTTGCCATGAATTCGTCCGAAGCTGTCATTGGGCCTAACTCTGGAATTAAGCCGACTCGCGAAGCGAGTTCGGCTTGAATGAACTGTTAGGCGCTTGCAGCACGCCATACGAAGTAAGCAGTTGTTGATGCTGCTGCCAGGGCGCAAAACCCGATTGCACACGCTGCGTCAGCTGAAATTGTCTTGGGTGGGGATAGCTTTGCGTGACTAGTGGATACTTTTCGGCTCTTGAAATCCCAAGGTGCAACAGCGTAGTGGCCAAACGAGAAGATTGGGACTAGGAGCCAACCAATGATGTATCCGAGGCCATACAGAACAACCTCGAAAGCACTGCGGAAGATGATCTCTGTCAGTAGACTTGCAGGCATGTGTTAGCGCCTAACTCTGGAATTAAGCCGAGCCGCGTAGCGGCGTCGCCTTGAATGAACTGTTAGGCCCCATTGGAGTGGAGCCTGCGTAGAAGACCCTCAAACAGCAACCAGCCGCAAACCGGAAGTGACACCAATAGTAGAAGTGGGGGCCAGAAAAGTGAAATGCCAAGCCATGCTTGGATGTTGTGACCATATGCAAAGCATGGCTCGACGAACTTACCGGAGTCCTGGCATCCAAAGTAGCCAAATGCCCATTTGCCGATCCGCCAAACGAGAAAGCTGGCCAGTGGCAAGAGCGCGAGCATCAGATTGCGGCACACTTGCTTCATTGGCCTAACGCCTGAATTAAGCCGCGCCGCGGAGTGGCGTCGGCTTGAATGAATTGTTAGGCAGCTGAGTCTGTGCGCTTACCCAGTATGCTCTCTGTTAGTTCCTCAATTTCCTTATCGAACCAACCAGTAGTGACCTGGCCACTATCTGCGAGAGTGGCGTCGATCTGTGCCTTTTGCAACTTGATGCTAACAATCGCATTTAACCGTTGCAGCTCAAGTATCTCTTTCTGCAGGACTGCAGCCTCCTGCTGTGCAGAAGCTGCTTTTGCTAGTTCCGCGCGAGTCTCAGCAAGCTCTGTCGATTGAAGATGCACTGCAATGGCGGCAGCGCAAAGCGCAAGACCTGTGAATATTGCGTTTGAAGCTCCAAATAAGTCACCAATGGTGCCCTTGTCGGGGCTGTTACGGAGAAACCAAAAATTTGCAGAAAACGTGACCAGAACAAATATTGGAACAAGCCAGTACAAGGTAGGAACTTTCCGATGTGCCATAAGATCTCCGTTGCTGCCTAACTCTGGAATTAAGCCGACCCGCGAAGCGGGTTCGGCTTGAATGAACTGTTAGGCGGCTTTGGCCATTGACTGAGCCCAGAACCAATGCTGCCTTGCTTGCACAACCCAATGCGAGCCGATCATGCCACAGCTTGCGGGATGGAGCTTGCCCGGGAAACCTTGCCGAGCGCTGCCGCCGAAGTGCGATGAATTGATTGCGGCAGAGCAGCGAGGTGTAAGACGAAGTGGCGGGCTTGCCGCTGCCAGGAACCGTTGGAGCTGTTACCCGGAGCCGACCGGTGAATTGCCGATGTTACTGCCGACAGAAGAAGGGCCAGCCAACCAAACACACCGCCGCCTAACGCCTGAATTAAGCCGACCCGCGAAGCGGGTTCGGCTTGAATGAATTGTTAGGTGCCATCGAAGCGATAGACACTAGCTTGCGATCTCCATCTTGGCTGACCCGTAAAGGCGAACTGACCGCTCAAGAGATGGAGAGCCTTCATGCTCTGGGTATGAGGACACACTTATCACCCAATTTTGACCAAAGAACACAAGTTCGAGTGGGGTCAGCTTAGTGAGGAAGAGCAATGCCAACTGTTCCTCAGAGCTTGCAGTGAAGAATTCGAAGTCTGCCTTGTACTCTTCTACGCCAATTGCAGACGACCCGCCTTTGGAGCTAACGAAGCGACCTATTTTGCTGAGCCAGGCGCCATAAGCATCTGCCTCTGGAAATAGCTCAATTCTCTCCATGGGGCTCTGCAATATTTTCCGAAGAGTTTCAGCTTCCTGCTTTGTGACCGGAGCAATCATTGGACCCTCTTGTGGCACCTAACTCTTAGTAGACCGCCTAAAAGCGGTGTAAAGCTGAGTATGCCCACTTTCGAACCGCTTTGAAACGGGAGTGGTTCTCCGTATAAACAATGGCTTGCAACATGCGGCGCGGCTTGCGATCACCTCCTCCCTCCCTGTTTAGGATCGTTTGTTCACGGTTATATCGAATACACCCCTTTCCCGGCGGGCGTATTGGCGCTTGGAATGCTGTGATCGCGATGATTCTTCCGTCGGTCCATCCAGGCCGCGTGACGAATCCGGAGTTGACCAAGTGCTCCGCCACGCTTGCTCAAGCCCTTACTCCACTTCCCGCACCCGCGCCAACTCCGCCGCATTCCGCAGCGCTTGTAGGAATCTCGCCAGTGGCGCGTTTTGCGGCTCGCCGTCACGCGTGTAAACCATCACCGGCCGCTGCCAGGAAAACCCTGGTGCATCCAGTTTCACCCACTGTCCGGCAAGCAGCTCTGCCTGCGCCAGACGGCTGGGCAACAACGTGAGATAGCCGCCGTCACGAATCATCGCGCGCATGAATTCCGGGGAACCACTTTCCATCGTGTTGAGCGGGGGCTCCAGCCCTGCTTCATGGAAGCGCTGGCGGAACGCGCCTTCCACCGCGCCGAGGCGACGGCCGAAAATCCATGCCTGCTCCAGCAATTGTGCCGGCGTGATGGCGCGTTGCCGCGCCAGCGGGTGACGCACGCTGGCAAGTACGCGGTACTCGTCGTGCATCAGCACTTCGCTCTTGATGCGCGGGTCGGGGTCGCCATCGCCAAAGGTGTGTAGGGTGACTACCGCATCGAGTTCGCGCGCCAGCAGGCTGGGCAGCAGTTCGGGCAGGATGCCGCTGCTGACGTGGATGCCGATTTTCGGCCAATGCCGGCGCAGGGCCAGCACCGCCGGCGCCACCAGCGAGCCGGCGGTACTGGGGCCGGTGCCGATGCGGACTTGCCCTTCGGCGCCGGTCTGCAGTTCCTGCAGGCGGTCCTCGAAGCGGCGCACCGCGTCGTGGGCAGGCTGGGCGTGTTCCATCAGCAGGCGGCCGACGTCGGTGAGCCGGGCCTCGCGGCTGCCGCGCTCGAACAGGCGTGCGCCCAGCTGTTGCTCCAGTGCCTGGATGCCCTTGCTAAGGGCTTGCTGGGTGCGGCCGGTGGCCGCGGCGGCGCGGGTAAAGCTGCCGTGTTCGACCACGGACAGGAAGTAGCGGAGCTGGCGGAGGTCCATGGCGGCACGAGGTAACAACCAATGGTTGTGGATCGTACTCGAATTGGTTGGCGGTAATCGGGGCAGGGCATCGATAGTCGGCTGATCGCATCTCCCAGAGGGGAACCATGGCCAGCCGCAACGCCGTCAAACAGTGGGACCAGCAGTACGACCTCGTCATCGCCGGCTTTGGTCTGGCCGCCATGTGTGCCGCCATCGAGGCGCACGATCTGGACCCGAACCTATCCATTCTTATTCTGGAAAAGGCCAATGAGGCTGAGACCGGTGGCAACAGCCGCGTTGCCGGGCAGTCGTTGCTGATCACCAGGAACGCCAAGGTGCTGGCCGAGTACCAGCGCAAGATGAGCGTAGCCAACCCGATCCCGGAGGAGATGCTGGTGCCGTGGTCAGAGGCCATGGAAGCGCTGGAACCGTGGATCCAGGAGCGTGCGGCCCAGGCCGGTGCGCAGTTCATCCACGGCACCGGCTTCTCCGAGCGTGATGCGGTGCTGGAGTTCCCGGAGTTCGGTGCGCGTGAGGCCGTGCATTGCACCGCCACCATCCTGCCGATCCCGTCCGGCGTATACCTCGCTTTCCGCGAGAACATCCGCCTGCGCCCGCGCATCCAGATCGCCTATGAATCGCCGCTCACGGATCTGGTGCAGGACCCGGATACGCTGGAAGTATTTGGCGTCATCGCCGAGCAGAACGGCCAGCGCGTGGCCATCCGTGCCAACAAGGGCGTGGTGATGGCGACCGGTGGCTTTGAGGCCAACCTGGACATGCAGCGCAATTACTTCGGCCTCGCCAATCCGGCACCGCTGGGTACGCCGCACAACACCGGCGACGGCATCAAGATCCTGCAGAAGGCGGGTGCGGATCTGTGGCATATGCGCAACCAGGGCCAGTCCGGTGGCATCTGGCCGGGCTTCAAGCCGGAAGGCTTCGTCAATGGCTTCCTGCGTAACTTCTTCTGGCAGAGCTTCAGCTGGATCGAGGTGGATGCGAACACCGAGCGCTTCTACAACGAAACTGCAGAATTGCAGCTCACGCACTACAAGGAAAAGAAGCACGGTCATTGGGTGGACACCCCGCATTACCGTGCGCAACCGGTGCATATGATCTTTGATGCCATCACCTGCCAGTACAACAAGCTGGTGGTTGAAGTGATGAGCTGGAACCCGGTGGTACGTGGTTACAAGTGGTCAGATGACAATTCGGTGGAAGTGGAGAAGGGGTGGATCCAGAAGGCCGATACGCTGGAAGAGTTGGCAGCGCAGATCAACCGCGATCCGGCCAAGCTGCGTGCCGAGGTTGAGCGCTACAACGCGGCCTGTGCAGCGAGGAATGATGCCGATTTCGGGCGTAACCCTGAGACCTTGTTCCCGATCGCGCAGGCGCCGTTCTATGCCATGCGGATTGATCCGGTGATCGTGTGCACGGGCGGTGGCGCGCGCCGCAACATCAAGTCCGAGGTGCTGGACCATGATGGCAAGCACATCCCGCGTTTGTATGAAGCCGGTGAGATGGGGTCGATGTTCTCCGATCTTTATCAGAACGGTTCGTACCTTACCGAGGCAATGATCTCTGGACGCGCTGCGGGTCGTGAAGTCGTAGGCCTTGGCAACTGGGAGGCTTGAGCATGAAGGTTGCTACCCCCGCGATGAAGCTGGATGTGCGTATCAATGACGTGAAGGCCGAGGAAGGGCTGCTGGTGATGGACGGTGTTGCGGGCATGCTGCCGTGCAAGACCAGTCTGACGCCTGCTGAGTTTCGACAGATGATGAAGCTGGCGCTGCGGCCGAGTGTGTTGGCGTTGTTGTTCAAGAAGTGAGCAGAAGCATGTCTGCTTGAAGCCTTTGCTTGAAGCCTTGCTTGAAGCCTTGCTTGAAGCCCCTCTCCCCCCGGGAGAGGGGTTGGGGAGAGGGAGAGGTGCGAAGCACCTTGCAAAAGCCAAAAAAGCAAAAGCCCCCTCATCCGCCCCTTCGGGGCACCTTCTCCCGCGAGCGGGAGAAGGGACAGGAGCCAAAGCCAAAGCCAAAGGCAAGGGCAAAGCCAAAGGCAAGGGCAAAGCCAAAGGCAAGGGCAAAGGCAAGGGCAAAGGCAAAGGCAAAGGCAAAGGCAAGGGCAAAGGCAAGGGCAAGGGCAAAGGCAAAGGCAAGGGCAAAGGCAAGGGCAAGGGCAAGGGCAAAGGCAAGGGCAAAGCCAAAGGCAAAGGCAAAACCAAAACCAAGACCAAGACCAAGACCAAGACCAAAACGGCTTGGCTTCCGTCGAACCTTGTTCGGTTGATGAGAGTTTCTAGAGGAGCGCTTGGCAGCGAAAGGTGCTCCACCAAGCGCTATATGCGTTGACCTGGCCCGTTGATCAGCTCAGCTCAGCCATACAACTGGTTGAAGCTCAAACACCACCCAGCTCCAGCCGTCGCTGCCACAGCGCATGCACGCCGCGCGCAGCCAGGTCTTCCGGGTGGCGTTGTACGCCGATGCCCCAGGAAATCAACGCCTGTGCATACAGTGCCAGCAAGCGGTCACTGCCAATCAGGTGCACCTGCGACAAGCGCGGGGTGTGTTCGAGTACACCGGAGGAAAGTATCTCGTGGCCGATCAGCAGGCCTGACAGATAAGAGGGCAGGGCGCTGCCTTCCAGCTGGTTGAACAGACCGAGGGTGCGCACACCGAAAAGGTGATGCAGAAGTCCGCCCTTCTGCCGGCTGCGCTTGAGTCCACTTTCAAATGCCCAGGCGTCGAAACGGCTGTCATCTTCGGGCATCAGCTTGCCCAGCAGGCTGTGGGTGCGCAGTACCGCGTACAGCTCGCCCGTCATCGCCGTTGTCAGGCGACGTATCTGGCCATCGGCAATCGAAACCCACTTGCTATGCGTGCCGGGCAGGCAGACGACATGATTGCCGCGTGGCAGTACCGCCAGCAAGGCGGCCAGCTGGGTTTCTTCGCCGCGCATTACGTCGGGTACGGCGTCGCCGCCGGTATCGCTGACACCTGGCACGACCCATAACGCGCGATCTGCCAAGGCCGGTGCCTGCAGTGGTACCAAGGCAGCGGCAAGGTCGTCGATGCCGGCGGGGCAGGGCAGGTAAGGTACTTCCTGCCAACCGCTGCGGCTGCCGACCATGCCGGACAGGAGCAGCAAACGGTCATCCCAGCCGACAATCTCTTCTGCCAGCACTGCTTCAAACTGTCCGGCACTGGCTTGCAGGCCGCGTTCGCTGCGGCGGCGCTCGCAGACATGGCCGCTCTCATCTAGGCGGTACAAGCGCAGGCTGCTGGTGCCCCAGTCCACGGCGATCATGGCAACTCCACGCGATCCACGCTTGCCTTCAACTGCGGGTGCTCCCAGACAAAGATGCCTCCTGCATCGGGCTGCGCGCTCAAGGCGGCGGCATCCAGACCGACGCGGGCACTGCTGATGTACAGCGCACCGGGTGCCAGTACGCAGCAGGAGGCGTGCTGGGTGGGGATGTGAACCAGCTGCTCGATGCGGCCATCGGCGGAATAGCAGGCAACCCGGCCTGCGCCCCACTGTGCGTTCCATACGCGACCTTGGACATCGACTACCGCGCCGTCAGGTTCGATGCCTGGTTCGCTCAAACTGGCAAATGCCTGCAGCTCTTCAACCAGTGCGCTGTGCGGGTCATAACGGCCAGTGATGATGTTGGCCTGCGGTGAGTCGCAGAAGTAGATGCGCTCACCGTCAGGGCTGAAGCAGATCGCGTTTGGAATGGCGACGTGTGGCAAGGGCAGGCGGCGCAGGCCTTTGCCCGCACTCCATTGGTAGAAGCTGCCGCCGCGGCGTCCGTCGGCATGGTCGCTCTTGGTGCCGAACACGAAGTTGCCGTGGCGGTCGGCACGGCCGTCATTGATGCGGGTGTTGGGGTTGTCGGCTTCCACCTGTGCCAGCAGTTGCAGGCTGAGTTCGCGGTCCTGCAGCTGGGCTTCCGGGTCGGCTGCATGCAGGCCATTGGCCAGGCCCAGCAGCAGGCGGCCGTCGTTTGCCAGCGCAAGGCAGCCCAGCGGCTCGTGTAGCTGCCAGTACTGGCTGTGGCCGCTGGCGGGATCGTAGCGCCACAGGCGTGCTGCGAGGATGTCGGTCCAGTACAGGACAGTGCGGCGGTCGCACCAGAGGATGCCTTCGCCGAGCTCGCAGCGGCTGTCCACCAGCAGCCGTGCGTCGGCTTCGGTTACCTGCGGCACCTGTGCATTCACCATTCGGCAACGCTGCCGTCGCTGTGGCGCCACAGCGGGTTGCGCCAGCGCGGTGGATTCTTGTTGGCTTCGATCAGGCGTGCTTCGTCGATCTCCACGCCCAGGCCCGGCTTCGGCAGGGCAGCGATGCAGCCCTGTGCGTCGCACGCGAAGTCGTCCTTGTTGATGACGTAGTCCAGCAGGTCCGCACCCTCGTTGTAGTGGATGCCGATGCTCTGTTCCTGCAGCACCGCGTTGTGGGCGACGAAGTCCAGCTGCAGGCAGGCAGCCAACGCCACCGGGCCGAGCGGGCAATGCGGCGCCAGCGCGACGTCATGCGCTTCGGCCATCGCGGCGATCTTGTAGCACTCGCTGATGCCGCCGGCATGCGACAGGTCCGGCTGCAGGATGGCCAGTCCGCCGGCAGCCAGCACCGGCTTGAACTCGCTGCGCGAATACATGCGCTCGCCAGCGGCCAACGGAATGCTGCTGATCTCCGACAACGGCCGGTAGTACTCCCACTGTTCCGGCAGCACCGGTTCTTCGACGAACAATGGCCGGTAGGGTGCCAGTTCGCGCAGCAGCATCCGCGCCATCGGTGCGCTCACGCGGCCGTGGAAATCGATGCCGAAATCGACGCTGTTGCCGAGTGCCTCGCGGATCGCGGCGACCTTTTCAATCGCGCCATCCACCGCGCGCGGGCTGTCGATCAGCTTCAGTTCCTCGGTGCCGTTGAACTTGAAGGTGTCGAAGCCGAGCGACTGGTAATGCCGCATCTGCGCGACGATCTCGGCGGGGCGGTCACCGCCGACCCAGCGGTAGGTCTTCATGCGGTCACGCACCAGGCCGCCGAGCAGCTGGTAGACCGGCACGCCCAGCGCCTTGCCCTTGATGTCCCACAGCGCCTGGTCGATGCCGGCGATGGCACTCATCAGGATCGCGCCGCCGCGGTAGAAGCCACCGCGGTACAGCACCTGCCACAGGTCGTTGATGCGTGCCGGGTCCTTGCCGATCAGGTAGTCGCCGAGTTCGTGCACGGCCGCTTCCACCGTGGCGGCACGCCCTTCGATCACCGGCTCGCCCCAACCGCTGATGCCTTCGTCGGTCTCGATCTTGAGGAACAGCCAGCGTGGTGCTGCCTGGTAGGTGGTCAGACGCACGATCTTCATGCGGAGTGGTCCAGGTAGGCCTGGCGGAAGCGCCGCGCGTGTTCACGCGTGGTCTGCACCGCCTGGCCGGGTTGATAAAGGTCACCGCCGATGCCCGCACCCACGCAACCAGCGGAAAGATAGCTGGCAAGGGTGTCGGGGGAGACGCCACCGACGGCGAAAAGGGGAACTGGCGGCAGCACGCTGCGCAACGCGCGCACCAGTGCCGGGCCGTGGATGGAAGCCGGGAACAGCTTGAGCATCTGCGCGCCTGCCCGCAGTGCCTGGAATGCTTCGCTGGCAGTGGCGAATCCCGCCGCCACCAGCAGTCCTTCGGCGACCGCGCGCTGGATCAGCTGCGGGTCGGTATTGGGCGTGACCATCAAGCGGCCGCCGGCCTGCAACAACCCATCGATGTGCGCGGGCTGCACGACCGTGCCGGCACCGATGCAGGCGTGCTGGCCATGGCGTTGCACGCTGCGTTGCACGCTTTCCAGCCAGCCTGGTGAATTGGTCGGGATCTCGATCGCGTCGAAACCTTCCTCGACCAGCGCATCGACATGCGCGTCCACCTCGCTTGGCGTGATGCCGCGCAGGATGGCGATCAAAGGCAGCTGGAAGGGCAGGGTGGTCATGTCAGTCGTGGTACACCTGTGAGCGGCCGCCATCGATCAGGATGTCGGTAGCGTTGATGAAGCGCGCTTCGTCGCCGGCCAGGAACAACGCGGTGTAGGCGACTTCCCCCGGTGTGCCGATGCGGCGCGGCGGCAGCAAGGCGGTCTGGCGTTCGCGGGCGCCGGGTTCACGCTCGAACCAGGCCTCGATGCGCGGCACCAGGATCAGCCCCGGCGAAATCGAGTTCACGCGGATGCCATGCGCGGCGTATTCGATGCCGAGCGAGCGGGTCATGCCGATCAAGGCGTGCTTGGCCACCGGGTACGGGAACGCGCCGGGAATGATCTTGTGGCCATGCACCGAGGCGATGTTGACGATGGCGCCAGCCTGTTGCGCGACCATGCCCGGCAGCACGGCCTTGCACAGCTGCCAGGCGCCTTCCAGGTTCAGGGCGAAACAACGCTGCCACTGCGCGTCGTCCAGCGCGAGAGGGTCGGAGAACACGTCGGCACCGGCATTGTTGACCAGTACATCGATACGACCGTGCTGGCCAAGGATGCCGTCGACCAGGCGGCGCATCGCGGCGGTATCGGTGATGTCGCCCTGCAGCAGGCTGAAGCCATCGGCATCGCCGGCTGTCAGGTCGATGCCGATCACCTGCGCGCCTTCGGCATGGAACAGGCGGGCGATGGCCGCGCCTATGCCGCTGGCGGCGCCGGTCACCACGGCCACCTTGCCGGCCAGGCGCCCGCTCATCGGCGGCCTCCGGCCCGGCAGACGCAGCATCCGCCAGCGCTGTTGGCGCCGGCTGATCGTGAAATCCTCATCCCTTTCTCCCTGAAGCCTGCTGTCGGTACTGGCCGCGCCTGCCCGGCAGGGCGGCAGCGGTGCTGACGGAAGCGTGGCATAGCCTTGCGTGAGAACCTATGTGCGACAAATGAAATTTTTGTCGTAATGTATTCGCTGGGCGAATAGCTACTCAGTCGAGGGGATCGGCGCGCATGGTTCAACCTACTACCGGCTGGTTCAATGCCACCCGTTTGAAGACCCGTCACCTGTTGCTGCTGCTGCATCTGTACGAGCAGCGCTCGGTGCTGCGCGCGGCCGAGGCCGCCAACATGACCCAGCCGGCGGCATCCAAGCTGCTGGCCGAAATGGAGGACCTGCTGGGTGTGCCGCTGTTCGAGCGGCATGCGCGCGGGGTTGAGCCCACCTGGTACGGGCAGGTGATGATCCGCCGCGCACGCTCGGCGCTGTCGGAGATCGGCCGCGCCCAGGACGAGATCGCGGCGCTGCGCAGCGGCCTTACCGGCCAGGCCGCGATCGGTACCGTGGTCAACCCCGGCACCAACCTGGTGCCGCAGGCGGTGGCCGCGCTCAAGCGCGACTTCCCCGACATCCTGATCCGGATCGAGATGGACTACAGCCGGCCGCTGGTGGCCAAGCTGCTGGATGGCCAACTGGACATCGTGGTCGGCCGCATCATGGGCGCCGAGGGCAGCAGCGAGCTGGAATTCGAGCCGCTGGCCGACGAGCCGCACTCGGTGATCGTGCGTGCAGGGCATCCGCTGGCCGGGCGCCAGCGGGTCAGCTACGGCGACCTGATCGACCACGGCTGGATCATGCCGCCGGAGGGCAGCGTGCTGCGCTCACGGCTGGACGCGGTATTCCTCGAGCATGGCCTGGTACCGCCGCAGAACATCGTCGAGACCACCTCGCTGCCGGTCACCATCCACCTGCTGCGGCACAGCGACCTGCTGACCGCACTGCCGGCCGAGTCGGTCGCGCCCTACCTGCAGACCGGGCAGATGCTGGTGCTGCCGATCGCCCTGGACGTACGCATGGAGTTTTTCGGCATCATCCGCCGCCGCGATCAACTGCTCTCGCCAGGCGCGGAGCGGGTCCTGGAGGCACTGCGGCTGACTGCGCGGCGCTTGTATCCGCCGGCGGGCTGATCCTTTGGTATTCGCTTCTGATATAGATCCTGCGCATTTTTTCATTGGTCGGGAATGAGTACCCCCGCCTATGCTCGCCGCCGTGGCTGTTTCAGGTCATTGGTATCAGGGCCATGGCCCGCGTGCGTCAGTGGGGGGCATGCGGATCCACCGGCAAAGTGATGTGGAGAGCGGTAAGTCGGGCGCCCGGCCATGGCGGGGTGTGCAGGTACGCGGTTTTCAATCAGCTTCACCTGGTGCCAAAGACGCAATGACGTCGGTGCTGGGGACAACTCAATCGTCGTCATGTGTCCTGGGAGGGAACATTCATGTCAACGTTCCAGCGCCGCCTCACGGTGGCCAATAGCGCGCGTCGCCGCGCTTGTAGCGGTCTGCAACCGACCGTCCTTGCCCTGAGTGTGGCGCTGCTGCTTTCGGCCGCCGCTCAAGCACAGGAAGCCGCCACCACGCCGACCACCACCGACCTGGACAAGGTCGAGGTCACCGGTACCCGTGGCAGCCTGACCAAGGCACAGATCATCAAGGAACAGTCCGACCAGATCGTTGATTCGATCGTGGCCGAGGACATCGGCAAGCTGCCCGACAACAACGTCGCCGAGGCATTGCAGCGCATCACCGGCGTGCAGATCACCCGCAACAAGGGCGAAGGCAGCGGCATCATGGTGCGCGGCCTCACCCAGGTGCGCAGCGAGCTCAATGGCCGCGATATCTTCACCGCCAACGCCGGCCGTGCATTGAGCTGGGAAGACGTGCCGGCCGAATTGCTCGGCGGTGTGGACGTCTACAAGAACCCCAGTGCGGAGATGATCGAAGGCGGCCTCGGTGGCCTGGTCAACCTGCGCACCCGCATGCCCTTCGACCAGGACGGCATGAAGGTCTCCGGCAGCTTCACTCTCAACAAATGGGACCTGCGCGACTCGTTGCAGCCCTCGGCGTCCATCCTGTTCTCCAACCGCTGGAACACCGAAGCCGGTGAATTCGGCGTGCTGTTCAACGTCGCCCACCAGGAAGGCCAGTACCGCGAAGACCGCATCAACATGGGCAGCTACCTGTCCTATGACGATGTGCCCGGCTACGAAGGCCAGAGCGTTGTCATTCCCAGCGAAGTCGGCATGTACAGCCACTTCGGTGATCGCGAGCGTGACGGCCAGTACGTGGCGCTGCAGTGGAAGCCGAACGACGACGTCGAGATCTACGGCACCGTGCTGCGTTCGGACTACAAGTTCCGCAACCGCGAATACAGCGTGCGCGTGGGCAACCTCAACAACAACACCCAGGACCTGGTGAACTGGTCCAACAACGGCTGGGGCTTCGTTTCGCCGAGCATCCCGGGCTACGAAGCGTTCAACGACCCATTCGGCTTCGACGGCAACGGCGAGTTCCAGTACGGCACCTTCAACAACGCGCTGATCACCACCACCGCGCGCATGGACTGGCGCAACTCGGTGACCACCGACTATGCGCTGGGCGGCAAGTGGCAGGTCAATGACAACCTGCACCTGTCCACCGACTTCCAGTACATCGATGCCACCACCGAGAGCGTCAACTACTGGGTTGACCTGCTCGCCGGCCAGGTGGATCCGGATGACTGGCGTGGCTGGTCCGGCCTGTACGGCGTGCCGCCGGTGCGCGTGGACATGAGCGGCCGCTATCCGTCGGTGACCGTGCTCGACCGCGAGACCGGCCAGCCGATCAACGGCTACATGAGCGACATCAGCAACTACGGTGGCTGGTACTCGCACCTGGACAAGCGCGACAACAACGACGCCGACCAGTTCTCCTGGCGCGCCGACCTGCGCTGGGATTTCCTCGACAGCGACCTGCTCAACGACCTGCGCATGGGCGTGCGTTACACCGACCGCAGCGCCATCACCCGCAGCTCGGGCTGGAACTGGCAGAAGATCGCACCGGCCGGTACCGACAATGCCTGGGGCAGCTTCACCCCGGCGCCCTTCGCCGACTACCCCAATGCCTGCTACCGGCTGTTCCCGTTCAGTGACCACTTCCGTGGCAACAGCGGGTTGCCGACCGGCTACGTTGCCTGCGACGAGATGGTCGCCGACTACGAGAACACCGTGCGCATGTTCGGCCACGAGCCGATCGCCTACAACCCGATCACCGACATCCGCGAGTACACCGAGAAGACCTACGCCGCGTATGCGATGCTGCGCCTGGGCAACGACTCGGCGCGCTTCCCGTGGGATGTCAACGTCGGCGCGCGCGTCGTGCGCACCGAGACCACGGTCAACGGCTATGAGCTGGCGCAGAATTCGGCCACCAACGACACCAACCAGGTCAACGCCAAGCACTCGTACACCGACGTGCTGCCGAGCCTGAACTTCCGCATGTTCCTGACCGACAGCCTGCAGTGGCGCGTGGCTGCCTCGCGGGCGATGTCGCGCCCGGACTTCAACCTGATGGACCCCTACGTCTATCTCAACGACACGTTCTTCGACTTCAACACCGGTGGCGTTTCCTACGCCAGCCGCGGCAATCCAAACCTGGATCCGATGTACTCCAATCAGTTCGATACCTCGCTGGAGTGGTACTTCGGCCTGGGCTCGATGATCTACGGCACCGCGTTCTACAAGCAGGTTGACGGCTTCTACTACTACGACACGATCGCCGCCAATTACTTCGACCCGAACTTCGACATGCCGCTGGAAGGTTCCACCACCGGTGAGACCCGTCCATGCGTGAGCATGGAGTGCGTGCGCGAGTTCCAGCTGCAGACCCGCGCCAACGGCCAGGACGGCAAGATCAAGGGCTTCGAACTCGGTTACCGCCAGTTCTTCACCTTCCTGCCGGGCGCGCTGGACGGCCTGGGCTTCGAGGCCAACTACACCTACGTGGACAGCAAGGCACCGGCACCGGACGCCGCCAGCACCGACGGCATCGAGATTTCCTACCTGCCGTTGGAAGGCCTGTCGAAGAAGAGCTACAACGTGGTGTTGATGTACGAAAAGGAACGTGTGTCCTTCCGTGCCGCCTACAACTGGCGTGATACCTGGCTGGTCACCACGCGGCCGCCGAATGCGGGTCACGTGCCGCAGTACCACGACGCCACCGGCCAGCTGGATGCCTCGCTGCGCATCAACCTCAACAAGATCTGGTCGCTGACCCTGGACGGCACCAACCTGCTCGATGAGGTGCGTTCGGATTACTACGGCAGCAGCAGCCGTCCCAACGGCTGGTACGTCAATGATCGTCGTTATGGATTGAGCATCCGGGCCAACCTGGATCTTTGAACGGAGGTGCGGTGATGGCAGGTGTCGGGCGCTTCAATACGGGTGGTACGCAGCAACACGCGGCCACGGGCGCCGGGCTCCTGCGGCGGTGGATGCTGGCGGCGGCGATGCTGCTGCCAGCGCCGGTCGCGCTGTCCGCACCCGCGGCGGCGCCAGCGGAGTACCAGTGGCACAACGTCGCCATCGGCGGCGGAGGTTTCGTCACCGGGCTGGTCTTCCACCCGCAGCAACAGGGGCTGCAGTACGCGCGCACCGATATCGGTGGCGCGTACCGTTGGGAGCCGGCGCAGCAGCGCTGGCAACCCCTGCTGGACTGGATGGACGCCAGCGACCAGGGCCGCTTCGGCGTGGAAAGCATGGCCGTCGATCCGGCCGACCCCGAACGCCTGTACATGGCGGTGGGCACCTATCTGCACGAGCGTGGCAGCAACGGCGTGATCCTGCGTTCGAACGACCGCGGGCGGAGTTTCCAGCGCACCGAACTGCCCTTCAAGATGGGGGGCAACGAACTGGGCCGCGCCAATGGTGAGCGCCTGGCGGTGGACCCGAACGACGGCAAGGTGCTGTTGTTCGGTACCCGCGCCAACGGCGTGTGGCGCAGTGCCGACGGTGGTATCAGCTGGAGCGAGTTGACCTCGTTCCCGGCAATCGCCAAATCCACCGCAGCCACCGCGCAGAGCTGGGGCGGTGCGCAGGCCATCGGCGTGGCCTTCATCAATTTCGAACCAGACAGCAAGGGTGGCGACGGTGCATCGCGCACGGTCTACGCCGGCGTCTCCACCCAGCAGACCGCGCTGTACCGCTCCGACGATGCCGGCAGCAGCTGGCAGGCAGTGCCGGGCCAGCCGATCGGCTTGCGCCCCAACCATATGGTGCGCGACAGCCTGGGCCGCTGGTTGCTGAGCTACGGCGACCAGCCCGGTCCCAACACCATGAACAACGGTGCGCTGTGGCGCTTTGATCCGCGCGACGGTGCATGGACCGACATCACCCCGGTGCCGCAGTCCACCGACCTGCAGGGCGACGGCTTCGGCTGGGGCGCGGTGGCGGTGGATCCGCAGGACCCGCAGCGTATCGTCGCCAGCACCTTCAATCGCTTCGCGCCGCATGACGACATCTTTCGCAGCGTCGATGGCGGCCGCAGCTGGACCGCGCTGTCCACGCGCGCCGACTTCGACCACTCCTATGCACCGTGGACCGAAGAGGCGCGGCCGCATTGGATGGGTGTGCTGGCGATCGATCCGCACGACCCTGGCCACCTGCAGTTCGTCACCGGCTACGGCATCTGGGATACGCGCGACCTGCGCAGCTTCGACGACGGCAAGCGCCTGACCTGGCGTTTCCCGTTGGCTGGCTTCGAGGAGACCGTTCCGCTGGCGCTGGTCAGCCCGCCGCAGGGTGCGCACCTGGTCAGTGGCCTGGGCGACATCGACGGCTTCGTGCATGACGATCTGGACACGCCGCAGCAGCGGTTTGCCGGCGTGCGCTTCTCCAATACCGAAAGCCTTGCCTATGCCGGGCAGGCACCGCAGCTGATGGTGCGTACCGGCTACTTCCACGACCGCCCCGAAGGTGCGGTGCGTGCGGCCTGGTCGAAGGATGGCGGGCGCACGTGGACGGCATTCGCGCACGAGCCGCCCGATGGCGAAGGTGCGGGCCGCATCACCCTGGCCGCCGACGGCAAGCGCGTTATCTGGCAGACCCGTAATGGCGGCCATTGGCTCAGCGCCGATTTCGGCGGCCGCTGGCAGGCGGTGAAGGGTCTGCCGAAGAATGCGGTGGTGGAAGCGGACAAGCTGGAGGCCGGCGTGTACTACGGCTTCGATCCGGTAAGCGGCGCGCTGTATGTCAGTGGCGATGGCGGCGTGGAATTCCGTCAGGCCGAGGCCGGCGTCGGCGCGGTGGGTGATTGGTTCCGTGCCGAGATCCGACCGAATCCGTGGCAGGCCGGTGAGGCCTGGGTTGCCGCCGGCTGGCGTGGGCTGTTGCACTGGTCGCCGGGCAAGCTGCGCCGTGTGGAAGGCCTGGACAATGTGTTTTCGGTCGGGCTCGGCAAGCCGCTCAAGGAGGGTGACACGCCGGTGCTGTTCGTATTCGGCGAGATGGCCGGCAAACGCGGCCTGTACCGTTCCGACAACGGTGGCCGCCGCTGGGCCCGCATCGACAACGACGCGCAGCGCTTTGGCGGCGTGATCCGTCACGTCACCGGTGATACGCGTATTCCCGGTCGCGTCTATTTCGGCACCGAAGGCCGTGGCATCTGGTACGGAGAATCGAATTGAAATCGTTGTTCGCAGTGATTGGGCTGGCAGCGCTTGCCAGCAGTGCACAGGCAGTGGAGCTGCCGCGCGTGTTCGCCGACGGCATGGTGCTGCAGCGTGACCAGCCCGTGCCTGTATGGGGCAAGGCTGCACCGGGTGCACAGGTACGCGTCGATTTCGCGGGCAGGCAGGTGACGGTGAAGGCCGCTGCCGACGGCAACTGGCGTGCGCAGTTGGCCGCGCTGCCGGCTGGCGGCCCGTATGTGCTGAGCATCGACGACAAGGCTGCGCCAAAGCAGTTGCGTGACGTCTACGTCGGTGAAGTGTGGCTGGCCTCGGGTCAGTCCAACATGGAATGGCCACTGGCCCAGACCGATGGCGCCGAGGCGGCGATTGCAGCTGCCAATGATCCGCTGATCCGCCATTTCAAGATCCCCAAGTCGTGGGCCGGCGCACCGCAGTGGCAGCTCACTGGCGGCGACTGGCGGCAGGCAACGCCGCGTACCGCCGGCGACTTTTCGGCAGTAGCCTATTACTTCGCGCAACAGCTGCGTGCGCGCACTGGTGTTGCGGTCGGCATCATCGACAGCACCTGGGGCGGCAGCACCATCGAAGCCTGGAGTGATGCAGCAACGCAGGGCCTGGACAGCGCCGCGCTGGCCGCGCAGGCGGCTGCGCTGCGCGAGGCCGACACCAAGGCGCTGCAGGTAACCCACGCCAACCTTGCGCGCTGGCCGCAACTGCCGGCCGATGCCAGCCACTGGCATGAGGCTGATGTCGATGCGGCGCAGTGGACCACCATCACTGTCCCCGGCCTGTGGGAAAGCCAGGGCTGGAATGGCATGGACGGCGTTGCCTGGTACCGCGCCAGCTTCCGTCTCAGTGCCGATGAAGCCGCCAAGGGCGTGACCTTGGGCGTTGGCCGCATCGACGACAGCGATACCACCTGGGTCAACGGCCAGCAGGTCGGCGAAACCAAGCTGCAGTACAACCTGGCGCGTCGCTACAGCGTGCCCGCGTCCGCATTGCACGCTGGGCTCAACCATGTCGCCGTGCGCGTGCAGGACTTCGGTGGCGGTGGTGGCATCCACGGCGAAGCCAGCGAGGTGTTCGTGCAGCCGCAGGGTGCGGCCGCGCGTGCACTGGATGGCTGGAGCTTCCGTGTCGAGAGCGCGCAGGTCGCGCTGGTGGACGACAAGAACCAGCATCCAACCCTGTTGTACAACGCGATGATCCATCCACTGCAGGATTACGGCGTGCGCGGCGTGCTCTGGTACCAGGGCGAGTCCAACGCCAACACCTTGCCGCAGGCGCAGAAGTACCGGCAGCAGTTCCCGGCGTTGATCACGCAATGGCGCGCACAGTGGAAGGCACCTGCGCTACCGTTCCTGTGGGTGCAGCTGGCGCCGTTCTCGTCCGGCGCGGACAAGCGCGATGCGGACGATGTGGCGTTGGAAAGCCCGTGGGCCCTGCTGCGTGAATCGCAGGGCACGACACTGGCGCTGCCAGCCACCGGCCAGGTGGTGATTGCCGACGTCGGTGATGTGCACGACATCCACCCGCGCAACAAGCGCACTGTTGGCGATCGCCTGGCGCTCGCCGCAGGGAAGCTGGTTTATGGCGACAGCACGGTCGTTGCATCCGGCCCGAGCCATGTCGGCCATGACGTGCAGGGCAGCAGCCTGGTGCTGCGTTTTGACGCGGGCGCTGCGCCGTTGCAGGTAGGCGGTGGCGGTGAACTGAAGGGCTTTGAGGTTGCCGGTAGTGATGGGCATTTCCATCGCGCGCAGGCACGCATCGATGGCAACCGGGTGATCCTGCAGAGCAGCGAAGTGCAGGCGCCAGTGGCCGCACGCTACGGCTGGAGCGATACCGCGCAGGGCGCCAACCTGACAGGTGCCACCGGCTTGCCGGCGTCGCCTTTCCGCACCGGGCCATGAGCGTGCGGAACACCTGCATGAAGCAAAAGGAAACGACCATGAAGCTGACATCCCGACGTTCCGCGCCGGTCACCGGTGGCCTGCTCGCAACCGCGATGGCATTGCTGTTGGCTGCCTGTGGCAGCGCCAACCCGGACGCACCCACTGCGCAAGGTGGCGAAGCCAAGACTGCAGCCGCGGCCGCGGCCACTGCAGCGGACCTGCCGCGCGTGGTCACCGAGAATGGTCGCCATGCCTTGTTCGTCGATGGCAAGCCGTTCCTGATCCTTGGCGCGCAGGTCAACAACTCCAGCAACTACCCGCAGGCGCTGGACGACGTATGGCCGGCCATCGACATCGTCAAGCCGAACACGGTGATGGTGCCGGTAGGCTGGGAACAGGTGGAAGCCAAGGAGGGCGAGTTCGATTTCGCCTTCGTCGATACCCTGCTGGAGCAGGCCCGCGAAAAGAAAGTGCGGTTGATCCTGTTGTGGTTCGCCACCTGGAAGAACAACGGCCCGAACTACGCGCCGGAGTGGGTAAAGCTGGACAACCAGCGCTTCCCGCGCGTGATCACCGCCGATGGCCGCACCCTCAACTCGTTGTCGCCGCATGCACCGGCAACCCTGGAGGCCGACCGCAAGGCCTTCGTGCAGCTGATGCGTCACCTCAAGGCCAAGGACCCGCAGCACACCGTGATCATGGTGCAGCCGCAGAACGAGCCGGGCACCTATGGCAGCGTGCGTGACTTCTCGCCGCTTGCGCAGAAGGATTTCGATGCAGCCGTGCCCGAGGCCTTGCTGAAGAAGCTGGGCAAGCAGCCGGGGACGTGGCGTGACGTGTTCGGTGCCGATGCCGACGAGTTCTTCCATGCCTGGCATATCGCCCACTTCATTGACCAAGTGGCTGCTGCCGGCAAGGCCGAGTACAACCTGCCGATGCTGGTCAATGCAGCATTGCGCGGCCCGTTCAACCCGGGCCAGCCCGGGCAGTACGCCAGCGGTGGCCCCACCGACAACGTGCTGGACGTTTACAAGGCAGCAGCGCCGAACATCGACCTGTTGGCGCCGGACATCTACATGCCCGAATACACGATGTACACCACGGTGCTGGAGCGCTACTCGCGCGCCGACAATCCGCTGTTCGTCGCCGAGACCGGCAACCGCGAGGAGTACGCGCGTTATTTCTTCTCCGCGTTGGGTCACCAGGCCATCGGCTGGTCGCCGTTCGGCATCGACTACTCCAAGTACTCCAACTATCCACTCGGCGCACGGACCATGAACCCGGAGACGCTGGAGCCGTTCGCGCTCAACTATCGCCTGGTGGCGCCGGCTGCCGGGGTGATCGCCAAGGCCAGCTTCGAGGGCAAGGTGCGCGCCACCGCCGAGCAGCCAGGGCAGGCCGTGCAGACCCTGAAGATCGACGACAAGTGGAACGCGGTCATCACCTATGGCGTGCCGCAGTTCTGGTTCCAGGGCGAGCCGCCGGGCAATCCCGAGCCGATTGGCCGGGCGCTGGTAGTGCAGCTGGCAGCGGATGAATTCCTGGTCACCGGTGCGCACGCGCGCATCAGCCTGGTGGCGGCCGATCCGGCGGTTGCCGAGCGGCAGATCTACCACTCGGTGGATGAAGGCACCTATGTCGACGGCGAGTGGACGTTCCGCCGCCGCTGGAACGGTGACCAGACCGATTACGGCCTCAATTTCTCCAGCGCACCGCAGTTGCTGCGGGTGAAGCTGGCCACGTACTGAGCAGTCGCATACAGCAAGGCGCCAGCCAGGCGCCCCAACGGAGGGAGATCCAATGATGTTGCAGAACAAGCACGCGCGGCTGCGCACCAGCCTGCTGGCACTGGCCGTGGCCGCCGCGATGGCGCCGCTGGCCGCATCGGCACAGACCGTGGAGCGCCAGGCCGATGGTGTGATCGTGCGCCCGGCCAATGCCAAAGCCGCCGATGTGCGCCTGCAGTTGGTGGACGACCGTATCGTGCGCGTCAGCGCGGACGTGGATGGTGATTTCCAGCGCAGCCCGAGCCTGATGCGCGTGGCCAACAGCGCGCCGGTGCCGGCATTCGAGCTCAGCCAGGACGCCAGCGCGGTGACCCTGAAGGCCGCGGGCATCTCCGCGCAGGTAGCCCTGGCCGATGGCCGCGTCAGCTTCTTCGATGCCGCCGGCAAGCCGCTGCTGGCTGAGTCGGCCGCAACGCGTGATTTCAGCGCCGGGCAGGTGGAAGGCAAGCCGATGTACAGCGTGCGCCAGCGCTTCGATTCGGTCGAAGGCGAAGCGCTGTACGGCACCGGCCTGCACCAGCAGGGCTGGATGAACCTCAAGGGCCGCGATGTCGAACTGCTCCAGCACAACATCGACAACGCCATTCCCTACCTGATCTCCAGCCGCAACTACGGCATCCTCTGGGACAACAACTCGATCACCCGTTACGGCGACCCCAAGGGCCTGCGACCGCTGCAGGAAGACCTGGTGGTCTATGACGCGCAGGGCAAGCCGGGTGCATTCACCGCGACCTATTCGTTCGATGGCCAGCAGCGTGTGGTGCGTCGCGAGAACGAGATCAACTACCAGTACATCAAGGACCTGAAGGCGCTGCCCGCCGACGGTTGGAACAAGGCCCAGGGCGGCCGTACCCAGGTGGTGTGGGAAGGCGCCATCGAAGCCAAGCAGGGCGGTCGCCACACGTTCTCGATGTACAACAGCGAGTACGCCAAGGTCTACATCGACGGCAAGCTGGTGATCGACCGCTGGCGGCAGAACTGGAACCCGTGGCACCACGAGTTCGCCCTGGACCTGCAGCCGGGCCAGAAGCATCAGGTGAAGGTGGAATGGGACGCGATCGATCCGGCCTATATCGCGCTGCTGCATCGCGACCCGCTGCCCGCCGCCGAGGCCAATGATCTTTCGATCTGGTCCGAAGCCGGGCAGATGATCGACTACTACGTGGTTGCCGGCAGCAATGCCGACGAACTGATCGCCGGCTACCGCGAACTGACCGGCAAGGCTGTGCTGCTGCCGAAGTGGTCGTATGGCTTCTGGCAGAGCCGCGAGCGCTACAAGACCCAGGACGAGCTGACCGGTGCGCTGGACGAGTACCGCCGCCGCAAGCTGCCGATCGACGCCATCGTGCTCGACTGGTCGTACTGGCCGGAAGACGCCTGGGGCTCGCACGACTTCGACAGCAAGAACTTCCCGGACCCGACCGGCATGATCAAGCACGTGCACGACCAGAATGCGCAGATCATGATTTCGGTGTGGCCAAAGTTCTACCCGACCACCGCCAACTACAAGGAACTCGACGCCGCCGGTGCCATGTACCACCGCAACGTCGAAGTCGGCGAGCTGGACTGGATCGGCAAGGGCTACCTGAATTCCTTCTACGACCCGTACTCGCAGAAGGGCCGCGACATCTTCTGGCGTCAGGTCAACGAGAAGCTCAACAGCCGTGGCATCGATGCCTGGTGGCTGGACGCCTCCGAGCCGGACCTGCACAGCAACATCGACATCGGTGAGCGCAAGGCGCGCACCACGCCGACCGCGATCGGTTCCTCGGTGGAGTACTTCAACTCCTATCCGCTGGTGCATTCCGAAGGCGTGTACGAAGGCTCGCGCGAGGTCGATCCGGACAAGCGCGTGTTCATCCTCTCGCGTGCCTACTTCGCCGGCCAGCAGCGCGCCGGTGCGGCCTTCTGGAGCGGTGACATCGTGCCGCGCTGGGACGACATGCGTGAGCAGATATCCGGCCTGGTCAATGCCTCGATGGCCGGTGCGCCGAACGTCAGCTTCGACATCGGTGGCTTCTCGCCGGAGCAGCGCTTCATCGACAAGGACCCGGCGCACCTGCCGGAGTGGCGCGAGATGAGCCTGCGCTGGTTCCAGTACGGCGCCTTCGTGCCTGTGTTCCGCCTGCACGGCCAGTTCCCGTACCGCGAGATCTGGGAAATCGCCCCGGAAGGCTCGGCGCACTACAACAGCTTCGTTCACTACCTGAAGCTGCGTTACACGCTGCTGCCCTACATCTACACCCTGGCCGGCGATACCTGGCAGAAGGACGGCACCATCCTGCGCGCGATGGCGATGGACTTCCCGGCCGACCCCAAGGTGCGTGACATCGCCGACCAGTACCTGTTTGGCCCGGCCTTCCTGGTCGCGCCGGTGACCGAGTTCAAGGCCACCAGCCGCCAGGTCTACCTGCCGGCCGGCACCAGCTGGATCGACTTCAACACCGGCGAGCGTCATGCCGGTGGCCAGACCATCACCGCCGCCGCGCCGCTGGAGCGCAGCCCGCTGTTCGTGCGTGCCGGCTCCATCGTGCCGCGCACCGTGGTCCAGCAGTACGTCGACGAGCAGCCCAACGCACCGGTCACCATCGAGGTCTATACCGGCGCCGACGGCAGCTTCTCGCTGTACGAGGACAACGGCCGGAACTATGGCTACGAGCGTGGCCAGTCCAGCCGCATCGCGCTGCAGTGGGACCAGGCCAAGGGCGTGCTGAGCATCGGTGCGCGCGAGGGCAGTTACCCGGGCATGCAGGACAAGCGCGAACTGCGCGTGCGTTGGGTCGATGGCCCGCGTGACGGCATCGGCACGCTGGAGCCCAAGGCCGACGTGGTGGTGCGTTACGACGGCAAGGCGCAGGCCATCACCCGTCCGGCTGCCCGCTGACAGCGGCAGCCAAGTTCGGCATTATGGAAACCGGTGGACATTTGAGTCTGGGAGGGCCGGAATGAACGCTGCAAACGGTCCTGTCCCGGTCGTCGGGATGACCACTGAAAGCGCCGGGCTGGCACAGCCCGGCCGCCGTGCGCTGTTCAAGGGCGCGGCGGCCGCGTTGGCCGTCGGCAACCTGCCGCTGGCGGGCGTGCTGCAGGCGGCGACGTCGGAAGCCGCGGCGTCGGCCGCCGACCTGCTGTGGTACCGGCAGCCGGCGCGCAGCTGGGTGGAGGCCCTGCCGCTGGGCAATGGCCGGCTTGGCGCAATGGTGTTCGGTGGCGTCGCCAACGAGCGCCTGCAACTCAATGAAGACACGCTCTACGCTGGTGGTCCGTACAGCGCGGTCAACCCGCGTGCGCGCGACAGCGTGCAGCGCGTGCGTGAGCTGGTCTTCGCCGGTAACTATGCCGCCGCCGAAGCACTGGCCAACGAGACGCTGATCTCGCGGCCGGTCAAACAGATGCCGTACCAGCCGCTGGGCAACCTGTGGCTGGAGTTCCATCGCTTGGAAGGCATCAGCGAATACCGCCGCGAGCTGGATCTGGATGCGGCCATTGCCCGCACCACGTTCCGCGCCGGTGCCGGCCTGCATCGCCGCGAGGTGTTCATCTCGCCGGTCGATCAATGCCTGGTGTTGCGCTACACCGTGGAAGACGGTGAGCCGATGGGCGGTTTCATCCGCACCGCCAACGAGCACGCAACCAGTACGACGGCCACCGACGATGGTTGGCTGGTCAGCGGCCACAACGTGTCGCGCGACGGTGTGCCCGGCAAGCTGCGTTTTGCGTTCCGTGTGCAGGTGCGCCACGTTGGCGGCAAGCTGCGCATCAACACCGATCACATCGCCTTCGACGGCGTGCGTGAGCTGGAACTGCGCCTGGTCGCCGCTACCAGCTACCGCGCCTTCGATGACGTCGGCGGCGATCCGGAAGCGATCACCGCCGCACAGTTGTCCAAGGCCGCAGGCAGAAGCGCAGCGCAGCTGCGCGCCGATCACCTGGCCGAACACCAGCGCCTGTACCGGCGCATGCGCCTGGACCTGGGCCGCACTGTTGCCGCCGACAAGCCTACCGACGAACGCATCGCGGCCTTTGCCAGCGGTGATGATCCGGCACTGGTCGCGCTGTACCACGCCTATGCCCGTTACCTGTTGATCTGCAGCTCGCGTCCCGGCACCCAGCCGGCCAACCTGCAGGGCATCTGGAACGATCTGATGGACCCGCCGTGGGAGAGCAAGTACACGCTCAACATCAACACGCAGATGAACTATTGGCCGGCCGAAGCGGCGGCCTTGCCCGAATGCGTGGAGCCCTTGCAGCGGATGATCGGCGAACTGGCCCGCAGCGGCGCGCTCACCGCGCAGCAGATGTACGGCGTCGATGGCTGGGTGGTGCACAACAACACCGACCTGTGGCGCGTCAGCACGCCGCCCGATGGCGCGCAGTGGGCGCTGTGGCCGACCGGCGGCGCATGGCTGCTGCAGCAGCTGTGGGACCGCTGGGACTATGGCCGCGACCCGGCTTACCTGCGCCAGGTCTGGCCGCTGTTCAAGGGCGCGGCGCTGTTCTTCGTCAACAGCCTGCAGCGCGATCCGAACACCGGCCACCAGGTCACGGTGCCGTCGATCTCGCCGGAGAACCAGCATCCGCACGGCGCGGCGATCTGCGCCGGGCCGACCATGGATGCGCAGCTGCTGCGCGACCTGTTTGGCCAATGCATCGAAGCCGCTCGCCTGCTCGATACCGATCACGCCTTCGCCGCACAACTGGACACGCTGCGTGCGCAGCTGCCGCCGAACCGGGTCGGCCGCGCCGGCCAGTTGATGGAATGGCAGCAGGATTGGGACATGCAGGCGCCGGAACTGCAGCATCGTCACGTCTCGCATCTGTACGGCCTGCACCCGTCCAGCCAGATCAACCGCCGCGACAACCCCGAGCTCAGCGCCGCCGCACGCCGCACCCTGGAACTGCGCGGTGACGAAGCGACCGGCTGGGGCATCGCCTGGCGCCTGAACCTGTGGGCGCGGCTGGGCGAAGGCCAGCGTTGCCTGCAGATCCTGCGCCTGCTGCTGGCACCGCAGCGCAGCTATCCAAACCTGTTCGACGCACATCCGCCGTTCCAGATCGACGGCAATTTCGGTGGCGCCGCCGGCATCGTCGAGATGCTGGTGCAGAGCTGGGGCGGGGCGGTGTTCCTGCTGCCTGCGCTGCCGGCCGAACTGGCGCAGGGCACCTTGCAGGGCGTGCGTGTGCGCAATGCCGGCGTGCTCGACCTGCAGTGGAGCGCTGGCCGCCTGCAGCAGGTCAGCCTGCTGGCCGAACGCGGCGGCGCCTTCAACCTCGTTTACCAAACCCACGAACTGAAACTGGACCTGCGTGCCGGCCAGCGCATCACCGCGCAGCTGCACGATGGTCAATGGAGTCTTGCATGAGTCACCTCGCTTCCCGCTGGTGTGCGGCATGAGCATCGTCGCCGGTATCGACGCGGGCACGCAGAGCCTGAAAGTCGTGGTCTACGACGCCGCGCAACGGCAGTTGCTGGCCACGGCCAGCGCGCCGTTGCAGCTGCACAGTGCCGATGACGGCAGCCGCGAGCAGGATCCGGCAGCGTGGGTCGCGGCGATGGAGGATTGCTTCGCCCGCATCGACCCGCAACTGCGCCAGCAGGTGCAGGCGCTGGCGGTGTCCGGCCAGCAGCATGGCTTCGTCGCGTTGGATGCGGACGGCAAGGTGCTGGCCCCGGCCAAGCTCTGGTGCGACACCAGCAGCAGCGCGGAATGCGCGCAGATCATGGATGCGGCCGGTGGCGCGCAGCGCTGCATCGAACTGGCCGGCAATCCCATCCTTGCAGGCTACACCGCCTCCAAGCTGCCATGGACGGCCAAACACCGGCCGGATGCCTACGCAAAGCTGGCGCATATCCTGCTGCCGCACGACTACCTGAACTTCGTGCTGACCGGCCAGTACTACTGCGAGCACGGCGATGCCTCGGGCACCGGCTGGCTGGATGTGCGCACGCGCCAGTGGTCGCCGGAACTGCTGAAGGCGACCGACGCCAACCGCGATCTCGCTGCCTGCCTGCCGCCGCTGGTGGGCGCCGATGTCCTGTTCGACATCGCGCCCGGGGCTGCAGCACGCCTGGGTTTGCCGGCCACGGTGAAGATTGGCGCAGGCGGCGGTGACAACATGATGGCTGCGATCGGCACCGGCTGCGTTGCGCCGGGCAAGCTGGCGATGAGCCTGGGTACTTCGGGCACGCTGTTTGCCAGTTCCGATGTGCCGGTGGTGGATGCTGGTGGCGCATGGGCGGCGTTCTGCTCGTCCAGCGGCGGTTGGTTGCCGCTGATCTGCACGATGAACTGCACCGTGGTCACCGAGCAGGTGGCGCGCATGTTCGGCTTCAGCAGCCGCGACGGCGATGCGCACATCAATGCGACCACGCCGGGCGCAGATGGGCTGGTGATGCTGCCCTTCCTCAATGGCGAGCGCACCCCCGACCTGCCGCTGGGCAAGGGTGTGCTGGCTGGCCTGGACGCCACCACCATGAACCCCTCGCACTTCTACCGCGCGGCGATGGAGGGGGCGACCTATGCACTGAAGTACGGCTTTGATGCCTTCGTCGGTGCCGGCATGCGCTTCGACCGCATCGTGCTGACCGGTGGCGGCAGCAACAGCGCTGCCTGGCGGCAGATGGTCGCCGATGTGTTCGGCCTGCCGGTGGAAGTGCCGCAGCAGTCCGAAGGCGCCGCATTCGGTGCCGCCCTGCAGGCGCTGTGGGCATTGCAGCGCAGCGCCGGCAACGACGCATCCCTGGCCACACTCGCGGCCACCCATGTAACCCCCGATGCCGCAGCCACTGCCACGCCTGACCGCGCGCGCAGCGCGGACTATGCGCTGGCCTACCAGCGCTACCTGCAACACCTGCACGCCGTCATGCCGCTGTACCGCGGTTGATTCTTTCCCCGTAGTTTGTCGACACAGGAATTCGCACCATGAGCAAGCAGCCCTTCATCGGCGCCACCGAGTATTTCCCCGGCATCGGCCAGATCCCGTTCGAGGGTCGCGACTCCGACAACCCCTTGGCGTTCAAGGTCTATGACGCGGACAAGCTGGTCGGTGGCAAGAGCATGCGCGAGCACCTGCGCTTCGCTGCCTGCTACTGGCACACCTTCTGCAACGCCGGTGCCGATCCGTTCGGTCCGGGCACGCGCCGCTTCCCGTGGGAGAAGGGCGATGCCATGGCCACCGCCGAGGCCAAGGTCGATGCGGCGTTCGAGTTCTTCACCAAGCTCGGTGTGCCGTACTACTGCTTCCATGACGTCGACATGGCGCCGGACGCCGATGACATCGGCACCTACGAAAAGAATCTCAAGCACGTGGTGGCGCTGGCCAAGCAACGCCAGCAGACCACCGGCACCAAGCTGCTGTGGGGCACCGCCAACCTGTTCTCGCACCCGCGCTACATGAACGGCGCGGCGACCAACCCGGATTTCAACGTGGTCAGCCGCGCCGCGGTGCAGGTCAAGGCCGCGCTGGAAGCCACGGTTGAACTGGGCGGCGAGCACTTCGTGTTCTGGGGGGGGCGCGAAGGGTATGCCAGCCTGCACAACACCAACATGAAGCGCGAGCTCGAGCACTTTGCACGCTTCCTCAGCGCCGCGCGCGACTACGGCCGCAGCATCGGCTTCACCGGCAAGTTCTTCATCGAACCCAAGCCGATGGAGCCGATGAAGCACCAGTACGATTTCGACTCGGCAACCGTCGCCGGCTTCCTCAAGGCCAATGGCCTGCAGGACGACTTCATGCTCAACATCGAGGCCAACCACGCCACGCTGTCCGGCCACACCTTCGAGCACGACCTGCAGGTCGCCTCCGATCACGGCCTGCTCGGCAGCATCGATGCCAACCGTGGCAACGCGCAGAACGGCTGGGACACCGACCAGTTCCCGACCGACCTGTACGACACGGTCGGCGCGATGCTGGTGGTGCTGCGCCAGGGCGGCCTGGTCGGCGGCCTGAACTTCGACGCCAAGCCGCGCCGCGAATCCACCGACATGGAAGACCTGTTCATTGCCCACATCGGTGGCATGGATGCGTTCGCACGCGGTCTGGAAGTGGCCCACGGCCTGCTCAATGACTCGCCGTGGGAACAGTGGCGTGCACAGCGTTACGCCAGCTTCGACGCCGGCGCCGGCAAGGACTTCGCCAGCGGCAAGCTGGGCCTGGCCGAGCTGGCCAAGCTCGCGGCCGGCAACGGCGAACCGGTGCAGGCCAGCGGCAAGCAGGAGCGCTACGAGAACCTGCTCAACCAGTACCTGCTGCGCTGAGCACCAGGCCGACGACATAACCAGACAGAGAGGGTGAGGGGATGGGGCAGTCAGCAGCAAACAAGGAAAACACCGCGCTGATCGTATTGATCAGCGTGGTGGCGACGATAGGCGGGTTCCTGTTCGGCTTCGACAGTGGCGTGATCAACGGCACCGTCGATGGCCTGAAGCAGGCCTTTGGTTCCACCGAGGCGCAGCTGGGTTTTGAAGTGGCCTCGATGCTGCTGGGCTGTGCGATCGGCGCGTTCTTCGCCGGCCGCCTGGCCGATCGGCTGGGCCGGCGCTCGGTGTTGATCATCTCGGCGGTGCTGTTCCTGCTGTCGGCCCTGGGTGCCGGCGGTGCGCACAGCTCGCTGGTGTTCATCGCCGCGCGCGTGGTCGGTGGTTTCGCGGTGGGTGCGGCCAGCGTGATGTCGCCGGCCTATATCGCCGAGGTTGCACCGGCGCGCTATCGCGGCCGGCTGGCCACGGTGCAGCAGATCGCGATCATCTCCGGCCTGTTCATTGCCTTCCTCAGCAACTACCTGCTGGCCAAGGCCGCTGGCGCCTCGACCGAGCCGCTGTGGGCCGGCCAGGCCGCATGGCGCTGGATGTTCTGGATGCAGGCGATCCCGTCGCTGCTGTTCCTGCTGCTGTTGCTGTTCATCCCGGAAAGCCCGCGCTTCCTGGTGGTCAAGCGCCGCAAGGACGAAGCACTGGCAGTGCTGACCCGTCTGTTCGGTGCCGAGCAGGCGCAGGCCACGCTGGGCGAGATCGACGCGTCGTTGTCGCAGGACCACCACCGTCCGCAGCTGTCGGATCTGGTCGACAAGGCCACCCGCAAGATCCGCCCGATCGTCTGGGTGGGTGTTGGCCTGGCGGTGTTCCAGCAGCTGGTCGGCATCAACGTGGTGTTCTATTACGGCGCGGTGCTGTGGCAGGCGGTGGGCTTCTCGGAAAGTGATGCGCTGCTGATCAACGTGCTGTCCGGCGCGCTCAGCATTGGTGCCTGCATCGTCACCGTGCTGCTGATCGACAAGATCGGTCGCAAGCCGCTGCTGTGGATCGGCTCCAGCGGCATGGCGGTATCGCTGGGACTGGTGGTCTACGCCTTCGCCAGTGGTTCGATGGTGGAAGGCCACCTGCAGCTGCCCGGCCACATGGGCACGCTGGCGCTGGTCGCGGCCAATGCCTACGTGGTGTTTTTCAACGTGTCCTGGGGCCCGGTGATGTGGGTGATGCTGGGCGAGATGTTCCCCAACCAGATCCGTGGTTCGGCGCTGGCGGTTGCCGGTGCGGCGCAGTGGACGGCGAACTTCATCGTCACGGTGACCTTCCCGATGCTGCTGGCCGGCATTGGTCTGGCATCGACGTACAGCATCTACCTGGTGTCGGCGGTGATCTCGGTGTTCTTTGTTATCAAGTTCGTGCGTGAGACCAAGGGTCGTTCGCTCGAGCAGATGGAGGGTTGAGGATGATGACGTTTTCGACACGCCGCGCTGCCCTGGTTGGCGCGCTGGCAGTGGGTATCGCGGTGCTGGCCGGCTGCAACAGCGGCGACAAGGCTGCACCGCAGGCGGCCACGGCCGATGCCGCGTATGACGGCACGATCCATCCGGAACAGTGGCCGGTGGTGGAATGGCCGCTGGCGGAAGATCCGGCGCTGGAAAAGCGCGTCAACGATCTGCTGGCGACGATGACGCTGGAGGAGAAGGTCGGCCAGCTGGTGCAGGGCGACCTGGCCAGCATCACCCCGGAGGACGTGCGCAAGTACCGGCTGGGCTCGATCCTGGCCGGTGGCAGCTCCGACCCGGGGGGCAAGTACAACGCACCGGCAAAGGATTGGCTGCAGGTGGCCGATGATTTCTGGGCCGCGTCGATGGATACCTCGACCGGCGGCAAGGCGATCCCGATCCTGTTCGGTATCGATGCGATGCACGGCCAGAGCAACGTGGTGGGCGCGACGCTGTTCCCGCACAACGTTGGTCTGGGTGCAACCCGCAACGTTGAACTGCAGCGCCGGATCGGCCAGATCACCGCCGCCGAAACCCGCGCCACCGGCATGGAGTGGGCGTTCGCGCCGACCGTGGCGGTGCCGCAGGACGTGCGCTGGGGCCGCGCCTATGAAGGCTATTCGGAGAACCCGCAGCTGGTGGCCGAGTTCGCCGCGGCGATGGTCGAAGGCCTGCAGGGCAAGGTCGGCGCGCCGGACTTCCTCGACGACAAGCACGTGATGGTGTCGGTCAAGCATTTCGTCGGCGACGGCGGCACCACCGACGGCAAGGACCAGGGCGATACCGCGGTCAGCGAGGCCGAGCTGCGCGATGTCCACAGCGCCGGTTACGTCACCGCCATCAAGGCCGGTGCACAGTCGGTGATGGCTTCGTTCAACAGCTTCCACGGGGTCAAGATGCACGGCCACAAGCCGCTGCTGACCGACGTGCTGAAGGGCCGCATGAACTACGGCGGCTTCGTGGTCGGCGACTGGAATGGCCAAGGCCAGATTCCCGGTTGCAGCACCACCGATTGCCCGGCCACCTATGACGCCGGCCTGGACATGGCGATGGCCACCGACAGCTGGAAGGGCATGTACGAGTCCACCGTCGCCGCGGTGAAGTCGGGCAAGCTCTCGACCGAGCGCCTGGATGACGCCGTGCGTCGCGTGCTGCGGGTGAAGTTCCGCATGAACCTGTTCGATGCGCCCAAGCCTTCGGCGCGTGCACTGGGCGGCAAGTTCGAATTGCTGGGCGCAGCCGAGCACCGTGCGGTGGCCCGTCAGGCCGTGCGCGAATCGTTGGTGCTGCTGAAGAACAACAACGGCATCCTGCCGCTGCGCGCCGACCAGAAGGTGCTGGTGGCCGGTGATGGCGCCGACAACATCGGCAAGCAGGCCGGTGGCTGGACCTTGAACTGGCAGGGCACCGGCACCACCCGTGCCGACTTCCCCAACGCCGACACCATCTGGGAAGGCCTGCAGCGCGAGGTCAGTGCTGCTGGTGGCAGCGCCGAGCTGGCGGTCGATGGCAAGTACAAGGCCAAGCCGGATGTGGCGGTGGTGGTGTTCGGCGAAGAGCCTTATGCCGAATTCCAGGGTGACATCCCCAACCTGCTGTACAAGCCGGGCAACGATGCCGACCTGGAACTGCTCAAGCGCCTGAAGAGCGAAGGCATTCCGGTGGTGGCGGTGTTCATCAGCGGTCGTCCGCTGTGGATGAACCGCGAGATCAATGCCTCCGACGCCTTCGTCGCGGCCTGGTTGCCGGGTTCGGAAGGCGCTGGTATCGCCGATGTGCTGCTGCGCAAGGCCGATGGCAGCGTCAACCACGACTTCAAGGGCAAGCTCAGCTTCTCCTGGCCGCGCACCGCGATCGACTCGGCGGTGAACAAGCCGGGCCACAACCCGCTGTACAAATTCGGCCATGGCCTGAGCTATGCCGACAAGGGTGATGTGGCAGCGCTGCCGGAAGACTCCGGCGTGAGCGGTGAGCAGGCCGGCAGCGGCGTGTACTTCGCCAAGGGCCGTCCGTCGCTGGGCCTGTCGCTGCAGCTGTCCAGCGCATCGCAGCCGGACATGCCGGCCACCACCGTGCCGACCGTGCTGGCCGACGGCACCTTGAAGATGACCGCGGTCGATCACAAGGCGCAGGAAGACGCACGCCGCCTGCAGTGGTCGGGCACGGCACTGGCAAAGTTCGCCTTGGTTGCCGCTACGCCGATCGACGTTACCCGCGAGAGCAACGGCGACGTGCAGCTGCAGCTGACGCTGCGCCGTGACAGCGCGGTATCGGCACCGTTGACGGTGGGCGTGGGTTGCGGCGCGGGTTGTGCGGCCAAGGTCGATCTGCAAGCCACCTTGTCGGCGATTCCGGCTGGCAAGTGGGTCAGCGTTGGCGTGCCGCTCAAGTGCTTTGCCGCCGCGGGTGCGGATCTGTCCAGGATCCAACATACCACTGAGCTGGAAACGGCTGCCGTTGCGGATATTTCGGTATCACGGATCGCTCTTGGCGCTGCCGGTGAGGCCGAGGTAAACGTAGACTGCGCAACACGCTGAAACAGCGAAAGCGCCGGTACGGGAGGGTGCCGGCGCACCTGATGATGTGGCCCGTTGGGGGCGGTAGCGAAAGGGCGCAGGGATGACAGCCCGGTCGGTGCACAACAGGGAGTGATGAGATGGGTTTGGGTACGTTGGATATCGCGATCGTACTGGTCTACCTGGCCGGTATCTTCGTCCTTGCGCAATGGGTGTCGCGGGAGAAAGCCGGGCACAGCAAGGACGCCAAGGACTACTTCCTGGCCAGCAAGTCATTGCCGTGGTGGGCGATCGGCGCATCGTTGATCGCGGCGAATATTTCCGCCGAGCAGATCATCGGCATGTCCGGCTCGGGCTATGCGATTGGTCTTGCAGTGGCCTCGTATGAGTGGATGGCGGCGCTGACCCTGTTGATCGTCGGCAAGTGGTTCCTGCCGGTGTTCCTGCGCAACGGCATCTACACCATGCCGCAGTTCCTGGAACAGCGTTATGGCAGCCGCATCCGCACGGTGATGGCGGTGTTCTGGCTGGGCCTGTACGTGTTCGTCAACGTCACTTCGATCCTGTGGCTGGGCGCGGTGGCGGTCAACCAGGTCACCGGCATCGACCAGATGACCGCGGTGGTGCTGATCGGCGTGTTCGCGCTGCTGTACCAGTTGTACGGCGGCCTGAAGGCCGTCGCGCTTACCGATATCGTGCAGGTCACGCTGCTGGTGCTCGGCGGCCTGTTCGTTGCAGGGCTGACCTTGAACCAGCTCGGCGATGGTGCCGGCATCGTCGCCGGTTTCAACAAGTTGTGGCAGGCGCAGCCGGGTCACTTCGAGATGATCCTCAGCAAGGACAACCCCTTCTACAAGGACCTGCCAGGCCTGAGCGTGCTGCTGGGTGGCTTGTGGATCATGAACATCAGCTACTGGGGCTTCAACCAGTACATCATCCAGCGTGCGCTGGCGGCCAAGAGCATCGGTGAAGCACAGAAGGGCGTGTTGTTTGCTGCGTTCCTGAAGCTGTTGATGCCGGTGATCGTGGTATTGCCGGGTATTGCCGCGGTGATGCTGGCACCGAACCTGGACAAGCCGGACCAGGCCTATCCGACGATGATGCGGATGCTGCCGACCGGCGTGCTCGGCCTGGTGTTTGCCGCGCTGGTGGCGGCCATCGTTGCCTCGCTGGCATCGAAGATCAATTCGGTGGCGACCATCTTCACCTTGGATTTCTACGCCAAGCGCAATCCCGAAGCGGATCAGACCAAGCTGGTGCGTGTGGGTCGTATCGCTGCGGTGGTGGCGGTGGTGCTGGGTATTCTCACCGCCAAGCCCTTGCTGGGCAGCTTCGACCAGGCGTTCCAGTACATCCAGGAATACACCGGCTTCTTCACCCCGGGAATCGTGGTGATCTTCATGCTGGGCCTGTTCTGGAAGCGTGCCAATGAGGCGGGTGCCTTGTCGGCGGCGATTGGTTCGTTCGTGTTGTCGATCGTGTTGAAGCTGGCCTGGCCGGCATTGCCCTTCATCGACCGCGTCGGCCTGGTGTTCCTGCTGGCGTTGGCCTTGGCGGTAGGCGTATCACTGTTGACGCCGGCGGCGCCGGAGAAGGACATCATCGACACCCGTGACGTGGATTACCGCACGGGCGGCGTGTTCAACATCGGCTCGGTGGCGGTGATCGCGATCCTGGTCGCGCTGTACGCGGCGTTCTGGTGATCCAGGGCTTCTAAAGCCCCTCTCCCACCGGGAGAGGGGTTGGGGAGAGGGTGAGGTGCGAAGCACCTTGTAGAAGCCAGAAGCAGATGCGCAAGAGCAAAAGCTCAAAGGCAAAAGCTCAAAGCAAAGCTTCCCCTCATCCGCCCCTTCGGGGCACCTTCTCCCGCAGGCGGGAGAAGGGATGAAAAGCAGAGCAGGGCAAAGCAAAGCAGAGCAGAGCAGAGCAGGGCAAAGCAGAGCAGGGCAAAGCAGAGCAGAGCAGAGCAAAGCAGGGCAAAGCAGGGCAGGGCAAAGCAGGGCAAAGCAAAGCGGAGCAGGGCGGAGCAGAGCCGAGCTGGGAATGCGTCAGTTGCAGCTGAACACGAGCGGAGTGCATTCCCTTCTCCCGCAAGGGGGAGAAGGTGCCCCGAAGGGGCGGATGAGGGGAGCTCTTGGCTCTTGGCGCCAACCAAACCTCGGGCGCGCTGCGCTTATCCGTGCGACCAATCCAAGCGCAAACATCAATCCAGGGCTTGCAGGGTCACTGCCTGGCAGCAGGCTCCACACCGGCAACCCACGCATCAATCTCACCAACCTTGAACGGCCCAAGCTTCTGCTTGAGCACGCGCCCCTGCGCATCAACCAATACGCTGTAAGGCAGCAGTCCCTGCGAATTGCCCAGCTTGACGCTGGCATCCTGCGGCCCCGGCGTTTCGATCACGATCGGGTAATACACCGGCACGTTGCCAAGGAAATCCAGCACCGCTTCCGGCGTGTCCAAGGCCAAGCCCACCACCTGCGGTCCAGTGTCCGCATGACGCGCAGCAAAGCGCGCCAACTCGGGCATCTCCTCGATGCAGGGCGCACACCAGCTGGCCCACACATTGATCAACAGCGGCTTGCCCTTGAACTGGTCCGGGAACTTCACCGGCATGCCATCAAGGTCGGGCAGGGTGAATGAGGGCATCAATTCGCCGACACGCACACCCTGCACCGGCGTCGCGGATTTCAGTGGCGCAGAGGGCGTGTTCATCGACGGCAGTGGCGGTGTGGTCGGGTGGCTCAGCCATGCACCGGCCGACAGCCCGGCTGCGGCCGCGATACCTGCCACCCACCACACGGCGCGGCGCATCAGCGTGCCGCGCGCAGCAGCGCTTCTTCAGCGATGGATTGGGTGAGTACGGTCGGTAGCACGCGCGGCGGTGCCCCCGGTCCATACACCACATACAGCGGCACACCGACCGCCTTGTGCTGCTCGAGGAAAGCGCTGATCTGTGGATCCACATTGGTCCAGTCGCCGCGCATGTACACAGCGTTGACCTGCTTGAGCGTGTCACGGAACTTGTCGCGGTCCAGCACGTTGCGTTCGTTGGCCTTGCAGGTGACACACCAGTCGGCCGTCATGTTGACGAACACCACGCGGTTGTCGGCGCGCAGGCGGTCCAGCATCTGCGGCGAATAGGACACCGTGCCTTCGCTGGCGATGGCAGCGCCCGGCGGCGGCAGGCGGGTCACGCCCCACACCGGCACCAGCGCCAGCAGCGCGATCACCGCGCCCAGCACCATGCCGATCCGACGGCTGTGCCAGCGGCTGCGTTCAAACCACCACAGGCCCAGCGCCAGCAGGGTCAGGCCGACCAGCATCAGGCCCATCGCATCGATGCCGCGCTGCTTGCCCAGCACCCACAACAGCCAGATGGCAGTGAGGTACATCGGGAAGGCCATCACGTGCTTGAAGGTTTCCATCCATGCGCCCGGCTTGGGCAGCCGCTCGGCCAGCGCTGGTACAAAACCAATCAGCAGGAACGGCAGTGCCAGACCCAGGCCCAATGCCAGGAACACAAGCATCGCCAAGGCCGGCGGTGCGGTGAAGGCGTAGGCCAAGGCCGGGCCCATGAACGGCGCGATGCAGGGGCTGGCGACCACGCAGGCAAGCACGCCGGTGAAAAAGTCACCGCTGGGGCCGCTGCGACTGGCGAGGCTCTGGCCCAGTTGGCCGGCATTGCCGCCCAGGGTGAATAGCCCGGACAGGCTCAGGCCAACGACGAACATCAGGTACACCAGCGCGGCGATGAACCACGGGTGCTGCAACTGGAAGCCCCAGCCGGCCGCCTGGCCGGCTGCGCGCAGTGCCAGCACCAGGCCACCAATCGCAGCAAACGCAACCAGCACGCCTGCCGTATACCAAAGTGCGTGGCTGCGCGCGCGCTGGCGGCTCTCACCACTCTGTGCAACGCCCAGCACCTTCAGCGACAGAATCGGCAGGACGCAGGGCATCAGATTGAGGATCAGGCCGCCAGCCAGCGCCAGCAGCAGAACCCACAGCAGCGAGCCGTTGCCGGCGGTATCGGCGGGCGGTTGGCTGCGGCGGGTATTGTCGGCGGACGCATCGGGCGCGGCTTCGGCCAGACTGGCGGCCGCAGCAGCCGGACGCACGACCAGCGGCTGCGGTGCCGGCGGGTTGGCCGGGTCGATCAGCGGCATCGGCGGGACTTCGCCCTTCTTGCCGGCCGGCAACGGCTGGATCACCAAGGGGGCAACTGCCAGTTCTTCTTTTTCCTTCGACGAGATCTTGCCGGCGGGCAGCGACAGCCGCACCCGGCGGGTCATCGGCGGATAGCAGATCCCGTCGGTCTGGCAGCCCTGGAACGTGACAACCAGGGTGGCAGGCGTGGCGTCGGGCTTGTCGCGGCGCAATGGCAGCGGTACATCGACCTGGTCGAAATAGACCACCACGTTGCCGAAATGCTCGTCGCGGTAGGGCTTGCCGGCGGGCCATTGTGGGCGGCCGGCGCGCACGCCATCGGCGCCTTCCAGTGCCAGCGAGGTGCGGTCGCGGTACAGGTAATAGCCAGGTGCCGGCGAGAAGCGCAGCAGCAGGCGGTTGCCGTTGTCGACGATGGCCTCGAAGCCGAAGGCCTTTTCCGAGGGCAGCGGCAGGCCCTGCACGGCGGGCGCGCCGGGCAGGCTGAGGCCGCCACCGTTGTTGCCGGCGAGCGGGTTGAAGATGGGTGCGGAAGACGGTGCAGCGGCCGCAGCCGCGGCGCCGCTTGCTGCGGGCAGTCTTACTTCGACGTTGCGCTTTTGCGGCGGGTAGCACACGCCGGCATCGGCACAGCCCTGGTAGCGGACTTCGAGGGTGACGCTGGTGGCGCCCGCGTCGGCGGTACCCGGCAGGACCGCGCGCAGCTGGCGATGGTAGGTCTCCACATCGCCAAAGAATTCGTCGTGCTTCTTCTCGCCCTGTGGCATCTGCAGCGCGCCGGCAGTGAAGCCGGGGCCGGCTTTGACACTGGTGCGGTGATGGTAGAGGTAATAGCCCGGGGCGATGTCCCAGCGCAGCTCGATGCGGTCGCGGCTGAGAGCCTCGGCACGCAGGGCAAAGGCCTGGTCTACCGGTAGCAGGTCTTTCTCATTGATGGCCAGCGCCGGCAGGGCGGCCAGGGTAAGCAGGCAGAAAGCGGCAAATTGTCGCAACAGCATCATTAATTATGTTTCCTCCCGGGTCTGCGCCCGGATCCAGTCCAGATACGCCGGCAGGCCGGCGCTGGGGGAGATCGCCACGATCTCCGGCAATTCATAAGGGTGGTGCAACCTGATCGCGGCGCTCAACGCGTCCAGCCGATCAGCACAGGTTTTTATAACAAGCTGAATCTCTTCAGCTTGTTCAATCTGCTCCTGCCAGCGGTACACAGACCGCATCGCAGGCAACAAGTTCACGCAGGCAGCCAAACGCTGCTCCACCAGATGGTGAGCCAAGGCCTGCGCGGTTTGTTCGTCGGGGCAGGTGCAGAAGACCAGTCTTACGTCCATCGAGCCATTGTGGCAGAAGCGCTTGAGGCGTTTTCGGATGGAAGTGTTGACATCGTTGTCATGAATTGTATATTGCGGCCGGTCACAGTTTCACGCGGTTTTCATCTAACGCCAGATGGACGCCAATTCCTACGAAGGTTCTTGTCACGGCGGATGCAGGTGTTCGCAGGGCTCTACAGGGGGGCATATGCAGCAACACAAAAACCGGGGCTTCACGCTGATCGAGCTGATGATCGTCGTGGCCATCATTGCCATTCTGGCCGGCATCGCCATTCCGCTGTACTCGGACTACGTTCTGCGCAGCAAGCTCCGTACAGCGCAGAGCGATTTGATGGCGTTGTCCAGTACGGTCGAGAATTTCCGCCAACGCACCCTGGGCTACCCCGCCAATGACGCGGCAGCCAAGAAGGGCTGGAATGCGGCGACCAAGGCTGGCCAGTTCAACTATAGCTATACCGCCACCAACAGTGGTTATGAGCTCAAGGCGGTCGCCGGCAGCGCGTTGGGCAAGGCCAGTGGCTGCACGCTCAAGCTCGATTCGGACAACAGCCGCACGGTGTCCGGCAACTGTGCCGGCGTGAGTGACTGGCCATGAGCCGCAGCGCCACGGGTTTTTCACTGATCGAATTGATGGTGACCCTGGCGGTGATGGCGGTGCTGGCCTTGGCAGGCATGCCGTTCACACTGCAATGGATCGACAGCAATCGGCAGATGCAGGCACGCAACCTGCTGTGGGAGGCCGTGTCGCAGACCCGCTCGCTGGCCTTGCGCAATCCCGAGCACGTCACCGGGGCAGCTGTTTCGGCACGGCTGCAGCACAGTGGTCGCAGCCTGCAGATATTGCGTGGCGCTGGCAATGAAGTGTTGTGGCAGGGCGAGTTGCCGCGCGGTGGCGAGTATCGCCTGACCGGCGCCGATGACTATGCCGATGCAGACGAGCTGCAAGCCTCGGGCGACCTATTGTCCTGCGTGGCCTTCGACAACCGTGGCCAGCGCCTGCCGGGCGCGGCGAGCTGCAGCAGTGCCGCCGCCCATTCGCGTATTGCCATTGGCATGAACAGCCAGGATCCGCTCTATGTCGACCTGCTTTGATCCGCCACGCCGCCAGCGCGGCGACATCATGCTCGAGGCTCTGGTCGGCGTGTTGATCACCAGCATCATCGGCGCCGGTCTGGCCCATGTAATGGCCAATGTGATGAACAACCAGCGCGATGCCAAGGTGGAAAACCTGATGGTCGAGCGCCTGCGCGACAGTCTGCAGACCCAGGGCGTGGGCTTGTGCGGCAGTGGCACGCTGGAGATCGGCATGCCCAACGGCGAGTCCAGGAGCGCTGCGGTCAGCTGCGAGGCCGCCACCGCAACGGTAGCCATGGCGGGTATTGCACGCACCGTGGAGGCACCACAGCGGGTGGATCTGACGGTCGCCGCGACCGATCTCGGCAGCAAGGGCGCCAACGAAAACGATCCCGATCTGCTGGTGTCGACGAAGCAATGAACATGCTTGCACGCACTGCCACCCGGATCGGCCGCCAGCAGCAACGCGGACAGAGCCTGATCAGCATGATGGTGGGCCTGCTGATCTCGCTGATCACCATCGCCGCGATGATGACGCTGTACAAAACCATGGTTGAAGTTTCCAGCAACGCCTCGCGTTCTGCGTTGCGCGACGGACAGGTATCAGCGGCGTTGTTGTCCGCGCAGATGGACCTGCAGAGCGCGGGCTTCGGCGTGCCGGCAGCCGACAGTTTGAATAGCAAGCTGCATGTTCGCGACGCGGGCAAGGAGTTGGTGTGGCGCTACAAGGCCGAGCTGACCGCCAGCGGCTACGTCTGCTCGGGCCTGCGGCTGGTCGATGGTGAGGGCCTGTACCGCTTTACCCCCAAGGCCTGCGGCGATGCCCAAGCTGCCACATGGAAAAGCGATGAGCGGCACCTGCTTGCTGGTAGTGCGGCCTTCTTCACTCCCATGCAGAAGGATGGCAGCGCCTTTGCCTCCGGTGAGCAGGAAGTCGGTGCGATGAGCCTGGCGCCAGGCTATGTGTTTTCGCTCAAGGGTGAGCGTCAATGCCTCCCATACATGCAGCAGGATTTCAGCACCACGCCTGCTGCAGCGGTTGGCCAGCAACTGGCCTTGGAACGCAGCGACGCCAGCAGCCATCTGTTCCTGGCCTGCCTGCCCAATCTAGCAGTGACCATCTGATGCACAGGGGACGTGTTGGCATGGACAGGAATCGTTTTTCAGCATTCAAACGGCAGCGTGGCGTTGCCACGCTGCTGATCGTGTTGATGGTCGGACTGGCGGTTTCGGTCACGGTTGCCGCGACCATTTACTCGCTGCGCGGCACCCAGTCGCAGCAGCTCACCACGCATTCGGCCACGGCTGCACAGGCGGCGGCATGGCGCGGTGTCGAAGCACTGCGGCTGTACCTGCTGCAGGTGGATACCAGCGTATGGCCGGGCTGGGTAGGCAATGATGCCAAGCCAGTCAGCGGGCTTGAAGCGCTGGGCGTGCGCGCTGCAACGGTGACATCGATCGAGGCTGCCGGCAGCGACCACTACCGGGTCAGTGCCCAGGTCATTGGCACCGCGGGTGTCGGCAGTGCCTTGACCACAGCCACCGTCGAAGTGATCTATGACGTGGTACCGGGAAATGGCACCCCGGGCATTCCGCCGGTATGCGCGTCGATGCCGAAGGCGCCGATGGTGTTCAACGGCAACCTGGATTACAGCGGCGGCAAGCTCGACGTCACCAACGCGGTGGACTACGAGAACATCGTGGTAGCCGGCAACCTGACGATTGGCGGTGGTTCGACCGCGCGCATCTCCGGTTGCGTCAAGGGCGATGTGTCATTGAGCGGCGGTGGCATCACCGACAACGGTCATCTGTATTCGGAAGGCACCATCCGCATCAACGGCATGGGCAATCCCAATGGAACCACGCTGTGGGCACGCAATGTCGAGATCGGCAGTGGTGTCAGCGGTGGCAACTACACCGCGATCAAGGCTGGAGCTTATGCGGTTGGCGTTTACTCCGGCACCGCGCTGATCGGCACCGCCGAAGTCGGCGGTAACTTGATTGCCTCCACCGTAACCGGCGGCACGCCGTGGGTGACGGGTGCCGTTGCGCCGCTCAACAGCGGCCACGCGGTGGTCACCTTGGCCGATCAGAGCCAGTTCCTGCTGGATTTCAGCAAGCAGGACAGTGCCGGCGCGCCGCTGGTGAACGTCGATGCCAGCACCGGTCTGGTAACCGGTGCGGCAACTGCCGAGCGCTTGAAGGGCGCGGACAATGTCAGCCTGCCGGACGCGCTGAGCTTCCGCTCCACCCGTATTGCCGGCGGCACCGTTGGCTTGGCAACACTCACGGTGGGCCAGTTGTGGGGCTACAGCGTCACCGTGTCGGGTTGGAGCGGCAAGTACGAGACACTCTGGGCCAGCGGAAACATCGCAATGACATCGGGCACGGTGAAGAACCTGCTCGGTGGCGGTGACATGACGGTCAACCAGGTTTCGGTCAGCGGTTCGGGCCGGCTCGCTGGCAACCTCAACATGCCGGTGAACAACGTGCAGATCAGGCAGGCTGGCACCAGTCCAGGTCTGCCCGGCATCCCGTACTGCGAAGCGCGGGTCAAACCGGTGGATGCCGACAACTTCCTGGCCATGGCCAACTACGCCTTCAGCACGGTTGATGGTGCCGCGCAGTTGACCATCCGCAATGTAAAGCGTGCCAATGGTGATTCCATCGACGGGGTGTATCCGTTGAGTAGCCCCAGCCCTGCGCAACTGGCGATCCTGCAGGAGCTGATGACCTGCAACTACACCAATGAGAAGGGCTGCCTGAAGGCCAGGCAGAGCGATGGCAGCTGGTTGCTCCACGGCGTCAGCAAGATGCCGGTCGGCGTGCTGTGGTTTGACCAGTCGGTGAAGATCGACGGTACCAGTACCGATTTCCTCAATACCTTGGTGGTACGCGGTTGTGACGACCCGAGCCAGGCCACCTGTGGCGGCAACGTCACCCTCACCACTGCCGGCCATCGCGACCTGATCGCGCCGAACTTCGCCGGTGCGGCCAAGGTCTGTGGCGGCGACTTCTACCCGACCAACCTGTGCGCCAGCCGCACGCAGCTGGTGGAGTGGGAAGGGCAGGGACCTGATGGCAAGCCGCAGACCTACCAGGGCCTGCCGATTGCCAACACCACCGTGATCGCCGAAGGCGCTGCCGACATCGCGGGCTGGGAGCTGCGCGGCAGCGTGATGCTGGGCAAGCAGCTGTCGACCAGTGGTGCCACCGTCACCATCCACGGCAGCTTGACGGTAGGCAGCAACCAGACCGCCGATACCAAGATATCCGCCGGCGGCATCGCGGTTGATGTTCCCAGCGGTGGCGGCCTGAATCTGCTCCCGGTGTGCAGCACCGGCAGCGGTGGGCTGCCGGCAAGCCCTGCCAGCGCCTCGGTGCAGTGGTCGCGGTACCTCTGATATTCCAAAAAAGTAGTTCAGCCCGCGGTCTGGGCGGCTCTCTCTCTTGATATGGCGTGCCCCGCAATCCCCCGGGACGCGCCATTTTTTTCGCGGCGCGAACGGTGCCCGATCCCCGCGATCAAACGGCGCCGTTCGTGGCGGAGCTCGAGATGCCGAAACCGGCAGGGGCGGAGGTAAGGCAGGCCTCCCGCAGTCCGTGGCGTATTCGGGACTGCGGCGGTGGGGCAGGTGGCACGATTGCCGCCGGCGCCCGCAGGGGCAGTTACCAGACCCCGCCAGCCGGGATGATCATTTTTCCGGCCTGCCCTTGAAAGGCCCCCAGCCAGCCCCATCTCCCAAACAAGCCCGCACGACGGGCCTTTTTACGCGTGATGCCGACGTCCCCCTGTTTCCCAGTCGGTGTCGCCGGAATTTCAGGCCAATCAATTACTTAAGAGGTCCTTCATGAGCATCAAGCCGCTTCACGACCGCGTTGTGGTCAAGCCGATCGAAGCCGACGAAATCTCCGCCGGCGGCATCCTGATCCCGGATTCGGCCAAGGAAAAGTCCACCAAGGGTGAAGTCGTGGCCGTGGGCCCGGGCAAGCCGCTGGACAACGGTTCGGTGCGTACCCCGTCGCTGAAGGTTGGCGACAAGGTCATTTACGGCCAGTACGCCGGTTCGTCCTACAAGGCCGAAGGCGTCGAGTACAAGGTGCTGCGCGAAGACGACGTGCTTGCCGTCATCGGCTGAGCTGCCGCGCCACCTGTTCCTGTAAACCCCCTTTCCCGATAAAAGCAGCCGAGCTCGGCTCGGCTCTACTCAGAGGTAATCGCAATGGCTGCCAAGGATATTCGTTTCGGTGAAGACGCCCGTTCGCGCATGGTGCGCGGCGTCAACGTTCTCGCCAATGCCGTCAAGGCAACCCTGGGCCCGAAGGGCCGCAACGTCGTGCTCGAGAAGAGCTTCGGCGCCCCGACCATCACCAAGGACGGCGTGTCCGTCGCCAAGGAAATCGAACTGGCTGACAAGTTCGAGAACATGGGCGCGCAGATGGTGAAGGAAGTTGCTTCGCGCACCAATGACGACGCTGGCGACGGCACCACCACCGCCACCGTGCTGGCCCAGGCCCTGATCCGCGAAGGCGCCAAGGCCGTTGCCGCCGGCATGAACCCGATGGATCTGAAGCGCGGTATCGACAAGGCCGTGATCGCCGCCGTCGCCGAGCTGAAGAACATCTCCAAGCCGACCGCTGACGACAAGGCCATCGCCCAGGTCGGCACCATTTCGGCCAACTCCGACGAGTCGATCGGCAACATCATCGCCGAAGCGATGAAGAAGGTCGGCAAGGAAGGCGTGATCACCGTTGAGGAAGGCTCGGGCCTGGAAAACGAGCTGGACGTCGTCGAGGGCATGCAGTTCGACCGCGGCTACCTGTCCCCGTACTTCATCAACAACCAGCAGTCGCAGACCGCTGACCTGGATGACCCGTACATCCTGCTGCACGACAAGAAGATCTCCAACGTGCGTGACCTGCTGCCGGTGCTGGAAGGCGTCGCCAAGGCCGGCAAGCCGCTGCTGATCATCGCCGAGGACATCGAAGGCGAAGCGCTGGCGACCCTGGTGGTCAACACCATCCGTGGCATCGTCAAGGTCGTGGCCGTCAAGGCACCGGGCTTTGGCGACCGTCGCAAGGCGATGCTGGAAGACATGGCCGTGCTGACCGGCGGCACCGTGATCTCCGAAGAAGTTGGCCTGTCGCTGGAAAAGGCCACCATCAAGGACCTGGGCCGCGCCAAGAAGGTGCAGGTCTCCAAGGAAAACACCACTGTCATCGACGGCGCTGGTGATACCGCTGCCATCGAATCGCGCGTCAAGCAGATCAAGACCCAGATCGAAGAAACCTCTTCGGACTACGATCGCGAGAAGCTGCAGGAACGCGTTGCCAAGCTGGCCGGCGGCGTTGCCGTGATCAAGGTCGGTGCATCGACCGAAATCGAAATGAAGGAAAAGAAGGACCGCGTTGACGACGCCCTGCACGCTACCCGCGCAGCCGTCGAAGAAGGCGTGGTCCCGGGCGGCGGCGTCGCCCTGGTGCGCGCTGTCTCCGCTCTGGCCGGCCTGAAGGGCAACAACGAAGACCAGAACCACGGCATCCAGATCGCCCTGCGCGCGATGGAAGCCCCGCTGCGCGAAATCGTTGCCAACGCCGGTGAAGAGCCGTCGGTCATCGTCAACAAGGTCAAGGAAGGCACCGGCAGCTTCGGCTACAACGCTGCGTCCGGCGAATTCGGCGACATGCTGGAATTCGGCATCCTGGACCCGACCAAGGTGACCCGTTCGGCACTGCAGAACGCAGCCTCGATCGCTGGCCTGATGATCACCACCGAAGCCATGGTTGCCGAAGCTCCGAAGAAGGACGAGCCGGCAATGGGCGGCGCCGGTGGCATGGGCGGCATGGGTGGCATGGGCGGCATGGACTTCTAAGTCCACCGCAGCCTCACCGCTGCTGGTAATACCCAAAACCCCGCCGAAAGGCGGGGTTTTGTTTTCTGCCCTCCCTTTGCCTGCTGTGCCCCCTCCCTTTGCCGCAGGCAAGGGGAGGGCTGGGGAGGGGTAGCTCTGCAGCCTTTCAAGCAGCACCAGCCTCGCGGCTCACGCCGCTCCTACAAACCCCAGCACCCTGCCGTAGTGCCGAGCCATGCTCGGCAGGAGATTTACCGGGAACGCCTCTGCCGAGCATGGCTCGGCACTACA
>NZ_JBSPUF010000025.1:0-3536 GCF_056861425.1 Stenotrophomonas sp. 21LCFQ19 | reverse complement strand
CCTGCTGGCCGCCCCCCCCCCCCCCGCCCCGCCGCCGCCCCCCCCCCCCCCCCCCCCCCCCCCCCCCCCACTACAGGTGCTTGCTCGCCCATTGCACGATGCTGCTGGCTGGCATGGCGCCGGACTGCCGCGCAATCTCGCGGCCGCCCTGGATCAGCACCATCGTCGGAATGCTGCGGATGGCATAGCGGGTGGCGATGGCCGGCTCCGCTTCCGTATCCAGTTTGCCCAGGCGCATACGTGGCTCCAGCTGCACGGCGGCCTTGGCGAACTCCGGTGCCATCTGCCGGCACGGGCCGCACCAGCTGGCCCAGAAATCCACCAGCAAAGGAATCTGCGAACGGTTGGCGTGTGCTTCAAACGCGCTCGCGTTCAAGACCATCGGCGCTGCGGAAAACAAGGCCTGATGGCAGCGGCCGCATGACGGTGCCTGGCTCAGGCGAGTGGCAGGGACGCGGTTTACGGCGTTGCAATGCGGGCAGGCAATCTGCAGCAGTTCGGAACTGGTGTCGTTCATCGGAATGACTTTGTGCGTTGAATCAGTTGTCAGTATCGCTGCCACGACGAGCCGATTGTCCAGCTACCTGTGGAACGCGCATTTCCGCGCGGGATGAACAATTGCAGCGCACACATTGCGGCAATCCACGGTTCATATGCGCGCAGTCGAGGTGTCAAACGGGCTCATTCATTTGAGCTCCGGCAGATGTCGCTGATCGATTCAACAGCTGCTTGAAAGGCCGAATGACGAACTGCTGTTGCCCACTCGCCAAGGCTGAACCTGTCGACGCTCCCGGTCTGTTGCCGCTGAAACTGTCGCATCGCACAAAAAACCGTGTTATCAATGCTCCCCATGAACGCAGCCCGCGCCAGCTTTTACTTTTGGTATTACTTTCCCAAGCCGCTGGCGGAGGAAGGACTGCGCTTACCCTGAAGAAACTTTCAGATGCATTCCCGAAAAGCCGCCAGCGAACCTGGCGGCTTTTTTCATGCCGCCACGCTGGGGCCAAACCATTCACCGCTTTGAACTGGAGACCCCCATGCCCCCCCATACCGACGATCTGCGCATCCGCAAACTTGAACCCCTGACCTCGCCGGCACAACTGCTGGCGCTGCTGCCCTGTGACGAGGAAGCCTCACAGACCGTGGCTGATGCCCGTGCCTCGTTGCACCGCATCCTGCACGGTCAGGACGACCGCCTGGCAGTTGTGGTGGGCCCGTGTTCGATCCATGACCCGGTGGCGGCGATGGAATACGCCCAGCGCCTGCGTCCGCTGCGCGATGCGCTGGCCGGCGAGCTTGAGATCGTGATGCGCGTGTACTTCGAGAAGCCGCGCACCACGGTGGGCTGGAAGGGCCTGATCAATGACCCGGACCTGGACGGCAGCTTCAACATCAACAAGGGCCTGCGCGTTGCGCGTGGCCTGCTGCGTGACATCAACCGCCTCGGCCTGCCGGCCGGCGTGGAGTTCCTGGACGTGATCTCGCCGCAGTACATCGCCGACCTGGTGGCCTGGGGCGCGATTGGTGCGCGTACCACCGAAAGCCAGGTGCACCGCGAGTTGGCCTCGGGCCTGTCGTGCCCGGTTGGCTTCAAGAACGGCACCACCGGCGATGTGAAGATCGCTGCCGATGCGGTCGGCGCGGCCTCGCACCCGCACCACTTCCTGTCGGTGACCAAGGAAGGCGGTACCGCCATCGTGGCAACGCGCGGCAACCCGGATTGCCATGTGATCCTGCGCGGCGGCAAGGCCCCGAACTACGACGCCGCCAGCGTGCAGGGCGCCAGCGATGTGCTGGCCAAGTCGCAGCTGCCTGCGCGGTTGATGATCGACGCCAGCCACGCCAACAGCAGCAAGAAGCCGGAGAACCAGCCCAAGGTGGTCGATGACATTGCCAGCCAGCTGGAAGCCGGCGAGCAGCGCGTGGTCGGGGTGATGATCGAGAGCCATCTGGTGGCCGGCCGCCAGGACCTGGTCGAAGGCCAGCCGCTGGTCTACGGCCAGAGCATCACCGACGGCTGCATCGATTGGGACAGCACCGTGCAGGTGCTGGAGCGTCTGGCCGAGGCGGTGCGTGCGCGCCGCCGCGCCCAGCTGGAGGCGGCGGCCTGAGGATTCCGTGACAGTTTCACTGGCGCACATCGGGCTGTCCAAGTAGTTTACGCGGCGGGAGGCGGTAGGCCTCCCGCCTGCTTTGGAGACAGGGGGAGCACCGTCTCCGGCAGGAAGCCTATGAATCACCGCTCCATGGAGAAGGAACTGATGCGTACCCGTATGTGCACCGTGGCATTGGCGATGATGCTGGTCCCGTCGCTGGCGCTGGCCAAGAAGGAAGTTTTTGATTCGGGCAGTGGCTGCCTGCAGAACCTGTCGGTGGCCGGTGGTTTCACCAGCGGCAAGCAGTTCCTTGCCTCGACCGACCACGAAGGTGTCAGCTACGCCGACGCGTTCGCCAAGACCGTGGCCGCGATTGAAGCTGAAGGCATGGTTGGTGTTTACCCGAACGAGACCACCGGCTACATCGCCGCCGAGAATCCGGTCCGTGGGGGTGGCGGTTCAACCGTTCCGTTGCGCACCACCGTGCGTCGCCAGCCTGACGGCAGCGTCCGCGTCGAAGTGCGTTTCAGCATCAAGGGTGGCCAGATGACGTCCAACAAGGCGGTTGGCGAAGGTCTGTGCAAGATTGCCGACGCAGCCAGCCTGTAAACCGGGGCAGGGCCAGGTGAAGGGGCTGTGGTTTCTGTATCTGCTGGAGTGCCATGACGGCAGCTATTACGCGGGTATCAGTACCGATGTGCAGGCCCGTTTCCTGGCCCATGTTGCCGGCAAGGGCGCGCGTTATACCCGCGCGCACCCGCCGCTGCGGGTGCTGGCCAGCCGCGCCTATGCCGACCGCTCGGCCGCGTCCCGCGCCGAATGGCAGATCAAGCAGCTGCCGCGTGAGCGCAAGCTGGCCTGGCTGGAACGGACAGAAGATTGAGGTAGAGTCGCACCTGTAGCCGCGGCAGCTAGCGGCTTCCAACGTCCGGTCATCCGGGCAAAAGCCACGCATGCGGCGGCGGTAGCAGGGCGGCAGCGTGCCGGCATCATCCTCAAGCGGGGTATTGCAATGGCAGGTTGGTACGAGTTGGACAAGAGCAGCGACGGTCAGTTCTATTTCGTGCTCAAGGCAGGCAACGCCGAGGTCATCCTGACCAGCGAGCGTTACACCACGCGCGCCGGCGCGGAGAACGGTATTGCTTCGGTACAGAAGAACAGCCCGGATGAAGCGCATTACGAGCGCAAGACCGCCAGCGACGGGCGCTACCATTTCAATCTGAAAGCGGCCAACCACCAGGTGATCGGCAGCAGCCAGATGTATGCCTCGCAGGCCGCGCGCGAGGCCGGCATCACCAGCGTCAAGGGCAATGGTCCCAGCACCACGATCAAGGACAAGACGGCGTAGCGGTGTTGTAGCTGTTGCAATGAAAAACCCCGGGAAAACCGGGGTTTTTCAATTGTAGTGCCGAGCCATGCTCGGCACTGGGGGTTCCCGGT
>NZ_JBSPUF010000024.1:0-60486 GCF_056861425.1 Stenotrophomonas sp. 21LCFQ19 | reverse complement strand
CCGCTCCCACAAGCCAGCGCCGGCGGAAGCAGAAGCAAAGGCAACCCCTCCCCAGCCCTCCCCTTGGCTGCGCCAAAGGGAGGGAGACAAGCGGCTGCGCTTCGATCTGTCAGGCTGCGCGCACTGCGCCCCCTCCCTTTGGCGTAGCCAAGGGGAGGGTTGGGGAGGGGTGCTCTTTGCAGCAATCCCAAGCACCCGGCAAACCGCAATGCAGGAAAGCGACACGCGAGAACAAAAGCCCGCGAAAACAAAAAACCGCCCACGCAACACGCGGACGGCTTTTCGCCAAACAATATTCGATCAGAACCCCAGCTCGGTCCCCACCGGCAACACCTGCAGCAACTGCTCCCGGAACACACCCTTGATCCGCTCCAGCGCCACTTCATCGTTGGCCTCGAAGCGCAGCACCAGCACCGGCGTGGTGTTGGAGGCACGCACCAAGCCCCAGCCATCACTGAAGTCGGCACGCAGGCCGTCGATCGTCGAGATGCGCGCGCCTGCGAACGGCGAGTCCTCAACCTGCGCTGCAGCCACGATCAAGGCCACCTGCGCATGCTGCGTGCCCTCTTCCACCGCCACCTTCAACTCCGGCGTGGAGATCGCATCCGGCAACTCGTTCAATACCTCGGACGGTTCTTCATCACGCTGCGCCAGAATCTCCAGCAGGCGTGCCGCCGCATACAGGCCATCATCAAAACCGTACCAGCGCTCCTTGAAGAAGAAGTGGCCGCTCATCTCGCCCGCCAGTTCGGCATCGGTCTCGCGCATCTTGGCCTTGACCAGCGAATGCCCGGTCTTCCACATCATCGGGCTGCCGCCGTTGCGCAGGATGTAATCCGACAATTTGCCGGTGCACTTCACGTCGTAGATGACCATCGCGCCGGGGTTGCGCGCCAGCACATCGGCGGCGAACAGCATCAGCAGGCGGTCGGCGAAGATGATCTTGCCATCCTTGGTGACCACGCCGAGGCGGTCGCCATCACCATCGAAGGCCACGCCCAGGTCCGCGTCGAAACGCTTGACCATCTGCACCAGGTCTTCGAGGTTGTGCGGATCACTGGGGTCCGGGTGGTGGTTGGGGAAGTCGCCATCCACTTCGCAGTACAGCGGGATCACCTCGGCACCAATGGCTTCCAGCAGCTGCGGCGCCACTGCGCCGGCCACGCCATTGCCGGCATCGGCAACGACCTTGAGCGGACGATCCAGCTGCACGTCATCGGCGATGCGCTGCACGTAGTCGTTGATGACCTCACGTTGCTGCAGGCTGCCTTCGTTGTCGGCATGCTGCAGGCGACCTTCCTGGATGCGCTTGTACAGGTCGGTGATGGCGTCGCCGGACAGCGTCTCGCCACCGATGACGATCTTGAAACCGTTGTAGTCCGGCGGGTTATGGCTGCCGGTAACCGCCACGCAGCTGCCAGCACGCAGGTGATAACTGGCGAAATACACCACCGGCGTCGGTGCCATGCCGATATCGATCACATCGCAACCAGCGCGGCGCAGGCCCGTGATCAAGGCATCGGCCAGCTCCGGCCCGGACAGGCGGCCATCGCGGCCCACCACCACATCGCGCAAACCCTGCGCCTGCATTTCGCTGCCGATGGCCTGGCCAATCAGCGTGGCGACATTGGCATTCAACTCGGCACCAAGCACACCGCGGATGTCGTAGGCACGGAAGATGACCGGCAGGACCGCGTCCGCACCCGGCTCGACGCGCGCCGGCGGCGCATCAGCAGCGCGCGCATTGGCCGAGACCGGCAGCGGTTGCGGGTCCTGCTCCAGCGCTTCCTGCAGGGTCGGGCCGCTATCGTCGTCCTGCACGGTGTTCCTGCGCAGGACGGGTAGATTCGCCAGGCGCTTGCGGCCCAGCAACAACAGCAAAGCAATCGCCAGCAGCAGCAACGCCACGATGCCGCTTGGAATCACTCCCAGGCCCATCAAACCGGCGCTGGCATCCGGCAGCTCAGCGACAACGCGCAGGCCGGTATCGCCGACCGGGCGCGCCAGTGCATCGGCACTGTTACCCAGATCGGTGGCGCCCTTCTGGACGATGGTGAAACCACCCTGGCGCAACCCGAGGAACGCGCTGTTCGGCGAATCGATGCCATCAAACACGGAGGTCAGCCGAGTCAGCGGCTGACGGATGTAGATCACCGCCGGTTTGCCCTGCAACAGCACCGGTGCGGCCAGGCCCAGCCTCGGGCTACCACCATCGCGAACCACCAGCGCTACCGGCTGACCGGTGGCCATGGCCTGTTCCAGCAGTGCCAGTCGCGAGTAGCCGAACGCCGCCGGGTCGGCATACGCCTCGGTCAGGCTGGCATCGAGAACCTGCGCGTCTTCCACCCCGGTCCACTTGTCACGTACCGCCAAGGCGACGGCAGCTGCATCACCGTTGGCCAGCGCGGCCTTGACCGGCTCCAATGCCAGCTGCTTGCCGAACTGCGCGGTCTGCGTAGCCAGCGCCTTCTGTACGTCAGCCACGGCCTGATCGCGGGATTGCTCAAGCCCGGCACTGGTACCGGACTGCATCCATTGATCTACCGCACTCCAGCCGAACCAGCCGGCCAACAGCAGCAGCAGTACCGCCAGCAGTGGCGTTGATCGACCCAGCTCAGGACGTGGCCGCCCGCTCTCATTGCCTTGGCTCATCGTGCGATCCCCCTGTCAGCGCACCCCGGTGTGGCCGAATCCACCCGTTCCACGTGCACTGTCGACGAAAGTATCTACTACCTGCAACGTCACCCGTGCAATCGGCATCACCACCAACTGCGCGACACGGTCGCCCGGTTCGATGGTGAAGGCGTCGCGGCCTCGGTTCCACACACTGATCAGCAGTGGCCCCTGGTAATCGGCGTCGATCAGGCCGGTGCCATTGCCCAGCACGATGCCGTGGCGGTGGCCCAGCCCGGAGCGCGGCAGAACCACCGCACACAGGCCAGGATCGGCGATATGGATCGCGATGCCGCTGGGCAGCAGGGCCGCATCGCCGGGCTCCAGCGTCAGCGCCGCTTCGGTCGCCGCGCGCAGGTCCATGCCGGCGCTGGCCTCGGTGGCGTAGGCCGGCAGCGGCCAGCTGTCGCCGAAGCGCGGGTCCAGCAACTTCACCTGCAAGGGCTGCAGTCCATTACTCATGCGTCCAACCTCTCGGCAATCAAATCCAGCAATTGTTCGGCCAGCTGGGTCTTGGCGGTGCCCGGGAACTCGCGCAGGCCGCCGTTCCAATAGGCCACGGCCGCGTTCTGGTCACTCTCGAAGCCATTGCCGGCGATGCCGACCTGGTTGGCGATGATCAGGTCCAGGTGCTTGTCGGCCAGCTTGCCGCGTGCGTACTTCTCCACATCGTGGGTTTCGGCGGCGAAGCCCACCACCAGCTTCAAGGCCTGCTCCTGCACGGCCACTTCGGCCAGGATGTCGGCGGTGCGCACCAGTTCCAGAGTCAGGGTCTGGCTGCCGGCGGTCTTCTTCAGCTTCTGCGGCGAGACCTGGCGCGGCGTGTAATCGGCCACGGCGGCCGCGCCAATGTAGATATCGGCCGGCAAGGCACCGAGTACGGCCTCACGCATCTGCGCGGCCGAGCGCACGTCGATGCGCTGCACACCGGCCGGCGTGGCCAGCTGTACCGGTCCGCTGACCAGCACCACTTGCGCGCCCTGGCGGGCGGCGGCGGCGGCCAGGGCATAGCCCATCTTGCCGCTGCTGCGGTTGCCGACGTAGCGCACCGGGTCCAGATCTTCGTAGGTTGGACCGGCGCTGATCAGCACGCGCATGCCGTTCAGGCGGCCCGGCTTGGCCGGGGCCTGCGGGGCCAGGTTGCCGGCAAGTGCAGCAATGATGGTTGGTGCTTCACTGACCCGACCAGGGCCGGATTCACCTTCGGCCAGCGGGCCGTCCTCCGGCCCGATCACCTGCACGCCGCGCTCGCGCAGCAGTGCCATGTTGGCCTGGGTGGCCGGATGCAGCCACATGCGGTGATTCATTGCCGGGCACACGGTCAGCGGCGCGGTACTGGCCAGACACAGCGTGGTCACCAGGTCGTCGGCATTGCCGTGCGCCAGCCGCGCCAGCAGGTCGGCCGTGGCCGGGGCGATGAGGATGCGGTCGGCCCAGCGCGCCAGTTCGATATGGCCCATGGCCTGCTCGGCGGCGCTGTCCCACAGCGTGGTGCGGGTGGGATGGCCCGACAGCGCCTGGAAGCTCAACGGAGTGACGAACTGCTGCGCACCAGCCGTCATCGCCACCTGCACGGTGGCGCCGGCATCACGCAGCCGACGCACCAGCTCCAGCGACTTGTACGCAGCGATGCCACCGCCTACGCATAGCAGCAGCTTCTGTCCTTCCAAGGGGCGGGAAGTGGGGGAAACGGCGGTCACGGATGGGGATTCCTAGGTACAGAAGAAGGGTTAGCTTAACCGAAGGCTTTGTTACGCCTGATCCAGTTTTTGGCAAATGGCGGTGAATCTGCCACTCATGCATATCCGTGATTGGCCCAGCGCTGAACGCCCGCGCGAAAAACTGCTGGCACGTGGCGCAGCCGCACTTTCCGACGCTGAACTGCTGGCGATTTTCCTCGGTTCGGGCCTGCGCGGGCGCGATGCGGTACAGACCGCGCGCGAGCTGCTGCAGGCGCACGGCCCGCTACGGGCGCTGCTGGACCGCAGCGCACCGCAACTGGCCAGATTGCCGGGGCTGGGTCCTGCCCGCGCCTGCCAGCTCAGCGCCGCGCTGGAACTGGGCCGGCGCCATCTGGCCGCCGGGCTGGAACGCGGCGATGCGCTGACCGACCCGGCCGCTGCCGGCCGCTACTTCGCCCAGCGCCTGCGCCACCGCCCGCAGGAGGTGTTCGCCGTGCTGTTCATGGACAATCGCCACCGGGCCTTGGCTTTTGAAGAGTTATCCACAGGGACGGTAGACAGCGCCGAGGTACATCCGCGTGAGGTCGTCCGCCAGGCCTTGGCCCACAACGCTGCGGCGGTGATCGTCGGCCACAACCACCCGTCCGGGAATCCTGAACCGTCGGCGGCCGATCGCACCATCACCGCACGGCTGCAGCAGGCCTTGGCGCTGGTGGATATCCGCCTGCTCGACCATTTCGTGATCGGCGACGGCGCGCCGGTGTCGCTGGCCGCGCGGGGCTGGGTCTGAACGCCTCAGCCTGAACCCCCTCCTGCCTACCCCGGCCCCAGAATCTGCCCGGTCGGACACCGGAATCCCGCTTGACCGCTGGCCGCCGCAGCTTTTCTGTTTTTTTGACATTGCTGACCCCAGCGGGCGTGCCGCGGGCGGCCTCGTCGCAGGTCAGGTAAAATGGTCAGTTCCGCGCTTCAAGCAGAATAGTCACGTGAAAGCCCAACTCCGCGCCCTCATCGGCCAAGGCATCGAAGCCTTGCGCGCCAACGGCACCTTGCCTGCCGACACCCTGCCGCCGGATTTCGTGGTCGAGCGACCCAAGACCCGCGAACACGGTGATTTCGCCACCAATGCCGCCATGCTGCTGGCCAAGGCCGCGCGCAGCAATCCGCGCGCCGTTGCACAGGCGCTGCTTGCCGCATTGCCGGCCAGCGACGACATCGTAAATGTCGAGATCGCCGGCCCTGGCTTCATCAATTTCAAACTCTCGCCGGTGGCTTACCAGCGCGAAGTGGTCAGCGTGCTCAAGGAAGCCGAGGACTATGGCCGCAACCTGAGCGGCAACGGCCGCAGCGTCGGCGTCGAATACGTGTCGGCCAACCCGACCGGCCCGCTGCATGTCGGCCACGGCCGCGCCGGTGCGATCGGCGATTGCATTGCCCGCGTGCTGGAAGCCAACGGCTGGAACGCCAAGCGTGAGTTCTATTACAACGACGCCGGCGTGCAGATCGAAAACCTGGCCAAGTCGGTGCAGGCGCGCGCACGCGGCTTCAAGCCGGGCGATGAGCAGTGGCCGGCCGAAGCCTATAACGGTGAATACATCGGCGACGTGGCCAAGGCCTACCTGCTGGGTGAGACCGTGGACCTCGAGGGCAGCCAGGTCGTCGGCGCCAAGGATGCCGAGAACCTGGAGGAAGTCCGCCGCTTCGCCGTTGCCTACCTGCGCAACGAGCAGAACCTGGACTTGGCCGCGTTCGGCGTGGATTTCGACATCTACTTCCTGGAAAGCTCGCTGTACAAGGACGGCAAGGTCGCCGAGACCGTGCAGCAGCTGATCAGCTCCGGCCACACCTACGAGGAAGGCGGCGCGCTGTGGCTGCGCTCCACCGATTTCGGTGACGACAAGGACCGCGTGATGCGCAAGTCCGACGGAACGTTCACCTATTTCCTGCCGGACGTGGCCTACCACCTGAGCAAGTGGCAGCGCGGTTACGAACGCGCCATCACCGAGCTCGGTGCCGACCACCACGGCTCGCTGGCGCGTGTGCGCGCCGGCCTGCAGGCGCTGGACCTGGGCATCCCCAAGGGCTGGCCGGAATACGTGCTGCACCAGATGGTGACGGTGATGCGCGGCGGCGAGGAAGTGAAGCTGTCCAAGCGTGCCGGCAGCTACCTGACCCTGCGTGACCTGATCGAGGAAGTGGGCAGCGATGCGGTGCGTTGGTTCCTGATCGCGCGCAAGCCCGACTCGCAGCTGACCTTCGACATCGACCTGGCCCGCCAGCAGAGCAGCGACAACCCGGTGTTCTATGTGCAGTACGCGCATGCCCGCGTGTGCTCGCTGCTGCGCCAGGCGCAGGAAAAGGGCCTGGACTACAAGCAGGCCGACGGTCTGGCCGCGCTGTCGCGTCTGGGCGACGACGCCTCGCTGGAACTGATGAACGAAATCTCGCGTTACCCGGAAGTGGTGGAAGCAGCCGGCATCGCGCTGGAACCGCACCAGATCGCGCAGTACCTGCGTGAATTGGCACACGCTTTCCACACGTGGTATCACGGCACCCCCGTGCTGGTGGATGATGCAGCCGAGCGCAACGCCAAGCTGACCTTGGCCAGCGCAGCACGGCAGACCCTGGCCAATGGCCTGAGCATCCTGGGCGTCAGTGCCCCGGAAAAGATGTAAACACCTGGAGACGCAGTAGACATGGCAGCACGACGCGGCAAAACCCAAGCCCGGCGCAACAACGACAATGGCACGCCCGGCTGGGTGTGGCTGGTTGCCGGCGTGGCGATTGCGGCGGTGGTGTTCCTGGCGGCGCCGAACCTGTTCAAGAAGGACGGCGACGGTTTCCTGCGCGTAGGCCCGCAACCCAATCCGGACGCACAACCGGCACCGGTTGCTGACGCCGACGTCGACGCCGGGGTGGAATCGAACAAGCCAGCCACGCCTGCCGGTGCCAAGCCGGAGGAAAAGCCAGCCACCCAGTACGACTTCTACACCCTGCTGCCGGGCACGGAAGTACAGATGTCCGATGCCGAGCTCGCCGCCAGTGCCAAGGCCGAGGAACAGCGTCGTGCGGCAGCCGCGCGCGCGACTGCTGCGGCAACGCCGGCTACTCCTGCGACGCCGCCGACCGAGGCACAGCGTGCACAAGCTGCGCTGGAAGGTCGTCCGTTGCCGGCACCGGTGAGCGAAGCCACCCGCCAGCCGGCGCCGATCAGCGAAACAGCATCGCGTCCGGCGCAGGTTGCCAGCGTTACTCCGGCGGCCACCGCTCCGAAGCCGGCACCTGCGGCTGCAGCTGCGACTGTTGCTGCAGCTACACCCGCGGCTGCGACCGAGAACGTGCGCTACATCCTGCAGGCAGGTGCATTCGGTGCTTCGGGTGATGCCGAATCGACCAAGGCCAAGCTGGCGATGATGGGCCTGGCAGCACGCGTGGAATCGGCGCAGATCAACGGCAACACCGTATACCGCGTGCGCATGGGCCCGTATGGCACCGCCAGCGAACTGGCCGAGGCCAAGGCCAAGCTCAACGGCACTGGCTTGCAGGCCATGGCGATCAAGGCGCAGTGAAGTCGCCTACGGCGGCTTCACCCCAAAGTTTGTGAAACAAACTTTGGGCCCCGTGCCCGTTACACCCACAACCCCGCGCCTGTCGGCGCGCCCCCTTTACCAAAGGGGGCTGCTGCGACTGACAGGTCGCTCGAAGAGCTTCTCGATCATTTAAGCCCTGACGTCGTTTTGATGTTGGGGCTTTTTGTTGATGCCGTTGTAGCGTCGGTACGTGCAAGCACCTGGGGCTTTGAGTGCGCGTTTGCTCGAGAGCTGGTTTCTCTTGCGCCGGTGATTTTCCTGCAAAGAGCACCCCTCCCCAACCCTCCCCTGCGCCTGCGGCGCAAGGGAGGGAGCGAAGCGCGGCTTCGCTCCGCATCGCTGCGAACTGGTCGATCGCACAGTCAGCCCCCTCCCTTGCGCCGCAGGCGCAGGGGAGGGTTGGGGAGGGGTGCTTTGGCTCTTGGCTCTTGGCTCTTGGCTCTTGGCTCTTGGCTCTTGGCTCTTGGCTCTTGGCTCTTGGCTTCTGGCTTCTGGCTTCTGGCTTCTGGCTCCTGGCTTCTGGCTTCTGGCTCCTGGCTTCTGGCTCCTGGCTCCTGGCTCCTGGCTCCTGGCTTCTGGCTCCTGGCTTCTGGCTCTTGGCTTTGGCTCTTGGCTTTGGCTTTAGCCCTTCTCCCGCTTGCGGGAGAAGGGTTGGGATGAGGGGGCGCTTTAGCTTTGGCCCTTAGCTTGAGGCATCGCCCTCCCCCCACACCCCCACCGCCGCAAAGTGCGAAAATCAAGATCCCCCGCCCCAAGGATTCCGCAATGTCCAAGACCGCTTTGATCACCGGCGCCACGTCCGGCTTCGGCGCCGCCGCTGTCCGTCGCTTTGCTGCGGCTGGCTGGAAAGTGATCGCCACCGGTCGTCGTGCCGAGCGCCTGCAGCCGCTGGTGGAAGAATTCGGCGCCGACAAGATCCACGCCGCCGCCTTCGACATCCGCGATGCCGCTGCAATGGAAGCTGCTCTGGCCGCCCTGCCACCCGCTTTCCGCGACATCGACCTGCTGGTCAACAACGCCGGTCTCGCCCAAGGCACCGCCGCCGCACAGCACGCCAGCCTGGAAGATTGGCGCACGATGATCGACACCAACATCACCGCGCTGGTCACGCTGACCCATCACCTGCTGCCGAAGCTCGTAGAGCGCCGTGGCGCGATCATCAACATCAGCTCCACCGCCGCGCTGTATCCGTACCCGGGTGGCAATGCCTACGGCGGCACCAAGGCCTTCGTCAGCCAGTTCTCGCTGGGCCTGCGCTCGGACCTACACGGCACCGGCGTACGCGTGACCGCGATTGAGCCGGGCATGGCCGAAACCGAATTCACCCTGGTGCGTACGCACGGCAATCAGGCCGCATCCGATCAGCTGTACGGCGGTGCCAGCCCGATGACAGCCGAAGACATCGCAGAGCAGATCTTCTGGGTGGCGACACTGCCCGAACACCTCAACGTCAACCGCATCGAGTTGATGCCGGTCAGCCAGTCGTTTGCTGGCTTCCAGGTACATCGCGGCTGAAGAACCTATCCGTACCCCGAGGCCTTTGACAAGGCCCCCTTCTCTCAAGGATCGACGAGGAACTCCAATGCTGCGCATCGCACGACCGTTCACCGCCACGCTGTTTCTTGTAATGCTGCTTGCAGCGGATTCATGGGCCCAGGAATCTTCACTGCCCAACGGTTTGGACGCAGGCGTGCTTGCGCAGGCGCTTTCACATGTTGGCGGGGCATCCGACGCACTGCTGCCACCGCTCTCATCGCGCAGCACCATCATTGCGAGGGGAAATTTCGGAAAAGCAATCTACTCCGATAGTTCTGCCAGCTACACGCGCCTCGAAGACGGTCTATACGATGTCCGAGATAGTTCACGCATGGCGGCCAACACGAACATCGGCGAAGGAGCGGGCTCCACGAGCTCCACACTTTCCCTTTGCGGATTGGTGGCGTTGTTTTCAGCAGGGAACTCTCGATCGGTCAACAAGATTGCTACTGCTGCAGGAAACTGGATTCTGGAGACCACCAGCTCCGTTGACTTCGGCAATCACTACAAAGCGACCTTGCTTGAATCCTCGACACCGTCGCTGTGCAACCCAACTCCAGGCTCTGACTTCACAATGCGGGTGGATTCGATCAAGACCACCCGCATGGAGGGCCCTTACGTCAGAGACAAAACAGTGGAGCACAACTTCAGCTTCATCCAGACATGCAAGGTTGCTGCGATACCAGAACCAGCTTCTCGAATCGCAGCGGCGCTGGCAGGTGAGTACCTTGACGTCACCTGTGAGTTCTCTGACGAAAAGAATCGTCCGGTGACGACACGCTATGCCTTTCTTACGCACTACCGCTACTACCTGACCGTACAGACGGTGGCAAAGAACCAGCGTTCCGAAACCGCCTATTCTTCAGCGCATCGCACGGAACCCGAAGACTCCCCAGGCACAGCACGGTAACTGGCGTCCCTGCAGCGTCACGATGGGGGTGGAAGCTTTCGACATGCGGATACCTGACACGGCACTGCCGCCATGGACGTTGTGAGACCTACCTGACGACTGCGGGCGCAGCGAGGCTGCGCCTTCTCGGCAACTCAGTCCAGCCAGCCGTCACGCTCGCTGTGCAGGATGCGGCCATCGATGCCGCTCATGCGGACTTCAACGCGCTGATTGCGGGCGTTGCGTGCTTCCAGCTTCCAGGTGGCGCCGTCGCGCTCCAGCGAATGGATCTCGCGCAGGCCTGCGGCGCCGGCACGGGCCAGGATCTGCTCGCTGCCCAGCAGGGCGCGACCATCGTGTTCATCGAAGATCTCGCCGGTCGCCGGGTCCACCCACACCTCGGCGAAGCGGCCATCAGCGCGCGCCACATCGGCTTCCCACAGGCCGTCGTCCTTCTCGATCTCGTGGATCTGCGTGTAGCCAGCGGCACGCAGCTTCTGCTCGACCTCGGCCATGCCCAGCGACTTGGTCTGTGCATGGGCGCTGGTGCTCAATGCCGCGGCGATGGCGGCGGTGGCGGCGGTGGCGAACAATGACTTCAACATGGGGGAGTTCCTTGAGTGCTGCCGGATCAGCCCGGCCCAAACAGTCTCCGCCGCCTGCCTAACAGCGCCCTAGCCAGCACTGTTAGTCGATTGTTAGCCAGCCGCGCTATCAATAGCGCCATGTTTTCCTACCGCACCCTTGTCGCCCTCGCCGGCCTGTCCTTGCTGACCGCAGGCACGCCGCTGGCCATCGCCCACGGCCAGGACGCCGCACAGCAGACCGCGCGCCAGGCCTTGAAGCAGGGCCGCTACGTGCCGCTGGAAAACATCGTGCGCGATGCCCTGCAGCGACATCCGGGCAAGCTGCTGGAAGTGGAACTCGACGACGGTATCTACGAAGTGGAAATCCTGCGCGCAGACGGCGTTGTCATCGAGCTCGACTATGATGCCCGCAGCGGTGCCTTGCTGAAGACCGAACTGGACGACTGATGCGGATCCTGTTGGCCGAAGATGACCTGGAATTGGCCAGCCGCCTACAGCCTTTGCTGGAGCAGGCCGGCTACGTGGTCAGCCACGTCAGCGATGGCCGTGAGGCCGAGGAACTCGGCCAGATCGAGGAACTGCAGGCAGCCATCGTCGACCTCGGCCTGCCTGGGCTGGATGGGCTCAGCGTGATCGAGCGCTGGCGCGGCAATGGCCGCGACTTCCCGGTGCTGGTGCTGACCGCACGCGGGCGCTGGCACGACAAGTTGGCCGGCTTCGATGCCGGTGCCGATGACTACCTGACCAAACCCTTCCAGGCCGATGAACTGATCCTGCGGCTGCGGGCGCTGATCCGCCGCAGCAACGGCCATGCCAGCGCGCAGCTGAGCTGTGGACCGTTGCAACTGGAGATCAACGCCGGGCGCTTCCTGCTGGAAGGACAGCCGCTGGCGCTAAGCCCGCAGGAGTTCCGCCTGCTCAGCTATTTCATCCACCATCCGGGCAGCGTCGTCAGCCGCGAGCGGCTGGGCGAGCAGGTCTTCGACGGCGGCCATGATCCGGATTCCAATGCACTGGATGTGCTGCTGGGACGGCTGCGGCGCAAGCTTGGCGTGGACATGATCCAGACCGTGCGCGGCCAGGGCTGGCGTTTGGTCGCACCAGCATGAAGGCACTTTCACTGCGTGCGCGCCTGCTGCTTGCCGGCGGTCTCGGCCTGGTGTTGGTATCGGTGCTGGCCGGTGTACTGCTGGGGCGCTTGTTCGAACAGGCAGCGCGCGACAACCTGGACACGCAACTGGAACAGGACCTGCTTACCGTATTGGCGCAGGCCGAGATCGACGCCAGCGGCAAGCTCACGCTGCGCCAGGAACCCAACGATGCCCGCTTCCAGCGGGTGTTCTCCGGCGCGTACTGGCAGATCGCCACGACCGATGGGCAGGTGTTGCTGCAATCGCGCTCGTTGTGGGACGAGAGCCTGCAGCCACCGATCACAGACATTCCCACCCAGGCAAGCGGCGTGGACTTCAGCGGTCCCATGCGGCAGCCCCTGCGCGGCCTCACCCAACAGGTGCGTCTGCCACGCAGCCAGGCGCCATTGCAGGTCACCGTCGCCAGTGATCGCAGCCAGCTGGATGCCGATGTCGACCGTTTCCGCCAGCGCTCAGCGCTGGCGATGGCGGTATTGATCGCGGCGTGGCTGGCCGTGCTGGTCAGCCAGGTGCAGTTCGGCCTGCGCCCACTGCGCGCGCTTGGCACGCGCGTGGAACAGGTCCGCCACGGCGATGCCGCGCAGATCAGCAGCGAGGGGCTGGGGCGCGAAGTTGCGCCGCTGGCCGATGAACTCAACGCCCTGCTCGCGCATCACCAGCGTATGGTCAGCCGCGCGCGCAGCAGTGCGCAGGATCTGGCGCATGCGTTGAAGACACCGCTGAGCGTGCTGCATGCCGAAGCCGATGGCAGCGGCGAGCACTGGCGGCAAACCCTGCGCGAGCAAAGCCGGCGCATGCAGGCCAGCATTGATCGCTATCTGGCCTCGGGCATGGCGGCTGACCGGCATCAACGCAGTGCCGTCGCACCGGTCGTGCAATCGTTGTGCCGGCTGATGGAACGTGTGCACGGCGAGCGCGGCATCCACTTCGTCGCCGACGATATCGATGCGCAGCTGTGCTTTGCCGGGGCGACAGCCGACCTCGAAGAAATGCTCGGCAACCTGCTCGACAACGCTGGCCGCTGGGCAACACATGAAGTACGCGTCCAGGCGCGCGCCGATGACCAGCAGCTGCTGATCGACGTCATCGACGACGGCCCAGGCTTGGCCGAGGAAGCGCTGCAACAGGTGCTGCAACGTGGCGTACGTCTGGACGAACGCGATGGCAGCAGCGGGCTTGGGCTGGCGATAGTCGGCGACATCGTCGACAGCTACGGCGGCCGCCTGACCCTGCGCAATACCGGCAGCGGTCTGTGCGCCAGCCTGCAGCTGCCACGGGCCTGAGCGCACATCGAATCAATCCGCCAAAGAAAACGCCGCGCAGGCGGACCGGCGCGGCGTTCGCTGTTTCCTTGCAGGTGCCCTTGGATCAGCCCAGCGGTTCGTCCGACAGGTAGGTGTAGCCGGTCAGGCCCGCTTCCAGCGCGGCATCCAGCTCCGCTGCGCGTTCGGCTGACAGATCGGCGGCGGCCACGCGCTCACGGTAGGCCGTGCGCAGGTCGGCCAGGCTGTAGCCCACGTAGTCCAGCATCACGTCGGTGGTGTCACCACGACGCTGCTGGGTGATCACGTAGCCGTCGTCTTCCACCACCACTTCCACGGCGTCTGTATCACCGAACAGGTTGTGGATGTCGCCGAGGATTTCCTGATACGCGCCAACCAAGAAGAAGCCGATGCGGTAGCTCTCGCCATGACGCACCGCGTGCAGCGGCAGCGAGCTGTCCAGGCTTTCGTTCTCGACGTAGGTCTTGACCATGCCATCGGAATCGCAGGTCATGTCGGCGATCACGCCGCGACGCTCGGGGCGCTCGTTCAAGCGCTCGATCGGCACGATCGGGAACACCTGGTCGATCGCCCATGCATCCGGGATCGATTCGAACACGCTGAAGTTGACGAAGTACTTGTCGACCAGGCGGTCATTCAGTTCGTCCAACGCCGGGCGATGGCTCTTTTCGTCATAGCTCAGGCGCGCACGCACGCCGTTGGCAATGGCGTAGAACAGGTCGTCGATGCGCGCACGCTGCGGCAGGTCGATCTGGCCCAGTGCGTAGGCGCTCAGGCCCTCGGCATGGAAATGCTGGGCTTCCTGGAACAGTTCCACCGCCGGGCGCTGGTCGAGTTCCTCGTGGATCTCACGCAGGTGGCGGATCGCCGCCGGCTCGTCGTCATGCGCTTCCGGCACGCGGCCTTCGGCGGCCTGCTCCACTTCCGACACATTGGCGATCAGCACCGCGTGGTGCGCGGTCATTGCGCGGCCGCACTCGGTGATGATGCGCGGCGGGGTCAGGCCATGCGCTTCGCAGGCTTCGGCCAGCGGTTGCACGATGTTGCTGGCGTAGGCGTTGAGGCCGTAATTGATCGAGCAGTAGCTGCGCGAACGGGTGCCTTCGTAATCGATGCCCAGCCCGCCGCCAACATCGACGTGGCTGATCCTGGCACCCAGCTGCGACAGCTCGACGAAGTAACGGGTGGCCTCGCGCATGCCGTTTGCGATGTCGCGCACATTGCTGATCTGGCTGCCCATGTGGAAATGCAGCAGGTTCAGGCAATCGGCGTACTCGGTGTCACGCAGCGCCTTCCACAGGTCCAGCAGCTGGCGCGGGGACAGGCCGAACTTGGCCTTGTCGCCGCCGCTGTTCTGCCACTTGCCGGCGCCCAGCGAGGCAAGGCGCATGCGCACGCCCAGGCCCGGCTTCACGTCCAGCGCCTTGGATTCCTCCAGCACCAGCTTCAGCTCGGACGGCTTCTCGATGACGATATAGGTCTGCAGGCCGAGCTTGCGGCCGATCAGGGCCAGGCGGATGTACTCGCGGTCCTTGTAGCCGTTGCAGACGATCAGCCCGCCCGGCCGGCTCAGCGCCAGCACCGCCATCAGCTCCGGCTTGGAGCCGGCTTCCAGGCCAAAGCCCTCGCCGTGGTGACTGGCCAGGGTGCCGGCCACGCCACGGTGCTGGTTCACCTTGATCGGGTAGACCGCGGTATAGCCGCCAGCGTAGTCCCAGTCGGACTGGGCCTGGGCGAAGGCAGCCTGCAGCTTGCCCAGGCGCTGACCGAGGATGTCCGGAAAGCGCACCAGCAACGGCAGCTTGGCGCCGGCGGCACGCGCCGAATCGACAACCTGCGGCAACGACACCGCCGCGCCTTGGGCGCCTGCGGGACGGACCACGACGTGCCCGGCGGCATCGACGTCGAAATAACCATCAGACCAGTGCGGAATCGAATAGGTCTTGCGGGCCTGTTCGAGGGACCAATCGCTCATCGGCGTAGCAACTCTCAGCTGTGGATAAATAAGGACGCGCATTCTAACGCTAGCGGGGCAAGGGTCCGTTACAATCCGCGCCCGCGCCTCCTCCCCTCTCCCCCCGGGAGAGGGGTCGGGGGTGAGGGTAAGGGTGAAACCTGACTGTGACAGGCTTCGCCCTTACCCTCATCCGCCCCTTCGGGGCATCCCCGCCTTCGCGGGGACAGGCTCTTCTCCCGCCCGCGGGAGAAGGGAAAAGTCCATTGCACCCAGGAATCATCATGACCTCCAACGAAAACTGGTTCATCGAACACTTCCAGCCGACCGGTTCGGCTATTGGTTTCCGCATCACCGGCAAGCTGGACGAGGTGCAGTCGCCGTTCCAGAAGATCGAGATCTACGACAGCACCGACTGGGGCAAGTTGATGGTCATCGACGGCGCCATGATGCTGACCACCAAGGACAATTTCTTCTACCACGAGATGATCAGCCACCCGGTGCTGTTCACCCACCCGGCGCCCAAGCGCGTGGTGATCATCGGCGGCGGCGACTGCGGCACCCTGCGCGAGGTGCTCAAGCACCCGGGCGTGGAGAGCGCCACCCAGTGCGATATCGACGAGCAGGTCACCCGCATGGCCGAGAAGTACTTCCCGGAACTGTGCGAATCCAACGGCGACGTGCGCGCCGAGCTGCTGTTCGACGACGGCGTGGCCTACATGGCCAACTGCGCCCCGGGCAGCGTGGACGTGGTGATCGTGGACTCCACCGACCCGGTCGGCCCGGCCGAAGGCCTGTTCAACAAGGCCTTTTTCGAAAGCTGCTTCCGTGCGCTGAAGGACGACGGCCTGCTGGTGCAGCAGAGCGAGTCGCCGCTGGCCCTGCTGGAGCTGATCAAGGACATGCGTTCGGAAATGGGCAAGGCCGGCTTCCAGTCGTTCAAGACCCTGCCGTTCCCGCAGCCGTGCTACCCGACCGGCTGGTGGTCGGTGACCGTGGCCAGCAAGCAGGCCGGTTTCGGCTTCGGCTTCCGCGAGGCCGACTCGGCCGCCAAGCCGTTCGACACCCTGTACTACACCGCCCCGCTGCACACCGGCGTTCTGGTCAGCCCGCCATTCGTGGCCAAGGCGCTGGGCGAATAAGCCCGCTGCCAGCGCCGTGAACCGAACCCCGCGCCCGCAACGGCGCGGGGTTTTCGTTTTCTGGCCATGACGCACACAGGCGCGCGCCACATCAGCCACGCCATCGCAACAATCATTTCCGTCACGCGATTCCTACATTTTTTTTACATTCAGCAATTCATGGACTGTGCAGTTTTATAATTGCCGCACATCCCCGCCCATGCGGGCACGTTAGACCGGCTTTGCAAGACGCTTTCCGCGCCATGCCCGCGTCAGGAAGGTTTTGATGAATACATTGCCCAGTTTCGACGGCGACCACGCGGTTGTTCCCGCCCACCATCTGCTCAAGCGCGGCGAACGCCTGCTGGAGCCTGACGTCTACCGCACCGAACTGGACGGCCGCCCGGCCGTGGTCAAGGACTACCGCCGCTACCAGGGCACTCCCCTGTCGCCGGTGGCGCGCCTGCTGGTACGCCGCGAGGCCAAGGTGCTCAAGCGCCTGCAGGGTTGGAAGCACGCGCCGGCGCTGCTGGGCACCCTTGGCGGCCTGGCACTGGGCATGGAATTCATCCCCGGCGACACCTTGAGTGCCGGCGTGCAGGGCGTCACCCAGGAAGTCTTCGACCAGTTGCAGAACGCCTTGGCGCGCCTGCATGCGGCCGGCATCACCCATAACGACCTGCACGGCACCAATGTGGTGGTCAGCGCAGGCGTGCCGGTCCTGCTGGACTTCACCTCGGCGCTGCGGGCGCCACGCTGGCTGCGCAACTGGCCGATCTTCCGCCAGCTGCGCCGCAGCGACATGAAGAACCTGGTGAAGATGCGCCAACGTTTGACCGGAATGAAGCCCTCTGCCGAGCAGGCCGCAGCGCTGGCGGAGCCGGGCTGGGTGCAGGCGGTGCGTAATGCGTGGAAGCGGCTTTATCGGCGGATCAAGGGCTAAAGCCAAGGCTTACCCCTCCCCAGCCCTCCCCTGCGCTACGCGCAAGGGAGGGGGCCAAGCCCTGCTCCCTCCCTTTGGCGCAGCCAAGGGGAGGGCTGGGGAGGGGTGCTCCAAAGCTCTAAAGCTTCAAAACCCCAAAGCCCACAAACCTCAAAGCGCATCCCCATCCAGTTCACCGGTGCGGATCCGCACCACGCTGCCCAGGTCATACACGAACACCTTGCCGTCGCCGATCTTGCCGGTGCCGGCGGCCTTGACGATGGCTTCCACCACCTCGTCGGCCTGCGCATCGGTCACCGCGACCTCGATCTTCACCTTCGGCAAGAAATCGACCACGTACTCGGCACCGCGATACAGCTCGGTGTGACCCTTCTGCCTGCCAAAGCCCTTGACCTCGGTGACGGTGATACCGGCCACGCCGCGTTCGGCAAGCGCCTCACGCACGTCGTCCAGCTTGAACGGCTTGACGATGGCCATGATCATCTTCATAGGTCGGCTCCTTGGGTGATGCCTGAAGCATACCGCGCAGGCTGACGTGCCACTAGCAAGCTTCCGGACTATCCTTACCATTGGCACTAACGGATACCGATGCCCGCAACCCACAGCCGCCCTCTAGGCTCGGCTCACCCCTGCGGAGAAACCCCATGATCGACCTCAACCACATTGATGCGCTGGCCCGCCGCCTGAGCGACCTGGTGCCGCCGGGCCTGCGCGACTCGCGCGAAGAACTGCAGGCGACCTTCAAGAGCGCACTGCAGGCAGGGCTGGGCAAGCTGGACCTGGTCACCCGCGAAGAATTTGAAGTGCAGCGTGCCGTCCTGCTGCGCACCCGTGAAAAACTCGACGCGCTGGAACACGCCGTCGCCACCCTGGAAAACCGCGCCAGCGACAAGAACGCCTGAGCGCCGGGCGGTGAGCCTGGCGCTGGTGCACAGCCGCGCCCGCGCAGGTGTGCATGCACCGTTGGTGCAGGTAGAAGTACACCTGTCCGGCGGCCTGCCCTTCACCCAGATCGTCGGCCTGCCCGAGGCCGCTGTGCGCGAATCACGCGACCGGGTGCGCGCCGCCATTCTCTGCGCGCAGTTCGACTATCCAGCGCGACGCATCACCATCAATCTGGCACCCGCGGATCTGCCCAAGGAAGGCGGTCGCTTTGACCTGCCCATCGCGCTCGGCATCCTCGCCGCCTCCGGCCAGATCGACCGCAATGCCTTGGCCAACTACGAGTTCATCGGCGAGCTGGCACTGACCGGCGAATTACGTGCGGTGGATGGTGCACTGCCGGCCGCAATCTCAGCGGCCAACGCCCAGCGCTGCCTGATCGTTCCACCGGGCAACGCCGGCGAAGCGGCACTGGCCCAGCACGCAGAAGTCAAAGTCGCACGCACCTTGCTGGAAGTGTGCGCAGCTTTGAACGGCAGCAAGCAGCTGCCCGATGCACAGGTACCGTCAACAGAACCGGCCGCGCCTGCTGACCTCAGCGATGTACGTGGTCAGCAACATGCGCGAAGGGCCTTGGAGATTGCCGCAGCAGGTGGCCATCATCTCCTGCTGCTGGGTTCCCCCGGCTGTGGCAAGACCCTGCTGGCCTCGCGCCTGCCCGGCATCCTGCCCGAGGCAAGCGAGGAAGAAGCGCTGGAATCCGCAGCCATCGCCTCGATCAGCGGGCGCGGCGTTGATCCGAGTCGCTGGCGGCAACGTCCCTATCGCTCGCCACACCACACTGCCAGCGCGGTTGCGCTGGTTGGTGGCGGCTCGCATCCGCGACCTGGCGAAATCTCTCTCGCGCACAACGGCGTTTTGTTCCTGGACGAGCTGCCGGAATGGAATCGGCACGCGCTTGAAGTACTGCGCGAGCCACTGGAGTCCGGCACGGTCACTGTCTCACGCGCGGCACGCAGCATGGAGTTTCCGGCGCGATTCCAACTGGTCGCAGCAATGAACCCTTGTCCCTGCGGTTGGGCTGGCGACAGCAGTGGCCGCTGCCATTGTTCTGCAGAAAGCATCCGTCGCTATCGCGCGCGCATCTCCGGGCCGCTACTGGACCGCATCGACCTGCACCTGCAGGTGCCGCGGCTGGCACCCAGCGAGTTGCGAGGTGATGCCGCCATTGGTGAGAGCAGCAGCGAGGTACGCGAGCGGGTGATGCGGGCAAGGACGCGGCAACTGCAGCGTGCGGGCAAGGCCAACGCACATCTCGGCCAAGCGGAAACCTCGCGGGACTGCGTGCTATCCGCTGCCGACAGTGACCTGCTGGAACAGGCCATGGAGCGACTGCAGCTGTCGGCACGCTCGATGCACCGGATCCTGCGGGTGGCGCGAACGGTTGCCGACCTTGCAGGGGAGCCTGCGATTCAACGGCTGCACCTGACCGAGGCGATTGGCTATCGGCAGTTGGATCGGGGTGGGATTGGGGGCGAGGGATAGGTTGCTGGGGGTTTTGGCGCTTGCTTGGAGCCACTGCAACGGCAAAGGCTTTACCCCTCCCCAGCCCTCCCCTGCGCTTCGCGCAAGGGAGGGGGCAGAGCTTGGCCCCCTCCCTTTGGCGCAGCCAAGGGGAGGGTTGGGGAGGGGTTAGCTCTCAAAGCACCGGATTCAAGACAAATGCCAAAAATCCGTTCACCATCGCCAGCAGCCCCCCGCAGAGACCGGCCATGGAACGTATCGAGCGCCCCTACTTCCCGATCATCTACGTGCGCGGCTACGCGATGACCCGCGATGAGATCGTCGAAACCACCTCCACGCCGTTCATGGGCTTCGAGGCCGGTTCCACCAAGATGCGCCAGGCGCAGGACGGCAGCATCGTCAAGTTCGTCTTCGAGTCACCGCTGGTGCGCTTGATGAAGGACTACAACTACCGCGACGTCTACGAATTCGGCGCCGAGCGTCGCGACCGCATCTCGCCGCGCTGCATCGTCATCCATCGCTACTACGACCCGGCAGACCCGGCCTTCGGCGATGGCAAGACGCCGTCCATCGTCGATGCCGCCGCCGCGTTGGGCAAACGCATCGAACAACTGCGCGACAGCATCTGTGGCAACAACGCGGCCATGCGCAAGGAATTCCGCGTCTATCTGGTCGCCCATTCGATGGGCGGGCTGATCTGCCGTTGCCTGCTGCAGAACCCGGACGTGGCCAGTGCCGAGGTGCGGGCGATGGTCGACAAGGCCTTCACCTATGCCACGCCGCACAACGGCATCGAGGTCGGCGGCATCAACCTGCCGAACCTGCTGTCGATCAACGACATCAACAACTTCAACCGCAGCAACATGGGCAAGTACCTGAAGGTGCCCAAGGACAAGGTCAACACCCTGGGCACCTCCGGCTTTCCGCCCGAGCGGCTGTTCTGCCTGATCGGCACCAACGCACGCGACTACGCCGCCGCGCACGGGCTGTCCTCGTTTGCAGTAGGTGCGTTGAGCGACGGGCTGGTTCGTATCGCCAACGCCTACGTCGAAGGCTCGCCGCGGGCCTTCGTCAACCGCAGCCATAGTGGCTACTTCGGCATCGTCAATTCCGAGGAGGGTTACCAGAACCTGGTGCGCTTCCTGTTCGGCGACACCTGCGCCACCGCCCAGCTCGACATCACCGCCCTGCCCTTCCCGCCGGAGATCGAGGCCGCCCGCAAGCGCGGCAAGAAGATCGAGTCCTCGTACTACATCGAGGCCACCGTCGCCCCGCGCGGCGCCTACACCTACGAGCTCACCTCGCGCACCCAGGCCAACCAATGCGCCATCCGTCGCGAGTACGGTGACATCTTCGACGCACAGGGCAACCTGCTGAAGGACAAACGCTCGACCGTGCTGTTCTCGGTGTTCCTGGACAGCAGCAAGATCCTGGCCGGCAGCGAAATCGCGTTCTCGATCGACCTGGCGGTCAGCAACGCCGGCTATCAGGTGGACGGCGCGCTGTTCCTGAAGAACCACATCCCCGGTGAGTACCTGTTCCGCAACACACTGGTGGTCTTCGCCAAGCCCGACGATGCAGGCGGCTGGCGCCTGCGTTATGTCTGGAGTGACGACCAATGGGCAGGCGGACCGAAGAATGAAGCCGAGCTGGATACCGCCCGCACCAAGGCGATCGGCATCAACCAGCAGGCACCGAACATCTTCGCGATACCGCTGCAGTCAGCCAAAGGCTTCAGCGCCGAGTTGAAGCTTTCGCTTTCCGACTGGCATTGAGCTCTCGCCGTGCCTCGCCGTACCGGGCGCTGGACCAGCATCAGGCCAGGACCGCGGCCTGGTCCATCTCCTCACGCAGGCTGTCGACGAAAACGCTGTCATTCAAATAGGCGACGTTCAAACGTGTCCACGGTGACACCTGCTCGGAGTCGATGTTGAAGAACGCGCCCGGCGCCAGCACAACACCGCGTGACAGCAAGCGAGCAGTCAGCGTACGGGTGTCGTCGATGCCATCGAAACGCGCCCATAGATACAGGCTTTGTTCCGGCGTCGCGTAGACGGTTGCGTCCAGTCGATTCAACACCTCCAACCCTTCCGCAGTGGCGGCGCGCACCCGGTCCTGCAAGCGCCCGACATGGCGCAGGAAGTTGCCTTCGCGCAGGATCGCCTCCAGCACGCGCTCTCCATACTCGCTGCTGCCGATGTGCAGCAGCATCTTCAGGTCGGCCAGCTCTTCGATGTGTGCGTTCTCGCCGGCGATGAAGCCGCTGCGCAATGCCGCCGATACCGACTTCGAGAAGCTGCCCACATACAGCGTGTTCCTGAACTGGGACAACGAAGACAGGCGAAACGCAGAATTCGGCTTGAAATCTGCCATTGCATCGTTCTCGACGATCAGCACGTTGTGCGCCGCCGCCAGCTCCAGCAAGCGCTTGCCGACTTCTGGCGCTACATCGGTACCGGTCGGGTTGTGCGCTGTGGTCTGCATGAAGAAGACACGCGCCTTGCTGGCCAGCAGCGCCGCCTCGAACTCGGCAAGATCGGGACCGTCCACGCGGCGTGTGATGGCGATCGGCTTCGCGCCTTGCAGTTGCAGCTTGCCAAACAGCGGGTAGTAACCCGGCTGCTCCACCAACACCGTATCGCCTGGCGCAACGTAGCGTCGGATGATCAGGTCCAGCGCATGATTTGCGCCAAACGTGGTCACCAGCTGCCGCGGGCCGAGCTCCATGCCATGCATGGCCATGCGGCGGATCAACTGCTGCCGCAACGGCAGGTAGCCGTAACGGTTGCCGTATCGAAACAAGCTGCCGATGCCACTGCGAGCGACCTGCCGATGGAAGCGATCAAGTCGCATGTAGGTCAACCAATCAACCGGCGGAAAGCCTTCGGCCAGGTGTGACCGCCCTGGCTCACGGATGGCCTGTTGGCGCATCATCCACAACGTGTCGATAACCCTGCTGTAACCAACGGGTTCCTCATCAACATCCCGTTCCGGCGGCGCTTCCACGCCGCGCACAAAGAATCCTTTGCCGTGCTGCGCCTCCACCAGCGCCCGCTCGCCAAGCAGGTCGAACGCCGAGATCACAGTGTTCTTCGAATAGCCATTCAAGCGCGCGTACTCACGCAAGGACGGCAGCTTGTCTCCTGGCTTCAGCACACCGGCAAGGATCTGGCGACCGATGTCCATCGCTACTTTTTCCGCTAGTGAAATCTTCCGTGGTTCAGAGCGCATAGGGATCCATACAGAATTCTTCGGGGGGCGCTCACTGTATCTAGACGCCAGCGCACGCTGTAAAGAGCATAAATAGACATTTTGATATGAATTGGCAGACACGCCGCTGCAGCCTATCTGTACGAGAAAACTGTACCTTTCGCCCGCACGCTTCAGAGCACACGGCGTTCCGATGATTGAGTAATGCTCGACGCAGATGGATCGACCGGGACAATCACCGTTGAACGCAATCAATGCACATGCAGAGCACACAGCGTCGTCCGATTCGACGCCAGCAATAGCGCACATTCCGCGCAAACCAGGCATTGGCATAAGACTGGACAGCGCTTCCGGAACAGCGCCAGTGAATGGCGCCGTTCCAATGCCAATGCCTGACGACCAACACATCCATTTGAACCAGCCAATCAGCTTCATCGACGAAGTGCCGATCAACGGCAGTCGCCAGCGCGTAGCAATCGCGGAGCGTCAGCCGGGACAGGCACACATCCTGCAACGCATCATCCAGCTCTCGCATCCAACCGGTGGATTTCATGTGTTTGGTGCCGCCCGGCTGCTGCGTGCCAGCGTCCAGTTCAGCACGATCCGCGACGTGCATGGTGCGCGCAAGCAAGTACTGCAGCTACGCAACCAGCTGGTCGGACTCGTCAACGCGATGAACCATGGACTAGTCTCCGGTGGCGGCGGCTGCAAGGAGCTTGAAGCAGTGGTGCGCATGAGCAGCGCCATGGAGCCGCAGCTGGAGATTTCAGTGCTTTTGGAAATCCCAGATAGATCTGACATCCGGGTCATCGACGAGCTGATCGCGAAGCTGGCACCTTTGATTGAGCAGTTGACCATGGGGACGAAGACGGGGGCGTCAACCACCGAGGTCGCCAGTCACCAGCTGCTACGCGCGCAGGTAGCTTTCGACCCGGGCACCTTTTCGCTTGCGGCCGCCACGGGCTATGCGCTGGCAGGACGTGTCGTTGATCTTCACAATTTCACCTGCATGACCAGGGAGCGCGTCCACAAGCGCAACGCGGACATTCTCGCAACGGCGAATTCCGTGCTTGCTGCCACTGGAGCTGCGAGCGGCAACAAGCGCACTACCTGGACAGCCGTCGACGACCCCGGGGTGCCGCTGGTGACCTGGTACCGCGATCACCACGGTCGTCTGGCGGGACGAATCTCGCTGCCGCTGCAGGCGGACGCAGACTACACCGGCACTGCGACGCGCGACGCAGCCAAGGTTCCGTTTACGTATCCACTCACTCCCGCCGTCGCGGCGATCGGTTTGGCGCAGAGCCTGGTCAACCTGCATGCACATGCTGCCGAGGCGGTCGCTCAGGGTGATCCCGGCCAACACGCCTACGACCTGGCATTGCTGGCAGGCGCCATCGACAGTGAGATCGTTCACGTGGTCAACGCCCAGTTGTCCGCGCAGAGCATCCACCTGGATCTCGCGATAACTGCGCTCGACAAGTTGCGGCGGCGATGATGGACAGCCACGATGAAGCCCAGGAAGATCATGTCCGCATCATCGAGCTTGGCGCGCGCAGTTGCCTTGAGCGCCAGACCAAGGCACTGCCGGCCATGGTCCGCATGAACCTGATCGAATTGCTGGAATCGGCCGGCATCAGGGAAATCGAACTGGGCTCGTTCACTTCACCACGCCGGGTGCCGCAGATGGCCGATACCGCGGCGCTATGCACGCTGCTGGGGCCAGCGCCGATTGACCGTGTCCGCTCCGCGCTGGTTTCGGACATGACGGGGCTGGAGATGGCAGTCACCAACGGCTTCCGTGATATCACCATCACTGCGGCCGCATCGGATGCCTATTGCCGCGCAATACTCAACTGCAACATCAGCGAAAGCCTGCGCCGTGCTGACGAGATCAGCGAGCATGCCCTGGCACTCGGCATCCAGGTCCGTGCCACGTTGGCGACGGTCATCCATTGCCCCTACGGTGGAGCGGTGACGACGGCGGAGGTCATCCGTATCGTGCGCACGCTCTACCATATGGGCTGCCGTGAGATCAGCCTGTGCGATACCACAGGCAGGGGTACCCCAGCGTCGGTTGGTGTGCTGCTGCGTGCCTGTGCCAGCGAAGTGCCGATGCACCGCGTGGCCATGCACTTCCATGACACCTTCGGCCTGGCCATCGCCAATGTCATCGAAGCACTGGAACATGGCGTGCGCGCGTTCGATGGCGCTGTTTCCGGGCTTGGCGGTGACAGCCATGCTCCGGGTGCGGCAGGCAATCTGGCTAGCGAAGACCTGGTCTATCTGTTCTCCGGACTGGGGATCAGCTGCAACGCCGATCTCGACGGCCTGCTGCTGGCCGCTGACTACATCGACTGCGTGCTTGAGCGCAGCACCGGGTCGCGCGTGGGTCGGGCGCTGCGGGCGGGAAGAAAGCAAAGCAAGGACACGGCTAGAATCTGGACGGGATGAGCTGGTTCGGTTGCTGCCGCTGTTGCATGACATCCAGCCCAGGCAGCGGCCGCCGTGGAACCCGTTGCCCGTGCGCGGCCGGCCCACGGCGTTGACGTGCACGCAGTCGTGCCAGATCAGCCCAGCCTGCTCCGTTGCCGGTGGCAGTCGCATGGCGCCCGCAACGCTCGCCTCCTTCATTTCCACGGAACCGCCAAGGTTCTGCCATGTGCCATGGCGGCCTGGAACACTGCCAGCCCAGGCGCGGAACTGACACGCCATCGGCGATGAACGTATGATGTGCCGGTCAGCGAGCATAGCGGCCAGCCGACCACCCGATGCCGGCGCCGAGCGCCGTGGAGAGATTCCCATGCCGCTGCTGTCAAACCACGCGCCACGCTGGCGAAAGCAACGCCATGCGCCGGCCCTGCCCCACATCGCGCCTGCCTGCATGTCTCAACTGCATGCCACCGCCGGCTGCCAGCACTGATGACTGCGCCGAGCTCGCGCCTGATTGATGCCTTCCTTGGCCTGTACGGCGAGTTGAAGCGGCACCTGCGGCGACGTACGGGCGACAGCAGTCGTGCCGAAGAGGTCATGCAGGAAACCTACCTGCGCCTGCTCGAGACCGACAGCCGTGTGCAGCAGGAGCAGATCCGCGACCAGCGCGCTTTCATTTTCCGCGTTGCCGGCAATCTCGCCATCGACGTGGCGCGTCGTGAGCAGCGCGCAGGCGGCAACGGCGAACCTGACCCCCAGCAGGCCGACCCTGTCGCCGGCCCGGAGCGCAATGCCATCGCCCAGGACCGCCTGCGGCAGCTCGATGAGGCCTTGCGCGAGCTGCCGCCCAATGCGCGCCTGGCCTTGCTGCTGTTCCGCGTCGACGGCCTGTCGCATGCATTGATCGCGCGCCGGCTTGGCGTATCCGAGAGCATGGTGGCCAAGTACCTGGCGCAGGCGCTGCGGCATTGTCGCGACCGCCTCGGGCCAATGTGAGGACAATGATGGAAGATGATCACTGCAGCCACTGCAACTTTGGCATTGGCGAAACGTCTTAACAGGTAGCCCCCCCTTTTCCAGCGCAGCCCCCTAGCCACGCCACGATGTTCGACCGCTTCCGAACCCGGAACAACGCGCTCAATGACGAATCCATCCAGTGGGTGATACGCCTGGGTGCGCGCCCGTCTGCGGGCGATAAAGCCGCGTTCGAGCGCTGGTGCCAGCGCTCCCCGGCCCATGCCGAGGCTGCGCGGCAGGCATTCGCGCTGCTCGATGGCGTGGGCCAGACCGCGCTTGCGGCCGAGCACCGCCATTGGGTGCAGGCGCTGACACCTGCGCCGCGCCGGATCAGCCGCCGCGCGGTGTTGGCAGGCGGGCTGTCGGCAGCAGCGCTGGCTGGCGTGGTTGGTACGGGCATGCTGGGACCAGTCAGCGGCGTGCTTGCCGACCATCGCACCCGCATCGGCCAGCGCCGGCAGGCATCACTGGGCGACGGATCGACCGCCTGGCTCAACAGCGAGAGCGCATTCTCGCAGGCGTTCTCCAACGTCCGCCGCACCGTATCCGTGGCCGCCGGTGAACTGCTGTTCGACGTCGCCCCCGACCCGCAGCGGCCCTTCGTGATCGAGAGCCGCGACGGCAGCGTCCATTGCAGCGTTGGCCGCTTTGCCCTGCACCGCGAATCACGCCGCAGCACGCTGACCGTTGTCTCCGGCCTGGCCGAGCTGCGCAACCGGGCCGGCGCCAGTATCGAAATGATCCCCAACCAGCGCGTTGCCTTCAGCGCCGATGTACTGGGCAAGGCCGAGACCGTCGATGCCGGTGCATTGACCGCCTGGGTCCGCGGCAAGCTGATCTTCAACCAGCAGAGCGTGGCGGCTATCGCAGGCGAACTGCAGCGCCACGTACCGGGGCGCATCGTCGTGATGGGTGAGTCGCTGCAGCAACTGCAGCTCACCGGCGTGTTCGAGCTGGATGACATCGATGCGCTGCTGCGCAATATCGCCGCGCTGGCCGGTGCGGAACTGATCCGCCTGCCGCTGCTGACCGTGATCCGCTGAGCCGCCGAGCAGCGCTGTAACCCTGCAAGCGGCCCGCCGTGCAGGCAGACGAAGCGGCGGCCAATTTTTTTTCTGCTGACGCTGCAAGTTTCGCCCGCGACGGTCGTCTATAGGAATGAGACTTATTCTCATAAAGTCAACGCCAGTACTTCCTGGCGTCCTCTTCCTATTCCTTCGTCGGACCCATGAGCCCTTCCAACTTTTCCCGCCGTTCCCTGCGACTGCCCGCCGTGCTGGCGGTCAGCATCGCCCTGGCACTCAATGCACCGCTGCATGCCGCCGCACAGAGCAGCGTCGCCAGCGGGTCCACGCAGCGCACCGCTTTCGATATCCCGGCACAGTCCCTGGACAGCGCGCTGACCCGATTGGCGGACCAGGGCGGGGTTCGCATCCTGTTCGTGTCCAACGATGTCAGCGGCCTGCAGGGCACGGCCATCAAGGGCCAGCTCAGTGCGGCGCAGGCGCTTGACCAGCTGCTGGCGGGCAGCGGACTGGCCTGGCAATGGCGCGAGCCCGGCACCGCCGTGGTGACGCGCAGCGGCGCTGCTACCGCCGGCGCGAGCACCCCGCTCGTCACCGGCACGCTGAGTGTCACCGGGCAGCAAGGCATCGAAGCTACCGGTGCGCAGCGCGACCTGCGCGGCCAGGACGAGGTCTACGACCTGGACCTCTCCACCGCCTACCTCGGCCGCACCGAGATCGAGCGCTACAAGGGCGCGACGCCTTCGGACCTGCTCAACGGCGTCGCCGGCGTGTTCAGTGGCGATGCGCGCAACAGTGGCGCGCTCGACGTCAACATCCGTGGCGTGCAGGGGCCGGGACGCGTGCCGGTCACCATCGACGGCACCGAGCAGGCGGTCACCGCCTGGCGCGGCTACAACGGCATCGGCAACCGCAACTACGTCGATCCCAACCTGATCGGCGGCATGCAGATCTTCAAGGGCCCGTCGCTGACCCGCAATGTCACCACCGGGATCGGTGGCGGCGTGGTGATCAAGACACTGGATGTGGACGATGTGGTGCCGGAAGGCGAGTCGTTCGGTGGCGAGTTCAAGATCGAAGGCAGCAGCAATGCGGTGGCACCACGTCTGCCGGGCCGGTTGTACACCGGCATGAACCACCGCGACGTGCCGGAACTGGCCACCGGCAGCCCGACCAATGACCCGACCCTTCGCGTGCAACCGCATACCGGTGGCGGCGGTTACAACGTCTTCGATGGCGAAGACCACGCCTACCGGCTGGCACTGGGCTGGAAGTCGGACACGCTGAGCCTGTTCGGTGCCTACGCCTACCGCGACCGTGGCAATTACTTCGCCGGCAAGCGCGGCGCCGGCTACTACTCGCAGCCGGTGGAGAACATCAGCGCCGGCGACTACATCATTACCATGGCCAACCGCCTGCGCCCGGGCGACGAGGTAACCAATACCTCCAGCCAGATGGAATCGTGGCTGTTCAAGGCCACCTGGAACCCGACACCCGACCAGGTGCTGCGCTTCGGCTACCGCGACACGCTGTCGCACTACGGCGAGATCATGCCCTCGCGCATCAACCGTACCGCGCTCGGCCTGCCGCAGTGGTCACTGAGTCGAGTGGACTCCACCGCCTACAACCTGGAATACAAGTGGCAGCCGCAGGACAGCCGTTGGATAGACCTGTACGCCAACCTGTGGCGCACCGATACCGACAGCAATGCGAACACCGCCGGCAGCTACCCGAACTACTGGAACGCGGTGACCCAGCCGATCATCATGAACGGCGCGCTGGATGATTCGACCAATACCCGCAACGGCCTGACCCTGAGCAATCTGTTCCGGCTCAGCGATACCCTGGACCTGACCATCGGCGGCGACTTCCAGCACGAGAAGCTGCGCTCGCATGACGAGTACATCGGCCCATCTGCCAGTTGGCGCATGTTCCCGCGCGCCGGCCGCCGCGAGGAGTGGAACGCCAACTTCAACTTCGAATGGCGCCCGGCCGACTTCCTGAAGATCAACGCCGGTGCCCGCTACTCCTCGTACTGGGCGTACGACGATTTCCTCGCTGACCATCCGAACAAGTTCCTGGCCTCGGTATCCGGCTACCAGGCGACCTACCGGACCATGTCTGCCGAGGAGCGCAGCAATGCAGAGACGCAGCTACGCACCGTCCACCAAGTCTGCGCGATGATGCCGTTCTACTGCGAGATGTTCAATATTCCGGAAGGGATAAGCGAAGCCGACTACATCGCCGCCAACATCGACGGCTATGCCAGATCGAAAACGATTCAATGGCTTCCTGACGCCGAAGGAAAATTCCATCGCGTAGACAACCCCTGCACCAACGGCATGCTCAACGGCATAGCCGATCTGTACAAGGGCGGGAACTGCAGCATCGGCCTCACCGCCAACCCGATTGCTTCCCGCTACGCGGTGGCAAAGAAGCGCCGTGATCGTGGCTGGGCTCCATCACTCACGGTGACCGGCTTCTTCTCCGATTACAGCCGTGCTTACTTCAGCTACAACGAGGCACTGCGCTACCCGAACATGTTCGAGAGCGTGATCGCCTTCGGTGCCAGCGTCAGCCCATTCCGCGACCTCGAGCCGGAGCATACCTACAGCTACGAGCTGGGCTATATCCAGGAGCTCGGGCATCTGCTCGGCGATGACACCATCGCCGACCTCAAGTTGAGCTACTACCACCGCCGCACCGATGACCTGATCGAACGCGACAACAACTTCCTGTTCCGCAACATCGACAAGCAGCTCGTGCAGGGCGTGGAGTTCCAGGGCCGATATGACAATGGTCGTTTCTTCACCGATCTTGCGGTTGCGCACACCCTCAAGAACGAGGTCTGTGATGAGCACACCGCGATCACCATCGACCCCAACGTCACTGGCACGCCCACCTGCGTCGATCAGGGTTTCATCGGCAGTTGGCTGCTGACCCAGGCCTCGCCGGAGACCTCAGCCAACTGGTCGCTGGGCGGACGCTTCCTGGACAAACGGTTGGAACTTGGCACGCGTGTTGTCTATTACCAGCGCCGCAAACCCAACCGTGACCTGGAAGCATTTTCCGAAGCCACCAACCAGAACCTTGGCGTGTTCAACGTGCCGTTCTCCTGGGACACCACCTGGCTGTTCGACGCCTATGCCAGTTACCGCGTCAACGACACCGTGCAGTTGGAGCTTATCGGCACCAACCTCACCGATCGCTATTACGCCGACCCGGCCACCCGCTCGCTGCTGCCCGCTCCGGGCCGCACGCTGAAGTTGAGCGTGACCGCGCGCTTCTGATCAACCCGTAGCAGCAAGGAGTCCACCGCAACCCGAACCGTCACTGCAGTCAACTTTTCTTCGTCACCTCAAGAGAGAAATGATCATGAAAATGCACAAGCGTCTTTCCCAACTCGCCGTCGCCCTGACCGTGGTTTCCCTGGCAGGTACCGCCGCAGCCGCCAACATCGTCGGCGCCCAGTCCGCTGGCTCCGGTGCTTCCACCATCACCGTCGGCGAATCGCAGGTTCCGTACGGTCCGCACACCGCTGGCAAAGCCGGCGTCGGCATCTCCAGCTATGCCGCCGGCATCAAGGTCGACTTCCAGGGCCTGACCCCGTCCAGCGCCGCAACCGAACTGCACCCGGGCACCGACAAAGGCATGACCGTGTACCAGCTGCACGACCCGATCACCACCGGTACCCCGGGTGATCCGACCGACCCGGCGCACGCAGGCCTGGGCAGCTTCAATTTCGTAAAGGTGGGTACTGGCGATGTCTGGTTCGGCGAATGGTCGACCAACGGCAATACCGGTAGCCCGACCTACCAGAACCGCCAGGTCTATTACGTGGGCGACAAGACTGGTTACACCGCTGCCACCGGTACCGCGGTTGGCTACACACTGACCGGTCTTCATCGCTACGGCGCCAACACCAACCTGACCGGCAGCCTGACCGCCAACTTCAGCAGCCGCACTTTCCACGGTGACCTGTCGATCGGCGCAACGTTGATCCGTTTGGGCACCAGCGGCAGCCAGATCGCGTTCGACACCAACGGTCACTTCGATGCGGCCAATGCCGGCCAATGGGTGATCCCGGGCAACTTCGTGCTCACCACCGGTACGGTGAAGGGCGACTTCTTCGGCGCAGGCGCGACTTCCGTCGCCGGCATCGTCGATTTCGGCAACCCGGCCTACAACATCGCCTGGGGCGGCACCAAGAACTGACGGCTGAGACCATCCGTCAACCGCTGTAATTCGACTGCTACCGGCAAGGACCAGCCAGCGTCCGCCAATCCTTGCCTCCCTCGATGGCCATTGCATGCATTCTTGTTTTCCCAACGACCGTCGACGCCGGTCTGCCTTCGCGCTTCCTGCGGCACTGCTGCTGGCAGGCCTGCTGTTGTCATCTGCCTGCTTCGCACAGGAGCAGGCCGATACACGCCGCCTGCTCGACCAGCGCATCGATCAGCAAGCACAGGCCCGCGAGCGCGAGCTGCTCAAGGACGAACTGGACACCGAGCGCCCGACGCTGACCATCGATGGCGAGCGTCATGTCATCGGCCACAACGTCGACGACGTCGGCCGCGCACTGTATCTGGCGCTGCAACACCGGCAGTGGAGCCTGGCCGCACACTTCCTCAACGAATACCTGACCCTGCCCAACCACGACAAACTGCTGGTGCATTACGCCCAGGGCGGCTTGCTGCGCATCCAGGGCAAGCACGCGCAGGCGGCCGCCGAGTACCGCGCCCTGCTCGCCCTGCAGCCGGACTTCATGCCAGCCAGGCTCGAGCTGGCCCGCACCTTGTTCGAAGACCAGCAGGATCGCGAGGCAGACGCGTTGTTCGCAGAAGTCGGCACCAGCATCGATGCCAACGACCCGAAGACCGAGGGCGTGCGCACCACCATCGCCAGCTTCCGCCAGGCCTTGGCCCAGCGCGAGCGCTGGAGCGGCTCGTATGCTGCCGGACCAAGCTGGACCGACAACGCCAACCGCACCTCGGCCAGTCGCACCTGCCTGTTGCTGCTGGTCACCGGCGACTGCCTGATCGAGCGCAAGTTGCCCGAGGCCATCACCGCCAGCGGCATTGACTACGATGCCACCCTCAACAAGCGGCATGCGCTGCGCGGACACCACGGTGTCTACCTGCGCGCACTCGCGTTCGGCCAGAACTACCGCGACAACAGCGCCTACAACGAGCTCAACGCCGCGGTGCAGGTGGGCTACAGCTTCCGCAGTGCTCGCCACAACGTCGCGCTGGCACCTTCGTTCGATTACTACGCATTGGGCAACAGCGCCTTGTTCGGCGCGCCGGGCGTGCATGCCGAATGGAGCTGGACGCCTGGCCAGCGCTCCATGCTGAAACTTGAAGCCGACTGGAAGGATCTCAGCTACCGGCAACGCGACTACGCGCGCAATCTCGACGGTGTGCAGCGCACCGCTTCGGCCACCTACTTCCGCAGCCTGGGCAGCCACTGGATGGCCTTCGGCGGTCTCGATGCACTGGACAGCGATGCCCGCGACCGCAGCAACAACTACCGCTCGCTTGGTGCCCGCCTCGGCGCATCACTGCAATGGCCGGAAGGCTTCAGCCACACCCTGTTCGCCTCCTATCGCCGCCGCAGTTACGACCTGTACAGCCCGATGCTCGGCGTCCGCCGCGATGACGATGAGCGCAACTACACACTGATCATCAAGGCCAAGCGCCTGGCTTTCGCCGGCTTCACGCCCTTGCTGAGCCTTCGCTACAACGTCGTCTCCAGCAACGTCGACTGGCTCTACAGCTATGACCGCAGCACCGCCAGCCTGAAGCTGGAACGCAGCTTCTGACCCCCCAACCACTTCCTGCATCACCGGGGATCGCACATGAGCACACACAGCACCGTTGTTTCGCGCAGCCAGCAACTGAAGGCCGCCACCCACAGCACCCATGACAGCCTGGACAAGCGGGTCATGGCAGCAGACATCTTTGCCAGCCGTGACAGCTTCACGCGCTTCCTGCGCGTGCAGTATCGCTTCCACCGCGATATCGATGCGCTCTACTCGCATCACGGACTACTGGCGTTGATCCCCGATCTGGCCGAGCGCCGGCGGTTGGCCAGGATCGCACTCGACCTGCAGGATCTCGGCAGCGGTATTCCCACCGGCAGCACTCCTGCAGTGGACGCCAACATCGCCCTGCCCGACGCCCTGGGCTGGCTGTACGTGGCCGAAGGCTCCAACCTTGGCGGCGCCGTGCTGTTCAAGCTGGCGCGGGACCGACTGCAGCTGCACGCCGACTTCGGCGCCCGCCACCTGGCCGCGCATGCCGACGGCGCAGCGCGGCACTGGCGCAGCTTCACTGCCGCGCTGGACGCCGCACCGCTGGCGGCCGCGCAGGAAGCCTCGGTGGTGGAGGGGGCACGCACGGCGTTCCAGACCGTGCGCAGCCATGTCGAAACGGAACTGCATGCCGACCCGGTGGCGGTGACCTGATGCGCTGGCTATGGTTCTGCGCCGGCTGCTGGATGCTGGCACTGGGCATCATCGGCGCACTGCTGCCGGTGATGCCCACCACCATCTTCCTGATCCTGGCGCTGGCCTGCTTCGCGCGTTCGTCACCGCGGCTGGAACGCTACCTGCTGCAACACCCGCGCTACGGCCACAGCCTGCGCCTGTGGCGTGAGCAAGGCGCGGTCAGCAGGAAAGGCAAGACCTTCGCTGCGCTTGGCATGGCGGTGGGCTACCTGGTCTTCTTCTGCACGGCGCACCCCGGCTGGAAGCTGGCGCTGGGCATCGGCCTGTTCTTCATCGCCAGCGCCGGCTACGTGCTGTCGCGTCCCGCACCACGTGCGCTCATCCATTGAGGATACTGATCATGCCCCTGACAACGCCGGCCAGCCTGCCGCTGCCAGTCCGCAACATCCACTCGGCGATACTGCGTGGCGCCGGCATCCGGGTGACCTCGGCGCGGATTGCCACCTTGCGGCTGGCGCCGTTGGTGTTGGCCGCACACGGACGCCTCAGTCCGCAGCTGTTGCATGCCGCTTCCCTGAAACAGGGCGACATGCATGTCTCCACCAGCGCTTTCTACAACACCTTGTCGACGCTGGGTGCAGCTGGCTTGCTGCCATCCCCCAAGCAAACAGACCCATCACCACCCGCGGACAGCGCGACCAACCAGGAGCACGCATGACGACCAACCTGCCCAGCAATCTCAGCCCATGGCAGATGTTCCTGCATGCAGACTGGGTGGTGCAGACGGTGATGGTCGGTCTGGCCATTGCCTCGCTGGCAACGTGGACGGTATTGCTGGCCAAGCACCGGCAGCTGCGACGTGAGGCGCAGCGCATGCAAACCGCACGCGGCGCACTCGCAGCGGCGGACACCCTGCCCACGGCATTGGCCACGTCCGGGCAGGAAAGTGCCATCGTCTCGGCGTTGCTGGCCGAGGCACAGGATGAGCTGCAGCGCTCGCCCAGCGTTGGCAGTACCGACGGCATCAAGGAACGGGTCGGCTCGCGCCTGCAGCGCATTGAACTCGCGCATGCACGCCAGCTGCGCAGTGGCACCGGGCTGCTGGCGACCATTGGTGCCACCGCACCCTTCGTCGGCCTGTTCGGCACGGTGTGGGGCATCATGAACAGCTTCGTTGGCATCGCCCAGGCCAACACCACCAATCTGGCCGTGGTCGCACCCGGTATCGCCGAGGCCTTGCTTGCCACCGCGCTTGGGCTGGTCGCGGCGATTCCCGCGGTGGTCATCTACAACCACCTGAGCCGGCAGCTTGCAGCGCTGCGCGGCGACAGCGGCGACCTGTCAGCCAGCGTGCAGCAGCTGGTCTCGCGCGACCTCGACCGCCGCGCCTTCAACCCCTCCGGAGCGCCGTGAGCATGGCGATCAGGACCGACGAGCAGGACGAAGCGCCCGACGAGAACCACGAGATCAACGTCACCCCTTTCATCGACGTGATGCTGGTGCTGCTGATCATCTTCATGGTCGCCGCGCCATTGGCCACCGTGGACGTCGCCGTCGATCTGCCGGCATCCACGGCGCAGCCGCAAGCGCGTGCCGATGAGCCGGTATACCTGACCGTGCAGCAGGATCTGTCGCTGCGCTTGAACCAGGACCCGATCACTGCACCGACCTTGGCCGCGGCACTGGATGCACTCACCGCCGGCAACCGCGAGCAGCGCATCTTCGTGCGCGCCGACAAGGGTGTCGCTTACGGCGACTTGATGGACACCTTGAACAGCCTGCGTGCTGCCGGCTACCTGAAGGTGGCCTTGGTCGGACTGGAGCAGGCCACGCCGTGAACTGGACACCACATGCGACCGAGGGCCCACGCTGGGGTCGCAGCCTGTGCGTCGTGCTTGGCGTGCATGCACTGGTGGTCGGCGGCGCTGCGGTCTGGTCATCGTGGTCGCCGCCACCTGCGCCGCCGTTGCCTCCGCAAGCGGTGATGCTGGAGCTGGCGCCACTGCCGAGCGCACCGCCGGTGCCGCCCACGGATCTGGCACCGGGGCCGCTGCAGCAGGAACAGCTGCCGCAGCCCGTGCAGGCAGCGGCGACACCAACGACGGCAGTTGCGCCGCCCTCACCCACCCAACCGGCAGATGCAGCGCTGCCACCGCCAGCCGCAGAGCGACAGCAACAACAACCTGCCTCAGTGGAAACTGCCGAGGTGCTGCAATCAACTGCACCACCCAGCGTGCAGGCGCCCAGCAGCCCCCACTACACCGCCCGGCAATCCTCGGCCGGTGCCGCCAATCCATCACAGGCCAATTGGCAGGCGCTGGTACTGGCGCATCTGCAGCGCTACAAACGCTACCCGCGTGCGGCACAGCGACGTCGCAGCGAGGGCGTGAGCCTGATCGAGTACGCGGTGGACCGCAGCGGCGGCGTGCAGTGGGCGCGGCTTGCCCGCAGCAGTGGCAATGCCTTGCTGGATGGCGAGGCGCTCGCCGCCGTGCAGCGCGCCAGTCCGTTACCGTCGCCACCGGATGAAGTGCAAGGCGATCCGGTGCAGATCACCACGCCCGTCGAGTTCTTCATTCGCTGACAGCAGCTGCGTCGGATTCGTTGCCGTTCGCTTGCCGCGAACGCATCACCACGCCTTTGCTGGCAACCAGCGGCGTCTGCAAACAGAAAGCCCGCCCGGATCTACATCCGGGCGGACCTTGTCATTGCATGCGGCGTTTTCAAGCACACCGCACTGGGTCAGAATCGATAGTTGAAACTCGCTTTCAGCGTGCGGCCCGGCGCCAGCATGGAAGAGCGGGTCAGCGGATCGATGTAGTACAGGTTTCCCAGGTTGGTCCCCACCACTTCAACCGTCGCACGGTCGTTGACGCGCCACGTGGCGTAGGCGTCGTAAGTAGTGATGCGGCCCCATTGCAGCGGCGTGTTGAGGTAATAGGAAATCGTCGCCGACTGGGTGCCGTAGTTGTCCTTGAACACGCTTTCCTGCGGCGCGTGGTGGACGATGCGGCTGCCAAGCTCCAGGCGGCCATCAAACAGGCGCGTCCCCACCGTCCAGTTGAAGGTGTAGCGTGGGATGGCCATGGTCACCAGGTAGCCACCGACGAAGCCGGTTTCCACGCAGTTGGAGACGCCGCCGGTGTTGTCCAGCAGCATCGCGGTGTGCTCGTCGCAGACACGGTTTTCCAGATTCCACGCACCGCTGATATCGGTGAAGAAGCGGCCGTTGTCGAAGCGACCCTGCACCTCGACGCCGCGAATGGTCTGCTCGTCGATGTTGGAGAAGGTCAGCTGCGGGCTGCGCTCGATCACGTCACGGGTGCGGTGGTGGTAGTAGGCGATCTTCAGGTCCGCCAGCGGATTGCCGTCCAGCAGCTGGCCGAAGTCCTGCACCCACGACAACTCGGTGTTGAAAGCATGCTCCGGCTTCAGGCCATAGCTGTCCTGGACGCTGGAGAAGCCAATCGTGCTCTCAAACAAGGCCGGGAAGCGGCGCACCTGGCTGTGGCGCAGGTAGACGCGGCTGTGCTCGCTGAACTCATAGGTCGCGGCGAACGACGGCACCCAGCCGGCGCCGCGCTGCCTGCGCGCGGTGTTGTCGACCGTGGCGAAGGGAATCAGCTCGCCATTGACGCTTTGGCCGGGATAGGGGCCATCAGACCAGCACTTGCGGCCGCCGCTGAGCTCGACGTTGCTGAAGTCGATTGCGCCGTTGATGCAGGGATTGTCAGCGCGGTTGTAACGGCCCTGGCCATCGTGCTTCCACAGCATCTCGTTGTTGGCGGTGTAGGTGGTGCGGCTGCGGACTTCGTCGAGGGCTGGGGTCAGCAACTCCGCCACGAACTGCTCACGTGTATAGCCGAAGAACTCCTCGTAGATGGGCCACTGGCTTTCCATGATGTCGGTCATCTGGGCGACCGACGTGTCGATCTCGGCCTGGGTGTAGTGCTCCAGCGTGTTCCACTTCATCACCCGACCCGAAGCCTCCTGGCTGCTGGTCGGCAACACGCCGGCCCGCTGCTGGCGCGCGAGGAACTGATCGAACGACTGCCAGTTCTGGTAGCGCACACCCGCGCTGAGCAGCAGCTTGTCGATCGGCCGCCATTCGAACAGGGCGCTGAGATCATACTCACGGCGCCAGCCAGCGCGCGGCTTGCCGCGCCAATAGCCGGTGATCTCCGGATCGTTGTAGGCATCCTTGGAGCTGAGGGTTTCCTTCTGCAGGTTGCCACCGACCGTCAGGTCCAGGCTGTCGCTCAGCTGCATCTTGTTGTCGAACGAGAAACCGGTGCGCGCGTTCTTGCTGTTGGCGATCGCGGTGTTGCGGAAGTGGTCCGGGGTGACATAGACCTTGTCGACGTCGTTGTACCAGTTCATGCGATCGTTCGGCAGGCCGCCGCTGCTGTAGGTCGCACTGTCGGTATCGGTGCGCCACAGGTTGGCGCGCAGGTCCACCCAGTCCAGCCCCGGGCGCCACTTGTATTCCAGGTTCACCGCACGCGCATCCACCTGGCTCAGCGGCCACTGCGGAATGCCATCGGTGACGGTGCTATCCCACTGGATGCGCGAGGGCATGATCTCGCCATAGCGCGACTGCGTGTCGCGCACGTTGAGCTGCAGCACCTGGCTGTCGCTCAGGCGCCAGGTGCCCTTGACCAGCCACGATTCCATGCGGCTGGAGGAATTGAGGATCTCCGAACCAGGCACATAGACCTTGGCCAGGTACGGCACGTAGTCCCAGCTGTTGGTCGGTTCGTTGTCATAGAACGAACTGCCATGCTTGCCGGCGAAGTGATTACCCTTTTCGCGGAAGGCATAGGCCGCCATCAGGTCGAAGTTCTCCTTGCGCAGGCCCAGCGCCAGCCGCCAGGCCTGGTCACTGCCGAAGCTGCCACTGCCACTGGTACGCGGATGCTGGTACAGGGTCGGGTCGTAGAAATTGACCTGGCTGGCCGGGAAACCCGGCACGCTGCCGATCGGCTTGCCGGTCAACAGGGTCGGCAACTTCGGATCGATGGCGTTGTCGCTGGCCTCCATCTTCAACTCACCGCCGAAGCTCTCGCCTTCCAGCAGGATGTCGTCCACGTCGAGCGTCTTGATCTGCACCGCGCCGCCCACCGAGGTGTTGGCACCACGCAGCATCGCCGGGCCCTTGATGACCTGCATGCCGCCGATCAGGCTGGGATCGATGTAGTTGCGGTTGTTCGCGCCCATGTAGCCGCGCCAGACCGTCAGCGCCTGCTCGGTGCCGTCGATGGTCAGCGGCACGCGGCCCGGGCCCTGGATACCGCGGATGTTGGGATCCAGCGCACCGCTGTTGCGGGCATCGCCGCTGTAGACGTTGACCATGCCCTTGAAGATGTCAGCCGGTGCAGCGCCCTTGTAGCGTTCGATCTGCTCGCGTCCGGCGTAGACGGTGGACAGGTCCAGGTCGTAGACATCGTCATAGCCGCGCTCATCGCGCTCGATGCCGGTGGGATCGGCCGAGCGCTCTCCACCAACCCGCAACGTACCGATCACCACGGCATCGCCGTCAGTGCTGGCCACGCGCTGGATGCTCCACGCACCCGGGCTGACTTCGCGTGCCACCAGATCCGTGCCCTGCAACAGCCGCGCAAGCGCTGCGCGCACCGTGTAGCGGCCCTGCAATGCGGGCGCAGCGCGGCCTGCAACCAGTGCCGGGTCATAGCTCAGCGAAACACCGGCGGCCGTCGCGGTGTCGTTCAATGCCCGCGCCAACGGCGCGGCCGGGAGGTTGAAGCTCACATTGCCTTCGCTGGCTGCAGATGTGCCGCTCTGGGCGAAGGCCGGCTGCGGCAATGGCAGCGAAAGCGCGACCAGGCAGGCAAGGGCCAGCGAGGTGCGGACAACAGGGGGACGCGAAGACATGGCAGGGTCCGTGACAGAAAGGAATTGAAAGGGTTCACTTCCTTGCCCGGCCAACCGGCAAAAAGGGACATCCCGGTCTCAGGCGGGGTCGACCATCACCCACAGGCGGCTGCGATAGCGCACGCGCAGCGGGAAACCCGCCTGCAGCAGCGCGAGCACGGTATCGGTGTCGTCCAGCTGGAACACGCCGGACACCAGCAGGCCGGCGATCTCCGGATCACAGCGCACGACGCCGCTGCGGTAACGCGCCAGCTCGGACAACAGTTCCCCCAGCGGCATGGCCTCGGCATGCAGCACCCCCTGCACCCAGGCCAGGCTGTTGCGCTGTAGCGCGGTGACCGCGCTGATGCCGGTCGCGTTGAAGACCGCCTGTTGGCCTGCGCTCACCAGCTGGGTGACATCGCCGCCATCACCGAGCTGGATCCGCACCGCGCCCTGCTCCACCGCCACGCGCGCATGGTCATCCCACATGCGCACGGCGAAGCGCGCGCCCAGCGCAGATAGATGCGCGTTGCGCAGCTGCAGCAGCAGGGGCCGTGCTGGAACACGATCATCCGTCGCTTCCTGCAGCAGCACTTCACCGCGCAGCAGCTGCACTTGCCGCAGCTGCTCATTGAAGGTGAGCGCAATCCGCGTATCGGTGTTGAGCTGCAGTTCGCTGCCATCTGCCAAGCGCAGCGCGCGCCTCTCACCGATGCCGGTGCTGCCGTCGGCAACAATGTGTTGCCAGGGCTCGCGCTGCCACGCCAGGCGCGCCAGCGGCGCGCCGACCATCATTCCCATGATGGCCGCCAACGCGGCGCGGCGGCCCTGCCGCGTACGGCGAGCCTGTTGCAAGGGCGCACTGCCTACCGCACCGGGCACATCGTCGAGCAGACCGGTCAAGCGCTCCGCGCGTTGCCAGGCGCGCCTATGCAGGTCGTTGCTGGACAGCCAGCGCTGCCAGGCCGCGCGCTCCCTGGCATCGAGTTCGCCTTCGCGGAAACGCAGCAGCCATTCCGCCGCTTCATGCAGCACCGGCGCGGGAATGGACACATCGATCCTGGCCAATGGCTCCTGCATGCGGATCAATCCATGGCCTCGAGGCAGGCCGCCATCGCCAGCACGATGTCGCGCTTGATGGTGCGCTCGGTCACGCCCAGGCGCGTGGCAATCACCGCATAGGTCTGCCCGTCCAGCTGCGACAGCAGGAAGGCCTCACGTGCGCGCGGAGGCAATGCGTCCAGCATGCGGTCGATGCGCAGTAGCGCTTCCAGGGCTATCTGTCGCTGTTCCTCATCAGGTACCAGCGCCTCGGGCAGGCTTGCCAGCACCTCCAGCCACGCACGCTCCAGCGCGCGGCGCTGCCACAGATTGATGACCAGGCCGTTGGCGATGCGGGTCAGGTAAGCGCGCGGTTGCTCCAGCGTTGGCAACTGTGGCTTCTGCAGCAGGCGCACGAAGGTGTCCTGCGCCAGATCCGCTGCTGCCTCGTCCGCGGACATGCGTCGGCGCAGCCACTGCAACAACCACCCATGGTGCGCGACGTACAGGCCCTGCAGGGAATCAGGCGCCGGTGCCGGCGAAGCGTTGACCATGGGCAAATATTGCGAATAGGAATCACTATCATCCGATAAGTTGGGATTGCACGCAAACCGCGCATGCCGCCGGCAGCTGCAACAGCGACCGCCGACCAGCGAAACGACCCGGTTGCCCAGCTGCCCAGCTGTCTGGCTGTCTGGCTGTCTGGCTGTCTGGCTGTCTGGCTGTCTGGCTGTCTGGCTGCCTCGGGAGCCTCGGGAGCCTCGGGAGCCTCCGAAGCTTCGGGAGCTTCGGGAGCTTCGGGAGCTTCGGGGCAATGTTGGCGGAACCCATTAGCTGGTTTCCCATCATCTCGAACCTGGCTCCCTGCGCCAGCGCGCAGCAACACCGGTGCGCGAACGATCTCCCCGGCGAGCACCACCTCCCACGGAATGCCCCGCACTTGGCCGCGGCAGCAGAGGGCCTTTCGCTTTTCTTTAAACGATATATTATAACATTCCAATTTCCACGGGGATGATCCATGCGTCAACACGTACTTGCGGCCGCCGTGCTGCTCGTTGTCCAGAGCGCCTACGCCGCAGACGACACCACCCTGCCCACCGTCAAGGTCCGGGCAGACAAGGCTTCGAGGATCGACAGCATCGTTGTCGTCGAGAACACCCAGGCGCAGAACCGCACCCTGGGTGGCATGCTGGAACGCGTGCCAGGCGTGCAGAACAGCGCCTTCGGCCCGAACGCCGGCGCGCCGGTCATCCGCAGCCTGACCGGCAACCGCGTGCAGGTACTGGAGGATGGCCAGTCCATCCTCGGCATGAACGCGCTCAGCGGTGATATCGCCATTCCCTTCGATCCGTTGTTCGTGCGCAGCGTCAGCGTCAACAAGTCATCGGACAGCGTCCGTCACGGCGGCAACGCGATCGGCGGCAGCGTCGATGTCGACTCCGGCATCATCTCCACCAAGATGGAGGACAAGGACCAGGACATCGAGCTGGTGCTCCGGCAGGGCTTCAACGCCGCCGATGCGCAGGGCTTCCGGATGAACTTCAACAACCAGCGCAACTTCTCGACCAACCTGCAGATGTCGCACCAGCGCATCTCGCACTACGACATCCCCGGCAACAGCAAGGCCAGTGTCTGCGACAGCCAGCTGTTCCCGGCCGGCGGCGGGGTCAACAGCGGCCTGGCCGACAGCTGCCAGAAAGAAGCCCGCATCCAGCAGGTCTACAACAAGGCCTCGCAGCCCTACATCGACCAGTTCATGACCGAGAACCCCGACTGGGCGGACGGCAGCTTCTCGTTCTATACCAACCAGCCGTCATCGGTCTGGCAGGGCAAGACCTACGTGAATCCGGCAAACCCGGACTATGTGGCGGGCACGCCTTCGTATGTGCAGAACAAAATCAACCGCGATGTCACCCCGAATTACCGCGGCACGTTGGGCAACAGCTATTTCCGCAACACAAACATTGCCGCCGGTTCGACCTACTTCTTCAACCGCGGCTATGTCGGCATCAGCATCGACGCCAAGGACAGCGAGTACGGGGTGCCGGGCTTCTCGATGGACAACCTGTCCTTCGGCGCCGACCACAGCCAGAGCCGCCCGGTCGGCGTCGTACTCAAACAGACCAAGTACGCCTTGCAGGCCAACGTGCAGGATCCGTTCCCGCTGTTTGAAAGCGCTGACCTGCGCATGTCGCAGCTCAGCAATACCTCGGCCGAACAGCTGGGGACAAGCACGGCCAATGAGTACCAGTTCGATACCTACCAGGCCGAAGTGCTGCTGGCACAGCGTCGCGCTGGTCCGCTCAGCGGCTTGCTCGGGCTCAACCAGCGCACGCGCGATATCAGCGGCAGCGGCACGTTGCGCTACCTGCCCGATGTGCAGAGCGTGACCAATGCGGTATTCCTGAAACAGAGCCTCGACTTCACCGCGGTCTCCTTCGATGCCGGGTTCCGCCACGAGCGCGTGGATCATGACATCCGCAGCAGTGCCTTCAAGACCTCACGCAACTCGGCCAACTCGAAGCTGGAGGACAGGTCGTTCACGCTCAACAGCTACAACCTGGGGGCGCGCGCCGAACTCGGAAGCCACCTCAGCGCCAAGGCCCGCTATGCGTCGTCGCAACGGGCGCCGGAGGTCAATGAACTGTATGCCAGCAACGCCCACTACTCGGTCATGACCCAGGAAGAAGGCAACCAGAACCTGAAGCCCGAGCGTGCCAGGAACGTTGAATTCGCCCTGCTGTTCAACAACCGCGGCTTCGACATCTCCGCGACCGCCTACGTCATGAAATACGAGAATTACCTCTATCAGGGGTATTCCGGCCTGCAGACCGCCAATCGCCTGCCGCTGAAGTACTGGAAGCAGACCGACACCACGGTGAAGGGCTTCGAGGTCGATGTCTCGCAGACGCTGGAACTCGGTCGCTGGGGCAGCCTGAACCTCTCCGCGTTCACCGACCTGGTGAAGAACCGAGCAGACCATCCGGATTCACTGCGGGCACACAACGACGGCCACTACCTGCCCAACATGCCCACCAATCGCTATGGCGCCAACATCGGCTGGCAGAAAGGCGACTGGAAGGCCGGTATCTCCAGCACCTATTACGACAAGCAGAAGTACCTTGGGAAGAATGTCAGCGAGGAAGTGCCACTGGATGGCTTCAACATGCTGGACATGCAGGTAAGCCATCGCTTCCAGCCGCGTGGTGGCTACGCAAGCGCGATCGAGGTGTTCCTCAACGGCTCGAACCTGCTCGACGCAGAGGCCCGTCCGCACAACTCACCGTTGAAGTACATCGCGCCCCTGCCGGGCCGTGCATTCCAGCTTGGCGTGCGCATCAACCTCTGAGGGCCTGCCACTCCGGCAGCGCTACAAGCGGCTGCAGATGGTCATCGTCGGAAACGCGTAGCGTCCTGCCGCCAGGCCTGGCGCTGCGCTGGTGTCGATGGAACCAGCGCATGCAGGGTTGCAGGCTTCCGCCGCAGCGTCACGTCCCGGCACCATCTCAAGGAATCCAGGCGGCAACGGTTCCACTACTCGTTCTGGAAGGGCTGAAAAGCAGAAACCCCGGATTTCTCCGGGGTTTCTGCTGTCCTGGGACTGGCCCGGACTTCAATCTGGCGCGCCCGGAGGGATCCGAAACTGCAGCACATCCTATTGATTATTATTACATTTCAATATTCATTCGATCCGCAATACCCCCATCCATGCCCCCACTCGATCTTGTGACAAGGGTTGCGATCCACAAGGTGTAATTCTTGCTGAACTTGCGATAAGCAACCACCATCCCCTAGATCCAGTTAGCTGACCAATGCAAAGCGCAGCGCCGATTTGCGCGCCTCTTTGACTGGCGGGCCACCCTAGTAGCTCCTTCTACGTGTACGCGCCAATTCGGACGTCCCGATCTAAGGGCATGCGCAGATTTTTCTGTAACTCGAAACCCGTTGCTACAAAAAACTGCACACGCCCTGGCGAGGAGGCATTGCGGGCGGCCGTCGATGGCGTAACCATATAGATGAGTACATCCAGCGGACGCCAAGGAACGTGAGATCATGGAAGAACTGCCCCTCGACTCTCCGAGAAGGGGAGTCTCGGCCGAGTTCGGCTACTACCCAAAGCTCTGCGACATAGATACGGATCGCTTTTCGGTCCGAACGCTCACCACTCTCCAGGAATCCATTGCAGCGGTAACGAAAGATCCCTGTACCGTAAAAGACTGGATCTACTCCGGAGCGCAAGGTCATCTGGACGTATTCAGCGGGAAGGCCCGCTTAATGCCCTATGCCGCCCGGGTCTTTGGAATGCCCAAAACTCACGTCCTGACCCTTCATCAAAGCACCAACCCACTCGACCTTGAGTTCATCGTGTGGTGCCTTGCCTTCTTCCTGGGCATGCCATTGACGACGACCGAGGCCGGCTTTCTTGATGCGGCGCCGACGAAGCCCGGTAAGCTCGTGGACTTCGTTCTGACTCGCCCATGCGATGAATCCGATGCCATCGGATTGGCGTTGGACTTTCTCAATGCCGAGCCTGCCGATTCCCGGGCCCCCAAGCGCGTTGCGGCCGTCATCCATGCGTTGTTCCTGTCGCACAATCCTCAGAGCCTTCCCTTTGAGCGGTTCCAGTACCTCTACATGGCACTGGACGGGTGCTTCCAGCTCATTTCAGCCAAGGGAGGGGTAAAGCTCCCTCGAAGCCACGGTGAGCGTATTCAGTGGATGTGCGCGGCGTTCGACATGCCGGTCCCTGATTGGGCCAGGCACGCCACCACAACGCCGTCGTCGCTTTCGGTTGTTCGCAACAACGCCTTCCACGAGGGGCTCTTCTTTGGCGAGCCGCTTGGATTCTCGATCTATGGTGGCAATCAGCCGGCAGCAGATCCTGGCAACACGCCGCTCCAGATGCAGGCGTTAGTCAGCCGGCTCTTGGTTGCCATCCTTGGAAAGCCGGAAGCTAGCTACGTCAAGTCACCCGTCAACACGCGTCAGCTTCACGGACTCAACCTCCGTGAGTGAACTGACGAATTGGAAAGTTCGATGATCAGCCGGATCTGGAAGAAATTCATGCCGTCGAAAGAAGAAGAGCGCACTCCAGCCGCACCATACGGAGCAATCAAGAGTTCCGGGAATGAGATGGCGGATCGGAACGTTCACGTCAAGGAATACCTACGCTACTACCTTTCGCTGCCCACTCCACCGGGATTCGCCGTTCTTCTGAATGGCCCCTGGGGGATCGGAAAGACCTTCGTCGTCAAGAAATTCCTGGACACGCTGGACAAGGAAACGACGCCGTACATCTATGTGAGTCTCTACGGCATCCAATCGGTTGATGACATCGATGACGCTATCCTTCAAGGGATGTATCCCGTGCTGGCGAACAAGGGCGTTGTACTGGGAGGCAGGGCGCTCAAGTCGATCGGGAAGTATTTCAACGTGGAGCTAGATCTGAAAGCGAAGGACTTCCTCAACAAGTCCAAGGCCGACGTCTACGTGTTTGACGATCTAGAGCGGTGTGAGATGCCCATCAACGCCGTAATGGGCTACATCAATATGCTCGTGGAGCACGAGGGCCGCAAGGTCATCCTCATCGCGAACGAGAACGAGATCGACGATCAACCTCAGTACAGGCGGATACGCGAGAAGCTCGTGGGCAGGACATTCGAAGTGCAGTCCTCATTCGAAGAGGCGCTGGAAGGGTTTGTGTCCTCGGCAAAGGGTGAGCCGGCGAGAAAGCTCCTCTCCTCCGCCTCATCCACCATCTCGGAGCTGTATCACCAGTCTGAGATGAACAATCTGCGAGTTCTACAGCAAACCATCCTGGACTTCGAACGACTCTACATCGTTCTGGAAGAGAGACATCGCAAGAGCGAACAGGCGATGAAAGTCCTGCTGGCTCTCATGTTCGCGCTCTCTTTCGAAGTCAAGGCAGGGCGGCTCGACGGGGATGACATGAAGAATCGCCGAGTCCACCTCTTGTCGTCGCACATCAGGCGAAAAGAGCAAGACTACGTTGCGCCAAGAATTGTCGCGGTCAACGACCGCTATCCCCTTGCGCAGATCGATGCGGACCTTTTTTCGGACAATACCTTGGTCGACCTGATCGTGAGAGGCATCATTGACCGTCGAAAGCTTCGTGATGAGCTGGATGGCAGTTCATTCTTCTTTACGGCGGAGAAGGAGCCCGCGTGGCGTACCGTTTGGAATTCTCATGAGCGTACGGAAGAAGAGTTCAAAGTGGCGTTCGCCGAGATGACACGGGCTTTCGGCGCGCATGAGTACACGATCCTCGGCGAGATGCGGCATGTTTTCGGCATTCAGCTTAGGCTATCGAAAATCGGGGTGACGACCGCCAGTCGCGCACAGGTCGTTGCCGATGCAAAGTCCTATATCGACTACCTGTACGATCACCAATTGCTCGAGCCCCTTGAACGGCGCCAGTACACCTTCGATGACGATTTCGATAGCTACGCTGGCTTGGGCTACATCGAAGCCTCGTCAGCAGAGTTCAAGGAAATCTCCGAGTATCTTCATCAAAAACGTCATGCGACCGCGGTGGATCTTCGACCGGCCATCGCTCAGGACCTTCTCAAGGAGATGGTGGAAGACCCGAGTCAGTTCCTGCGCCGGATCTGCTTGACCAATCACGAAGACAATGAGTTCTATGACATCCCCGTCCTAGCTTCCTTGGATGTGCGGAAATTCGTAGATCTCTTTCTCGGGCTTCACCCAACAAAGCAGAAAACGGTGATCTTGGCGCTGAAGCTACGCTACCAGCATCGCATGCTGGACCGTGATCTGGAAGACGAACGGCCTTGGGCAACTGAGGTCCGCAGCCAGATACTGGCAGCCGGCGGTGCCATGTCTTCCATTTCCAAGGATCGAATTCAGCGGCTCGTCGCCTACGGTCTTGATGAAGCGCTCGATTCCGCAAAAGAATCGTAGGTCTTACGGTGACGCGTGTTTGCCTCCCTGGAACCCGCGATCCCCAAGCGCGCCGACGCTCTGTCGGGATGTATTGAGGCAGAGAATGACAAAGTCACCACATGGATCACCACCGGTACTTGAAGGGCTTATCTGCATCTCTTTTCCGCGATCCCAATGAATGAACTGCTATGGCTCCCGAAGAGGCAGCGCGTATTTGGCAGGCGGATAGCCTGCGTCTGAGGCGCTTGGTGAGAAGATCTAGTAGAGATGTCGTGCTAGCGCTTGCGCGTAATGGCGATGCCGCACTTCAGGGCTGGTACTTGGTGGTGCTGTCAGGAACGTCGCGATTGGTGACCGCCCCGTAGCTGCGCTTCGTCAGCTCAGCGACAGAGCCTGTATGTCAGGCTCGCAGCGTCTCGCCATCTTGCGGTCTAATGGGACACTTGGCCGCCCAAGTAAGGGGCCAGTGGGGGGCGCTTAGGCTGCAGTTTATTCTGAACTAAGGGGAATGCGATGAAGGGAATGACAGGATTTCTGACCGCGCTAGGCCTTTGGCTGGTGATCGGCACGGCCAACGCTCAGATGCAGGTCAAGGTCGGCCAGTGCTACGACGACATGCACAAACAACAGCTCGATATTGTCGAGACAAGGGCATTCAACCCGGCTCTTGGCTCGGTGACACCCATCTATAGCCAGCTTATTCGACCGCCACAACCCGGCTACGGCCTAGAGGTATACGCCATAGTGCCGGATCCTACGGGTATCAACCTGATGGCTGTGAAGTCTGCGGTCCCGGGTGTGCAATTCTGGATTCAGCGCAATGGCCTCCTGATCGCAGTCGAGCCAGGCCGCGTCGTCCCACTCGCACAGTGCGGTTACAACCCGCTGTGGGCAGCACAGTTCCCAGCACCGCACATTCCACCGCCGCAGCCCGTGACGCCGGTTTCGTTCTATCCCATGCCAGGCCAATCTGTGGCGACCGGTCCCGCTCACCTTGCTGGTAACCCCATTCCGGCGAATGCATTCAATGACGGTACCTATGCCGGTATTCCGCCACTAATGGGAGCGCAGCAGGCGCAAGCCTGCTTCAACAACGCAGATGGCAACCAGTCAGCCTTCTACTCGTGCGTCGCTGGAACCGCGTTTGGTACGCGCGAGAAGGCCGCGATGGAATGCGCTCAAAATGCGCAGGATAGGACTGAGCTCGGATTGTGCATCCTTGCCGACCAGATCGGAAGCGGCAACAGCAAGATCGCACAGGATGCCGCGGCCTGTTATGCCGAGTACGGCCACACGTGGAACGCCTATCCGCAGTGCCTCGCAATGAAAAATACCCCGCCAGAAGCTGCCCAGTTGATCAACTGCGCGCGCACTCAAATGGCGGCTGGACAAACACCTAACTACTGGACAATTGGACTGTGCGCTCTTCCCAGGTCCATGTTCAATCCCAATCCGGAGACCACCATCGCGCTTGAGTGCGCCGCCACGACGGGCGGCCAGCCGAAACTCTTCGTGGCTTGCGCTGGAGGTCGTCTGCTGGAACGCGAACTCGATAAGTGCTTCTCGGGTGGCATCGGAACCTCGAACGGTTGTTTCGGTCCAAACAACTCGATCACCCAAGCATACGATCAAATTGAGAACCAGCTGCGCAATGTCCTTGGCGCCAACAGCGTCGCGTTTCAGGCATGGCAGATCGCCCGCCTCTCGATGGACCCGTACAAGATGGCAGAAGCGACCCGCAACGTGAATCGGGAAGTCAATATGGCGATCACGAACGCGAACAACGCGATTGCAACTGCCGGCAAGCAGGCTGCGGAGGCGATTGCCAAAGCTACTCCCGATGTAACGATCGGTAGGTCCAGCAACGGCCTTCCCAGCGTGACGATTCGCAAACCGAAGTGGCTGTAAGGAATTAAACATGAGTTAGACGAACTCGGCACCCTTCGCCATCACAAGGTGATCAGCAAGCACCAAGGCAGCAAGGCGTATGAAGCTGCGAGGAAGATCTACCTTACAAAGAACCCCGGCAACAACGCGCACTGCAGCAAGAAGGTGGTGCAGTGAGCGTCGCTAGCGTGTAGATGCTACTGACCAGGTCACACGCAAACCAAGAGCTCACAAGCTCGACTACACTCAGAGCTCAGCTAGCCACGTGCTGCGTCCGGTCCGCTTGGCTAGTGGGCGTGGCACCTTGATGCTACGATTTTTCAATCCCGGACTCATGTGCCAATCATGACCGAATCGACTACTTCCTCATGCCTCACCCCAGCAGAGCTGGCCGAACTGCGCAGGGCATATGAGCGATACGGCACCGGCGATGGCTTTTGGATCAACTACACAGCCATTCTTGAAAAAGCGAGCGTTAGAGAGGGTTGCGATCAGGACCGCGCAAACGATGAAATGAGAGCTGCATTTCGAAGATGGGCAAAGGACGACCCACAATTCCCTTAGACCTCAGAGACCACGAAAGCTGTTCAAACTGTAAAAAGCCAGCGAACCAGATCCGTCACGGATCTCCGGAGTGGATGAAAACTTGGGCCGTGACATGTTCAGTGTCACTCAAGACGAAGCACGATGACCGAATCACTACTAGTCTTGCGAACGTCACGCGCATAGCATGTGATGCGCTACCGACGCGTTGGAATTTTACCTAGCAACGCAGTAGTAGTACTGTTCTTCATCGAAGTGGGGTTGCGCAGCTTTCTTAGCGGACACCAATCACAATACGTGAGAGTGTCGTAAGACGAAGACTTTGCTTTGCTCTGAGCCTGTTAAACCTTAGGTAGGTAATCAAGCTGGTCGCCTCCTGGTCGGTCCGCGTGGCGCCCCTCCTTCCACACGAGAGCATCTTTCTGAGGATGATCGAGGCCGCCAAACGCTTGATCCCCGCCGGCGTTCAACACTTTATTGTGGGAGCGGAAGCGCCTAAATGTACACCCACTGAATTCGCCTCAATCCACCCTGACTCGATCTTCACAGAGATGAAGGAATCATCTGCGCTCCCTCCAGTGGCATAGGAGGATGTCGAGAAACAGTCAAAGGGAGATTTTCCATGGGGTCAGTCGCAATGTACCTGGTAGGGCCAGGTCAGCAACGCCGCTCGGTGAGCATTCTGTCGCGCCAAAACAAGCGATTGTTTACCGGCAGTGTCGACAGCATTCGCATCAAGAATCGCGCGATCTCAGAGATCGAAGTGAAGACGTTGGTAGACGAGAATGGAAACATTGCCGTTCAGTCTGACTACGACGGATTCCGCTTCAAATACCCCGACTCTGAAATCCACTGGAGCCTGGTAATTGGCTGAACAAAAGCCCGGCTCCCGCCGGGCTTTTTCTTTGGTGAGAGCAGCAAGTCAGGACACATCAACTTCACCATCCATAGCGGAGCATAAGGACTCATAAGTTAGCTATTGGAGGCTGTATGAAGACCGCGCCGCCCCATTTCCGCCGACCCTCACTATGGATATCAGCCTTTTGCATGGGACTTGGTGCGACGCTGGCATCCGTAATACAAGCAGCACTGTAAGCCTGCGTCCGCTCACTCGAAGCTATCCACCAAAGCACTCTCACTGCGCTCGCTCGAACACCTGAACAACCCATCGCTGCAGCAATGAGAGTTGAACGCTACGCTTGTTTCCGATGGCATCGTTATCCGACCTACTCGCGTTCGCTCGGGACCTCCCCAATGCCCCTGGTACCTACACGTTCCACGGCCACGGCGGAGTTCCCCTCTATATAGGCAAGAGCATCCATATCCGCACTCGGGTCCTCGACCACCTGAGATCTGCGAATGATGCGCGACTGAATAGCTCAACCCTCAGCTTCTCGTTCATTCGTACAGCTGGCGACATCGGCGCCCAGTTGCTTGAAGCGACGCAAGTCAAGCGCCACCAGCCTCTGTTCAACCATCGCCTGAGGCGCAACCGGAAGCTGTGCACACTTACCTTCGAGCATGGAGAGCTCACAATTGCTAACGTCCATGAAGCAGGTGGTGCGCCCAGCTATGGCCTGTTTGCCAGCAGGCATGCCGCTATCGAGGGCTTGCGAGCCATCGCGGATGATCACCTACTTTGCTACAGCCGGCTCGGAATAGAAAAGCTGCAGGCAGGACGCTCATGCTTTCGCCACTCTATTCGTCGATGCCTTGGGGTTTGTTGCGGAAAGGAGACCGATGACGCGCATCGTCATAGACTCCTCTCTGCCCTCGTGGAACGCCACGTACAAGCATGGCCCTTCCCTGGCGCAATAGGGATCATTGAACGCTCCAGCGACCTGGAGCAGATTCACGTGGTCCGCAACTGGTCTTATCTGGGAAGTGCGTCTGACAAGGCCGCGGCGAAGAAGCTGTCCAAGCCAGCCCCAGGCTTCGATCGCGATGGCTACAAAATACTGGTGAAGCCCCTACTGTCCAAGACCGTGGAGCTTATCGAGCTCTCTTAGCCTTTGGGTCTCAGCACCCTCGGCCAGAAACGGGGTTCCCTTTCGCTCCCGAACGAGCAGGAAGAGCAAAGCCAATACGTGAAAGAAACAAGGCTTTGGGTGGTGGAAGGTCGGCTCAAAAAAATCTCACGTGAACGGTGAGATTGTGCCAATCTGGCGACAGCAATGCCGTCATCATCAGGATAAATCAATGCCATATCACGCGATTGCTTATGCGAGCACCGCAGTCGCAGGCCTGACAACAGAAGATATTGATCGACTGTTGATCGACGCTCGCGCTAGGAACCAGATCCAACGTGTGACGGGAGTCTTACTTTACGACGGAAGCCGGTTCTTTCAGTATCTGGAAGGGCCTGACTACGGTGTGAGCAAGATCTACTCACGCATTCAGGAATCCTCAAAGCATGCCCGGATCGAGGAACTCTTCAACGGTCCTCTTGAAGCAACCTATTTCCGTCAGTGGTACATGGCCTGCAGCAAAACCGACGGCAGTATCCTGCAGAAATTCTGCACGAAAGAGTGGCGTCGCGAGGCTCCTTATCTCGGTGAAGGCCATGAGGGTGAGCCACCAGAAGTGCTTCAAGACTTGATTCGGTTCTGGAACGAGATTCGCCCAGACTGATCTTGTCCGTAGCTGAAAGCGAGCTCTCAGCTACGAATCTGCCAAGGCCCCGACTTCGCCTTTAGATGGGCGAGGTGTTCGCAAACGACCTTCTTCAACCCATAAGCCCAGCTCCCGCTAGGAATAGTCATGCCAAAAATTGAAATGTTCCTGCAAGGCCCCGGTGGAGAACTGCGCAAGGTCAAGTCTTCGAGCCCCAGCATATCCGAGAAGATAGAGCGGTCTTCTCAGCACTCCCCCATCTCCCAAAGTATGCTGGGGATCGGCCGTGTGACCGATACAGAGGGGCGCGTTGCCATCCAGGTTGACCACGAAGGATTCTCTACCGTTATGACGAAAGAGGCCCAACTTGGGCGCTAGTTGTTCAGTAGTGACGGCCTGCTCACAAGGTCAGTACACCTGTGGTACTGCTTGCACGGATTGTTTGCATTGCGCACGGAATGTATCGTTAGAGGTTGGCCACACGACTCGGGGCCCGTGTTGTGCGTTCGACAAAGTAGGGTACGAAGCCGGTACGGATTGAAGCCCAGAGCTTTGTCAGACAGCGCACCAGTAAGATGCGGGCGCAGCACGGGCTAACCTAACGTCTTGAATAACTGTCGCCTCCCGGAAGCCCGAGCCAGACATTCTGGGAATGTCGCCAGGAAGAAGCTCCAGGTCACAGGTGACGTCCGCTTTCGGCCATAAAGAGAAACCGACGCTATAAGTGCTTCATCATGAATTCCGCAGTTCCAGGACATAAGCCGGCGAACTGCTGAGACTTGCGGATTGATTCCGGCGCTGCCACCCGAGGCAGACATCTGTAGCCGCAGCGCTCGAACAAGGCGACTGCCGTGGTCGTCATTAAAAACAGCTCGGTGATGCCAGCATTGGTCGCTAGCTGTTCTGCATGGCGCACCAGCACCGAGCCGTAGCCAAGTCCTCGACGACCCTGCGCGACCGCCAAGGAACGTAGCAAGCCTGCCGGTGGATGCAGCTCTACACCTACTACACCGATGAGCTCATCTTCTTCGTAGAGACCACCGAAAACCCTACGCACACTGTCCTCAAGGTCGGTTACAGGCAGCGCGGCGTCCTTCAGCAAGGACAAGACAGCAAAGTTCACGGAAATTGTCTTGAAAGTTTTCATCGATCGCCCCCCCCCTTGCCTTTTACATTAGGTATTTCTAAATTAGATTTGTCTAATTTACAGGAAGTCCGTTATGCGAACCGCCAACGACTTGGTCAATGCCGCACGCGAACGCATCAAAGAGATCCAAGTGGAGCATTTTGCTGCTCTCTCCGAGGCCAGGCCGCTGCTTATCGATGTGCGGGAACCAAACGAATTCGCGGAAAGCCATGTCCGAGGAGCAATCAATCTTCCTCGAGGTCTGCTGGAATTCAAAATTCTGAGCCATCCAGAGCTTGCTGGTAGTTCGGCGGAAGAACCAGCGTCACAGGCAGCGCGGCCAATTGTCGTCTATTGCCAAACGGGAGGACGCGCTGCTCTTGCTGCAGATAGCTTGCAGCAGCTTGGTTTCAGCAAGGTGCAATCACTAGCAGGCGGCATCACCGCGTGGAAAGAAGCGGGTTTCCCCGTGGTCACCGACTAGCCCATATGTCCAAGACCAATACGAAACATTCGACCTCGGAACTGTACACAATGCGCGAGCACGCAAGTCACGCTGCGCAATTGCTCAAGGCCCTAGCCAATGAGAACCGACTATTGATCCTCTGCCTACTAGCTGAGCGCGAATGTTCAGTTAGTGAGCTGAATCTAGAGCTGGACCTCAGTCAGTCATCGCTATCGCAACATCTTGCTTTGTTACGGGCAGAGGGCCTTGTAGTCAGTCGTCGCGAAGCTCAGCTGATCTACTACTCCCTGGCTCCGGGTCCCGCCTTCGAGGTGATGAGCACCCTTCACAAAATTTACTGCGCTGATCACTCCTAGCCAGCGGTAACGCGCTAAGGCTGTTTATCAAATGCAGCCACTCACCCAAACGCATCTATGTGAAGGAGTGGAAATCATTAGCGCCTTCTCATTAGCTTCACAACCTAAGGAAATGCAATGAACGCCAATTCGTATGCCGAACTGACTCGCGAAATATCCCAGAATTTGACCGAGCTCCGCACCCAGAACAGTGCGGTGATGCAAGGCTTCGGAGCCCTCAGCAAAGCCGCAATGAATCCAGGTGCGCTAGACGAGAAGACAAAAGAGCTCATCGCCATGGCGATTGGCGTCGCAAATCGGTGTGATGGCTGCCTGGGCTTTCATGCCAAAGCGCTGGTTCGCCTGGGCGCTACTCCAGAGGAATTTCGAGAAATGCTTGGCGTAGCCGTCTACATGGGAGGAGGTCCGTCACTTATGTACGCAGCAAACGCCCTTGCTGCCTATCGGGAGTTCAACGAGCCGCAAAGGTGACAGCAACCCTTTCACAGGGGAACTCAGTGATTCATTCCGACCTAGCACTCAATTGTTTTGCTTTCTATACATAAAAACCGGATGACTCCGGAGCGGTAGAGAGAGGATTCAGAAATCAATCCTTATGCATACTCCGCTGTTGTCGTGTAGCTATGTCAGATTTGCAGCGGGGTCGACTAGTAGCGGAGCGATACAGGAAGGCTTGCGCTAAACGCTAGGCCCTCAATATCGACCGTCTACGCGAAGCAGTCCCGACCTCGGACACTGAGCCCCAGCGCGAAATGTACGCCGAGCATGCTAAGGCCGCAGTCAACGTGGCCTTTGCTGGCCAATTCTCGATCCGTCTCGGTCTGCTCCATGCGTCGATCAAGAGGCAGACCGAATCAGCTGGCTCGTCCGCGGGACATCGCCCATCAGTGGAGCTAGCCCTGTCTTCAGATTTTATGCCCCCCCCAGGTTGCATTCGGATCAGAGCCCCCACCCTTCAGGATCTTCCCCGTAACGCCGATATCCGTACTCGGTCCACAAGGACCCGTAGTTGCGTTATGGTAGCTGCAGCATTGTTCTTACTATTTCTACGGCCAGCCAGTGAGCGGCAGGCCACATGTTCCTCATGGCGCGACATTACGCAGGGGGTCAATCGGCACGTGAATTTCAACCAGCCAGATCACGAAGATTCCGCGCGCGCCATGTCCATTCATGATGGCAGCCTACCGCCGCTCGCTTGGGCAGTTGCCGGCCTGTTGTTCGGACTGACCTGCACTGCGGTCCTGGCGCATCGCGAATGGTCCGAACTGCAGCATAGGACGGAAGAGGCCAGCAGCACCTTGGCAGATACTAGCGTTGCGCAACTACGCGTACCGCTTGATCGCGCGGCTTCCATTCTACGCTCGATGCAGACAGTCTTCCTCGCCAATGACCGGATGGACCAAGCGGGGTTCAGCGAATACTACACGCGTCTAGACAATAGCCACGATGCTTACACCTCCATCGCCTTTGCTCGACGCACGCAGGTGCATCGACCGCAAACGGACCATGCCGCATATCGCTATGAATTTGTGTCGCCCTACCAGAGCAATATCAGCCTGCTAGGTTTTGACATGACCTCCCAACCAGCCAACCTGGCAGCCTTGGTACGCGCCAGAGATACAGACACCGTCACCCTTTCGGCTCCGTTCACCCTGCGCCAACACTCGCCCTCGGGAGAGAATAAGCTGGGGGTCACGCTCCGCCTGCCGGTCTATTCCAAAGGCGCAGCACCGGCGTCCACGAGCGAACGAAGAGCCCGGGAAATCGGCGCACTTGCCGTAGGCATTCGCTTGCAACCACTGATCGAAAGTGCACTTGAATCGCGCATCAAGGAAGGCTTCCGGATCAGAATCCGCGATACGAATGCGCGTTCCCTACCATTCTACGATTCGGGCTTAGCGGCGGCACACGGGCTGCCCACCCAGCACCGTCAACTTGATTTCGGCGGCAGACGCTGGTACCTAGAGATGCTGCCCGTCCCACGCCCTTTGGACCTAGGCCAGCTGCACACTATCATCCTAGCCGGAAGCATCATCAGTCTCCTGCTATCGGCTCTAATGTGGTCGTTGGCCGTGACTAGGCGCAAGGCGCTAGCACTTGGCGAGCAGATGAGTACACGCTACAGAGAGAGCGAGCTGCGTTTCCGAGCCCTGAATGAACTACTGCCAGCGCTGGTGTTACTGGCCGACGCCCGCAACTGGAAGATCGCATACGCCAATCAGGCAGCGCGGAGGCGTTTTGGAGACCCAACCGGCCTGCCACTCTCTTCGCTATTTCTGGACCAACTACTCCAGGATCGCATACGTAGCCCCGCAAATATTCGCAACACTTGGAATTGCCTCGAAGCCGAATTGCGAGGTGGAGATGGCACCAGCTTCTGGGCGAACGCCTCTATAGTCGAGGTAAATGTTGATGGCGCACCTCATCTATTGATGGTAGCGACCGATAATTCCGAACAGCGAGAACTTACAGACCGCCTGAGCTATCAAGCGGCACATGATGCACTGACCGGACTCTACAACCGTCGTGAGTTCGAACGGCGTGTGGAGGAACTGCTTCAGAATCGATCCACGATAGCGAAGAGTGGCGTGTGGGCGCTGCTCTATATTGACCTTGACCAGTTCAAACTAATCAATGACGTATCTGGGCATATGGCGGGTGACCAGCTGCTGGAGCAACTTGCGCTGATCATGCGTCAGCAGACGCGCAGCGACGACGTACTCGCGCGCTTGGGCGGAGACGAATTCGGCTTGCTGAGCTTCCACGCCGACAGCGGCGGGGCACTGGTACTGGCGGAGCAGCTGCGCGGAAGCATCGAGGCGTTGCTATTTGCCTGGCAAGAACGCAGCTATAGAGTCAGCTGCAGTATCGGGATGGTGGTTATTGACCAGCAGGTGCCCACCCTGAAAGATCTACTCGCGTGGGCGGACACGGCTTGCTACCTGGCAAAGGAGAACGGGCGTAACCGCGTGTACGTCTATCGTGAGGACGATGAGACGACTCGCCGCCGAGGAGAGATGGAGTGGGTCAATCGACTGCGTTGGGCTATCGAACAGGACCGCCTGCTCCTTGACTACCAAGAGATCATCTCGCTCACTGGGGAGGATACCGGTACCAATATCGAACTACTGCTGCGCCTGCGAGATGAAGATGGCAGCATTGTGCTACCAGGGGCGTTTCTACCCGCTGCCGAGCGCTATGGCTTGATGCCCGCCATTGACCGCTGGGTGATCCGGAAGGCCCTCTCAAACTTCACCACCCTCCACCCAACTGCGCAGAAGCTTGGCAGCTGTGCAATCAATCTGTCGGGCGCCAGTATCGAGGACGAAGGCTTAGCCGACTTCATTCTTGATAGTTTGAAAGAGTACGCTGTGTCGCCGCAGCAGCTTTGCTTTGAGATCACCGAGACCGTCGCCGTTCGCAACCTGGTCAAGGTGGCAAGCATCGTCGAACGCCTACGGCGTGCCGGCTGTAGTATCGCCCTCGATGACTTTGGCGCGGGCATGTCTTCATTCGGTTATCTCAAGAGTCTCCCGCTGGACCTGATCAAGATCGATCGTAGCTTCATTGCTGATCTGGACTCCGATCCGACCAGCCACACCATCATCAGTGCGATCGCCAAGATAGGCCACCAACGCGGCCTAAAAGTTGTGGCCGAGGGCGTTAGCTCTCAGCATCTGTGTAGTGCAGCGCGCTCCTTGGGCGTGGACTACGCACAGGGCTTTGGCTTACACCGTCCGGAACGAGTGAAGTTCCAATGCTAAATCTGGCAATAGGCGTCAGCAGCGACCCTCCAGCGAACTGAGATTTCTTGCGCGATTCTCACCGACTTCTTCTGGATGGCTGAGCCTGAGCACGCTCTTTGATTGCGACTAACTCAAACCTGAAGCTGGTGCGACTTAGGATTAACATAGAGTCGCTCTCAACGCGACTCTTCAGTCCTCGGGCATATGGCAAACCACTTCCACATTGTGCCCATCGGGGGCGATGACGAAAGCAGCATAGTAGCTAGGATGATACGACGGCCTCAATCCAGGAGGCCCATTATCCTGACCTCCCGCTGCAATCGCCGCGGCATAGAACATATCAACGTGGGTGCGAGACTTCGCCGCGATCGCGAGATGCAAAGGAGTTGGAGGAGCGCAGGCGGGATAGATCCATAGCGATGGCTTCCCTCCCAACCCGAGGCCAACACTATCAGGTCCTCGCATAGCAATTGTGATCCCCAAGGGCGAAAGAGCACGAAGAAGAAAGCTCTCCAACGCCGCTGGGCTATTTGAGCGTATGCCGATGTGATCGAACATGGATATCCTTGGTTCGAACCAGCCGCAAAAGAAGAAATAGAATAGACCACACCAAGTGCCGTCACCATCTTCGCCGAAGAAACACTTGAAATGAATACACTACTGATGATCGGCGGAGAACTCTGCAGCCACGTTGGGAACGCACTTGCTCACGATAGCTGCAAGGTTTTAGGCATACGCCGCACGCCTGTATCAAAGGAACTAGCAGGCGCAACCACCTGGTACCAGGCCGATCTATCTTCCCCACAGAGCCTTTCATTCTTAGCTGACAAGGCATTCGCTGGCGTCAGCCATGTTCTCTATGCGCCATCGCCCGATAGCAGGTCTGCGGCGCACTACGAAAACGTCTACCCACAGGGGCTGAGAGCACTGCTAACCAAGCTCCCTACAAGCTGTATCGAGCGACTTCAGCGCTGCGTCCTTGTCGGATCGTCAGTAGTTTGGGCACCATCTGATGCTTGGGTTGATGAAGACACACCTGCTACAGCGGAAAACTTTCGTGCGAGAGCAGTGCTGCAAGCAGAAGAAATCCTGCATACCCACGTCCCACTAGGTGCAGGTGTCGCACTCAGGCTATCCGGACTATATGGCCCGGGACGAACATACCTGCTGAATGCTCTGCGTGCTGGAACCATCCCTACCCCCGAGGGCCCTGGGCATTGGTCCAATCGAATTCATATCGATGATGCTGCAAGCGCCTGCGCTCATCTACTGACCCTCCCCGCCCCTGAACCGCTGTACATAGGAACGGACAATTGTCCGCTTCCAACTTCGACACTCTACGACTCAGTAGCGGAACTACTAGGTGCACCAATTCCTGCCAGAAAGCACTGTGATCCGACTGGGAAGCGGTTATCGAACAGTCGCCTCCGAGCATCCGGATGGACGCCGACCTGGGGAAGCGCACTGGATTGGTACAAAAGTACGCTGTGCCAATCCACTTCGTAGATCACGAAGCTTTGCTTCGACAAGCCAAACACGCACTCTTTTGAGGTTTCTTAGCAACTCACGTTTTCGCCTTAGAGCTCCGGCTAGAAGAGCATATGCATATCCAGAGATCACCTAGCGACATATCTTCGTCGAGCGCGATCAGATACCCCAAGATAGCTCCCTAGAACTTACGAGCCCATCTAACGCCGAGCCAACTAACTTCGGGTTGCTAATAGCGAGCAGACAAGATAGCTCCAGTAGCTTCGGCAATCCGCCGATAGCAAATGCTATTCCGAGCCGGCGCATCATTAACTCCACAGCTCGACTCCTCGTTCCAGGTGGAAAGATGTCGCCTGCCCGTAAACTTGATCCAGGCATTCTTAGAGGTCTCCGGGCAAACTAGCCCCAAGGAGACCACTGATGCGCAAGAGCAAATTCACCGAGAGTCAGATCGTTACGACGTTGAAGCAGGTT
>NZ_JBSPUF010000023.1:14697-61906 GCF_056861425.1 Stenotrophomonas sp. 21LCFQ19 | reverse complement strand
CCTGCTTCAGCCTCACGCAGGAAGCCAATGATCTGTTCTTCGGTAAAGCGCTTCTTCACGTCCAATCTCCTTGTCATTGAGGATTGGACTCCAAACCGTTGTGCTACTCAATCTTGGGGGGACGTCGGTGGCACAAACAAGGCAGCATTGGCCCGGGGAGCGGTAAGGGCCACAGCCGCCTAACGGTTCATTCAAGCCGACGCCGCTACGCGGCGCGGCTTAATTCCAGAGTTAGGCCTCATGTCAGATGACCAGCAAGTCGATCTAGAGAAGCGCCTTCTGGCTGTTGCCTTGTTCAACCTGCGGGTTCTTCTTGCAGGTCATCTCGACTCGGAGGAGCAAAGCCCAGCGAGCAATGCCGCATGGCTTGCTTACTCTCTGCACAATCAAGCACTCTCCGCGCTTGAGGGACAAGCATTCGATGTAGCCCAGGCACTACAAGCAGTGGAGCGACTTGAACCAAGGCTTGGCACAGCTTATGTACATCGATTTCGGCAGGCCGTTCTCAATGAGGCCTAACAGTTCATTCAAGCCGACGCCGCTACGCGGCGCGGCTTAATTCCAGAGTTAGGCGGCGGTGTGTTTGGTTGGCTGGCCCTTCTTCTTTCAGCAGCAACATTGGCAAGTCACCGGTCGGCTCCGGGTAACAGTTCCAACTGTTCCTGGCAGCGGCAAGCCGGCCACTTCGTCTTACACCTCACTGCTCTGCCGCAATCACTTCATCGCACTTCGGCGGCAGCGCTCGGCAAGGTTTCCCGGGCAAGCTCCATCCCGCAAGCTGTGGCATGATCGGCTCGCATTGGGTTGTGCAAGCAAGGCAGCATTGGTTCTGGGCTCAGTCAATGGCCAAAGCCGCCTAACAGTTCATTCAAGCCGAACCCGCTTCGCGGGTCGGCTTAATTCCAGAGTTAGGCGCCATGCCACAGTTCAGTATCGATTCCCCATCCGATCGTGAAGCGACACTACGCGGCATCCTCCCGGAGTCTGCAAAAGCCCGCCATGAGCTCCTGCGAAAGATCTTCCTTGCGGAAATGGATTACCGCAGGGAGGGCGAGGATCATGAGTACTTCGAGAACATCTACTGGTGTGCCTATCTGCTGTTCCTTGTCGGGGACCCAAGCGACACTGAGCCCATGTGGCGGGCCAAGCACCTAGACATGGACATTGGCTCGGGATTCGACATGGAGTACATGGTGGGTGCCGGCGTGAAGCAAACTGTCGATTACCTTAGTCAGCAAGGACTAGAACGGATCGCAGACGACATCTCCGAGCACTTTCCAGCTGACTCCGATCAAGAGATTGAGGAGTGGTCCAATGATCGTCGGCGGTACTTCTATGGCGCCTAACAATTCATTCAAGCCGAACCCGCTTCGCGGGTCGGCTTAATTCAGGCGTTAGGCGCTACAGACATGTCCCAGTTCTTGTTGGTACAAAGCGCGGAGCCGTCCACCGACCTTGCCGGCATCAGCTTCCATGCGCTATCAAACGAGCTACTAGTGCAGGCAGCCTCCTACAATTTCGGAACGCCTTTCGTTTGGAGCCTGACCGACGAATCAGACGGCATCGATTCAATGTCAGATGCGGCAAAGGACGCAATAGCTGCTGGTGCGGATCTTCGAGACACTCTCCTAGGCCAACTTCTACTGGAGCAGATTGCGCTTGGAAGCGATCTCTGCCTGTTCTGGGGCGACGATTTTCAGAACTTGCCAATCTTGCGGAATAGCGACGAACTTATGGCTATCATCAGCGAACAGCTCCACTCGAATAGCGCATGGAACTGGGAGATATATGCTCTTTGGAAAGGCACCAAGGCCAGTAGCGCCTAACAGTTCATTCAAGCCGAACCCGCTGCGCGGGTCGGCTTAATTCCGGAGTTAGGCGGCTATGAACTTCCACTGGTTGTTCTTTTCACTGGCGGCGGGTGCTCCCACACCCCACAACTCGTGCATGTCGTCAGACCCAGAGCTCATCTATTGCCCGGCACCAGAAGCACCTCGAATTACAGAGCTGCGTGGTGGCGCAGTTACGCTGGAGCTGCAGATCGATCCGGACGGTTCAGTTCGTTCCTCCACGGTACTTTCATCATCTGGCCACTCAGCTTGGCCTAGCGCTGCGCAATCCGCGGTGGCAAAGTGGCGTTACTCGGCGGATTCGGCTTCCCGTACACGAAAGGTTCCATTCGACTTCCAGTTTGGCAGTCCGTAACCGCCCAACAGTTCATTCAAGCCGAACTCGCTTCGCGAGTCGGCTTAATTCCGGAGTTAGGCGCCAGACCATCCGTCCATGAAAACACCAGACGCTTACGCCGCATTGGTCAGGGAACTGGAGGCAATGGGGAAGCTTCCCGCTCCCGATTTGCTCGCGCTAGTAGGTGCACCCGCCAAGGTGCGCACCTTGGATATATCTGGAGAGATGATTGAGTTAGAGCTATCCGTATCTTGGCTCAAGGACACTCATGATGCAGTCTGTATCATCGGCCATGCACGCGGCCCAAGTACCTGGCACACGGAACATTTGCAAGAGAGCATCACGGTTTCAATTCCTTCTGGCGTAGCCGATGGCGCCTAACAGTTCATTCAAGCCGAACCCGCTGCGCGGGTCGGCTTAATTCCAGAGTTAGGCCTCTTATGATCAATCCAGACTGGACCAGTAAAGGAAAAACCGTGGCGCAGCTAATCGAAGAGCTGCGGACCTTCGAGAACCAGGAGATGGAGGTCCGGATCTCGCTTGACGGCGGCGATACGTCTTATCCGATCTCACTGGTAGGCAAGTCCAACGGCAAGTACGCTGTCCTGCAGAATTGCCAAGACGTACCAACGGCGGCTCGACACAGGTTGCGCGAGGCCTAACAGTTCATTCAAGCCGAACTCGCTTCGCGAGTCGGCTTAATTCCAGAGTTAGGGCCCACATGAAGCGTCTCGCAAAGTTCGTAGTCGCCCTTCTCGCTACGCTCATACTTCTGCCAGCTTTAGGCTTCTTGGCTTATGACGCTTTGGTGTTCTGGCCCCACCGAGATGACATTCAAGCCATCTTGGCTAAGGCCGACCCTCTAGACTGCACGCCTCCACCCAAGATCCGCACATACATCATTGCGCAGCAACAAGGAGGCGCATCGCCTTCCGCCATGGTGGCCCGGCAGCTGCACTATCGCCTTCTCCCGCGCAAAGGAACGCTCAACTGGCACATACGCAGCATTCTCTGGGAGCGGCTTGTTTCGCTACACCTTTCCCAGGATGAGGTTCTTGGGTTGTACTCCACTCTCGTATTTAACGGGCAGGGACATGGCCTAAACGCCCTATCCACTCGCATGTTCGCTAAACCACTCAGCGCACTTTCGGACCAAGAGGCGGCAACGGTAGTTGCCTATACATGGGGGCCAAGCTTGTACGCACATCACCCTGATCAGCTCGAGGCGCGTAGGGATAAACTGCTCTCCAGGGTCCGGGGTGGGCCCTAACAATTCATTCAAGCCGAAGCCGCTTCGCGGCTCGGCTTAATTCAGGCGTTAGGCCCCATGTCCAACGATCACGCGATTAAAATCAAAGCTACTGGTCCACGGCCGGCGTACTACTTGATCGCTGAACATCTGTGGGGCGCTGGCTGCAACACTGATTCGGATGGCGACTCACGCACCCCGGAATTCCGCGACTGGACAGAGCTGTCGCTTTCACTTCGTGGTGCACCTGGGCAGCAACTGGACATCGATCCCGTCGCTACGGAGCCATTGGTTCTGGTGGTTCGCTCCCCTCACGCAGATATTTGTCGCAAGGCAGCGGAGTTCATAGTTTCTTTCTCGGGCGGCACAGTTGATGGTGCCTAACAATTCATTCAAGCCGAACCGCTTCGCGGGTCGGCTTAATTCCAGAGTTATACCTACAAGGGAGTTTCGATGGGCTTCGCAATATCTTGGCTCGCTGTTTCAGGCAAGGAATCTCAACGAGTGCTTGAGGAGCTGAGCCTTTCTCGCACCGGAGAATCGGAGGAATTCCCCGAGTCATCACTCACATGCGCCTCTCTACAAGGGGGTTGGTTTCTTGTATTTGCCAACAGCTTCGATTCACCCCTTGTCTCGGAGCAGGCTCTGAGCAACCTATCTGCCGGGTGCAGGGTTGTCTCATGCCAAGTCGAAGAACATGTGATGTTTAGCTCTGCTACTGGCTACGACAATGGCGCGAGAGCATGGCACGTGGAGCACGACGCACAAAAAAACATCTACCACTTGGTATCAACTGGGGATGTCCCGCCTGCGCTTAACGACATCTACGCATCACTAAAGGAAGAGCAAGACGCTGCTGGCGGCACTGAGGCGGACGTAGACTACATCCATGATGTCCCGGTCTCGCTAGCCAAAGCCATCACCTCGTTTCGCCATGACGAGGACATTCAGGGCGCGGACGCAGGGGCGTTTGAAGTGCTGCAGCAAGAGCGCCACACTGCCTCAACCAAGCCCTGGTGGAGGGTGTGGTAGGCACGTACAACAACTTTTTCAAGCCGAATCCGCTTCGCGGCTCGGCTTAATTCAGGCGTTAGGGGGCTTGGATGTCGCGAGGTGTACGAAGTCTTCTCAACATCCTCATTGCTGCTCAGGCGGCAGTGCTTCTGGCACCAACCTCCATCATTTGCGCTGTAGGTTTGCTTTTTTCCGCAATTCTACTCGCGCGCAGCCCAACCAATGTCGCCTTGTGGATGCTAGTGGGCTGTGTCGTATTAATGACCTACTCGCTGTTTTCTCTGTGGTGGCTATTATTCAAGTACCGATTCATTCATATTTCAAGAATTCCCCGTTCAATCTGGTCCGGACTAGCTTTTGGTGTGGTCGCAGCACTGACGCTTAGCTCTCCTCATCTGATCGCAGTAGCTTCCGGGAAAAACTCAATTGGATACAGTGTCAAATACATCCTCGGCTTTGGCATTGGCCCAGTCATTTTCTTGGTGACCGTGCTTGTCACCGTCTGGTACCGTGGCAAACATGCCCCCTAACAGTTCATTCAAGCCGAACCCGCTGCGCGGGTCGGCTTAGTTCCAGAGTTAGACGATGGATCAAGATCTCGCCACTCAGAACCAAAGAATCTCGGACAACATTCGGGAGTACGGGTGGCACTGCCTCCATATCTTCCCCACCCAAGAAGCCCACGACAAGTTCAGCTACTCGATCGGCTTTGCGAAGTCTTTCGGGGCGCCAGAGGTTCTAGTTTTTGGCCTGGAGCAAGAGAAGGCTCATGCGCTGCTCAATGAGTGCGCTCAACTGCTCCGCGGCGGCCACACAATCTGCCCCAATGTTGAGGATCCGGACGTTCTTGCGGGTGGCTACAAGGTTGTCTTCAAGCCTGTGCGCCCTGATTGTTTCGGGGAGTACTTGGGTACGGCTCTTCGCTACTACCAAGACAAGCCTTTTAGTGCTGTGGTCATGTTCCTTCCGGATCGACACCATCGCTTTCCGTGGCAACCAGAATACGGTGACATTGCAGCCGATGAGTCCCTGGCCATCGTCTAACAATTCATTCAAGCCGACGCGGTAGCTCCTTCGCTTTAGTGGACACCCTGACCTAACGATCAGGAGTATCCCAATGCCCCGTCCAGGCCCCGACGTCCCCCCAAGATTGAGTAGCACAACGGTTTGGAGTCCAATCCTCAATGACAAGGAGATTGGACGTGAAGAAGCGCTTTACATCCACCATTTCGTATTGTCTCGTTGGCGCAACCTTGCCCGCGAAGGACATATCGTGACCAAGGGTATCGAGTTGGACCAAGCCATCAGTGCAGAGCTCAAGGAGCTGCGCGAAGTGAAGCGCAGGTATGAACGCGTGCAGCTTGAACATGACATTTTAAAAAAGCCATCGCGTTCACTTCCAAACAAAAAGCGATGTCTTCGCCTTCATCGCCCATCATCAAGAAGCCTGCCCGGTGAGAGCAATGTGCCAGCTGTTCAGCGTTAGTGCGGCCGGCTTCTATGCTTGGCTACGTCGGCCGCCAAGCGTGCGCGCGATCAAGGATGAAACCCTTATCAAGCGCATCTACGGCGTCCTTGTGGCAAGCCGATGCACCTACGGCAGCCAACGTGTGCATGCCGCGCTGAAACGAACCGGCGGAACAGTCGGGCGTCGTCGCGTTGAGCGATTGATGCGCCTGGAAGGCATATCCGCGCGTTCGGCCAGCTTGTACAAGCCACGGCCGGGACTCAAGCGATTCCTTGCCAGCATAGGAAGTCACGCCCATCTGGTGGACAACACAAAGCCTGGCCAAGTTTGGGTTGGAGATGTCACCTATCTGAAGGTCGCTGATCAATGGCGCTACCTGGCCACAGTGATGGACCGCTGCTCCAGGCGTTTGCTCGGCTGGTCGCTTGGAAAGGACCGAACTCTGGCATTGACCAAGCGCGCATTGGCTTCTGCCCTGCGCACCCGCAGACCCATCCCGGGAGCTATCTTCCACAGTGACCGCGGCATCGAGTTCCTGGGTAGTCAATTCAGGCAACAGCTACAGCAAGCCGGACTTCAGCAATCAGCCAATCGCCCTCGTCGTATGATCGACAACACACATATGGAGTCATGGAATAAATCGATGAAGTCCGGTTTCTACCACCAACGCACATTTGAAACCGACGGATCCCTACTGGCGGCTATCCGCAGCTACGTAGCTTTTTACAACAACCAGCGCCTACACTCGGCACTGGGTTATCGAACACTAGCAGAATTCGAACGCACCTGCCCTTGACCAACAGGTGTCCACTTTTTCGAAGGAAGTCCCTGCCGCTTCGCGGCTCGGCTTAATTCAGGCGTTTGGCCTTACAGGAGAAATTGGTGAGCCTCCAAAAATCAGCATTGTCCCCTAAGTTCTACGTGACCCTCTTCTTCGTTGGTATTGGGACATTTCTTGTTCATGAGTTTGCTCATTGGCTAACTGGCATTGCCATTGGACACGATATGGTTGCCACCCTCAATCATGTGTGGTCCAGGAACCCAATGAGCGCACTAGATCAAAGCATGGTTTCTTCTGCTGGTCCTGTTATTACCATTGCTCAAGGAATTGTGGGGTTCTGGCTTGTCAAACGTCGCCGATCACAGTTCGGCTTTGCACTTCTCTATATGGCTTTTTTTATGCGCCTCCTGGCAGCAGGAATGAGCTTTTACAACCCAAATGACGAAGCGAGGGTTAGCCAACTGCTTGGACTGGGCATTTGGACACTTCCCGTGATTGTTGTAACAGGCTTATTTGGCCTTCTCGTATCAGCTAGCCGAAATCTAAAACTAAGGTTCCGTGATCAATTATTTTGCTATCTAGTGGCCTCTCTCGTCGTTACCTTGATCGTCGGTGCAGATGCGGCACTTTGGCGCTAGGCCTAACAGTTCATTCAAGCCGACGCCGCTTCGCGGCGCGGCTTAATTCCAGAGTTAGGGAGCTAGGGAGCGTACATGGAAGACCAGAGAGGCTGGGTTCTCGCACGAAAAGAGACAGAAGCCGGACTGTCTTTACTCCGCCTAAAGACGATGGAGCCCGAGTTCGACTTCGGTTCTTTTCCTGAGAGATTTAACGTGATTTGGGTTTTCCAAGACCCCACCAATGTCGGCACTCCTTCAACTCTAGATTCTGAGGCCATGAAGAGGTTCGAAGATCGAGTCTGTGAGCGGGTTGAGTCAGACAATCAGTCTATCTTATGCATGGTCTTCACTGAGCCTGGATACCGAGAGTACGTATTCCTCTCCCGAGACATAGACAGCTTTCTCACCGTGCTGAACACGATCACCCGAGAGCCTGATCCTTATCCCATTGAGATACACCACGAAACGGATAGCGCGTATGAGTTCTACAACTCATACGCACAGGGTATCCGGGGCGCGCCCTAATAGTTCATTCAAGCCGACTCGCTTCGCGAGTCTGCTTACTTCCAGAGTGAGGCCTCCAACCGCGTGCTCGAACTACTCAGGAAGGCATGTTATGACGGCGGCAATCTCCGGCACGTTCGGGAGATCCCGCTTGACCCTGACTATCCGCCTATCATGGCCGTAGAGCTGCAATTCGAAAGACTTACCGTCGCCTTTTCTGCCATGGCTGACGACGACACAATTGCGGTCACTTCTGGCTCACACCCTGGCCCCTCACGCCAAATCATCAGCCAATTGTGGGCCTATTGCATTGGCAAACCGTTGCAGTGGGCCTGGATCATGACCAATCAGCAGGGATATCCGGATGGAGTTCGGCTTGAGTTCCTCGATCCTGACAACCAGAAATCGGTGATCATTGAGCTTGTCGCCGGAGCATCAAGCCTCTGTACCTACCTCGCCAGGCCAACCGAGGCCTAACAACTCATTCAAGCCGATGCCACTTCACGGCTAGGCTTAGTTCAGGCGTTCGCCTCATGATCATTTCCTTTGAAGGACCAGTCTTCTTTTCACCAGCGGACGAGGATCACTTCTTCAGCTGGCTTAGATCCATACCCGAGTTTCAATCCATCAAAGGTTTTGCTACTACCCTGGAGCTGGAACTCCGCGCTCCCGTGCAACCTGATTCGGTACGGCAACTGCTCGTAGTCTTTCGCCGCTGGCACCTGGATACGATGAAGTTGGTTGCATTACGCTCTCCAGAGACAGATGGCTTTGTACTGTGGAGCGCGAACATAGAGACGGTTCTGGTCCAAAGACTCAGAAAATCCCAAGGTGCCGAGGCCTAACCAATCAACCACGCCGAACCCGTTTCGCGAGTCGGCTCAGTTCCGGAGTCAGGGACACATGAAGCGCACTGTCGCCACCACATTGTTTCTCTTGCTGGCGCACTCGGTATCAGCCAAAGAGTGTCCCCGCTCCGATGCAATCGCTGCTGAGCGCCTCACTGACTCAATGACTTCCTGGCGGGCCATGTACACCGCATTTCAGCAGTATGGCCACTGCTACGACGGCCCCATTGCGGAAGGCGTGACGGACAAGGTTGTCCACCTGCTCGCCACCAACTGGGAAACGCTCGGTCAAGCTCAGCAGTTCATTGCTGAAGACCCAAGCTTTCAGACTTTTGTAATCCGCAACATTGACATTACCGCGGCAACTCCCGAGCTCGATCGCGTCGTGTACCTGGCTACACATCGGTGTCCCAAATCAGCCAGTGACTTATGCAAACAGATTGCTGGCGCTGCCGGTGAACGATGACGGCCCTGACAATTCATTCAAGCCGACGCCACAATGCAGTTCGGCCTAGTTCCGGAGTTGGATTGCAATGACAGATTGGTCATATCTGCTATTTGTTTCATCCATCTATGCCTTTGGATCCCTCGGCCTATTTGGCGTTTCGCTGCTTCCTCTCCGGGCCTTCCTCGCATTGCGACGTAACGCATCTCTCTGGCACTCATCCGTCCTCGGCAAGACTTCCCTCATCCTGGTCGGCACTACGGCCATTGCTGCAATAGCTAATGGCATTCCTCAGATTGCTGGAGTATTCCCTTGCCTCACCGATGGGCAGCCCCATGGATTCATAGCAGATTCCGCCGAGCCTTCTCAACTGCTGGAATGGCTCCCCGCGCTCGGCCGCGCCTCCCCACAGAGACGACCTCCAAGCGGGGCATGCAAGGTACTGTGGCTGCGGGCCGTTGAGTGCGCCGCGACCTGACTCCGCGTCCAACTCGACGCCGCTTCGTGGCCAGGCCACATTCAAACGTTCACGGAAACCGTAAACCCATGCGACCGTTGCTATCACTCCCGCTCGTTTGCCTGGCACTTCCCGGCTGCATTCACCTTGGCCCTGCCGACGGAATGCTCTACGTCGTAGGTTCCACTCCTTCCAATTCGACTTGCACCCTGTCGGTTCATGCCAGCGGGCGCAAGGGCGTTCCAGCCCAACAGTTGGTCTCCGGCAACTTCAGGGAAGCCTTCATGGTTGGCCCATCGCGGAAAGGACATGTAACCACCTTGCAATGCGATGACGCGGTACTGGCGGAGCGCCGTTTCAAGTACGGTAAAGATGTACGTTTTGGCGGTGAACTTTCCGTTGACTCACCGTGACAATTCATCCAAGCCGAACCCATTTCGCGGCGCGGCTTGACTCAAGCATCAGGCCATGGGGGCGAGGCTTATGGGGCCACAAGAGATTCTCGCAATTGCTGCAACGCTGGGGCTGCTGATCGTGCTGTCAGGCTGCTGGGTCATGATGCGATCTCTTCGCACCAGGCCCAGTCGGCTGCTCTTCACTTCCGTGGTTGCCCTCATCTTGTGGGCGTTTCTCTCTGACACGGCCTACAGAGCAGTCTTCTACTATTCCGATCTCTCCAAACCAAAGCCTTGGCAGAACTGGTTTTACCTGTCGTTGGAGATAGCGGTGCCGGCGCTCCTGATCCTCTGCGCATCCACCTGCTTCTGGTTGGTGGCTCGGTCGTTGCCCCGGCCCAGCAACTCAACCAAGCCAACGTCGCTTCGCGACAACGCTGAACTCCAGAGTGAGCCCTGATTATGAAGCTTTTCATCGCATTCCTGCTTTCGCTGACTTTCTGCGGCTCTTCGTTCGCCCAGGAGAAGGAAGCGGAACTTCTTGGACCCGACAATTGGCCGACTACCGTGAGCGCGACTGTCGCCGACCTTCTTTCCACTCTCGCTGCAGCGGACAGGGAGGCCATTCGCAGTGCAAAGAAGGACAACCTCATTCGATATCACCATGGATGGGGTACAGGCATCAGGAATCACTACGGGCTCTGGCGCGGGAATCAAGCGCTCATTGAGGATGCATGCCATGAGCCATGCCACCCGGATACTGCATCAAACCGAATTATTGAGGCTGTTTGGCAGGCCCTTCAAGATGAAGGCTGACCGTACATTGAAGCTGACGCCGCTACGCGGCTCGGCCTGACTCCGGAGTCGAGCCAACGTGAAAGCTCTCGCACGACGAGGAGACGGAGCACTGGTCGCGATTGGCGCGGCCGTCTGCCTTGTGGGGCTATGGCTTTGGTGGTTCGCCAGCCCTTCGCCCCACCGCTACATCGAGCTGGTTGTTGCCCTGCCAACGACGTGCATCGGTCTTATGATCATTGGCGCCACCATCGCCAGCAGTCATCGTCCAGCTGGAGGATTCTGGTTCTGGCTGGGGCTTTGTACATTGATTCTTGCCGCGCTTCCGCTTCTTGGGCTTGTTGCCCTCCTTGTAATCGGAACCGTAGCCTGACGATTGATTCAAGCCGACGTCACTACACGATTCGGCATAACGACGGAGCGGGGTGTCATGTTCAAATGGCTTTGGAAACTCTGGCAGGGCCCTGTTGTAGCGACAGCGGTCCACCCGATTTTCGGTACCATGGAACTCACCAGGATTCGCGGGGAAGAGTCATGGGATGCTGATTGCGTTCCTTTTGCGGGTCGCACTATTTCCGTCTACGTGAACACCGTCAACTCCGAAGCCCCTTCGAAGAAGCAGATTGCGTTCTTCCACAGAGCAGGCAACGACGAGGCCGCGTTGTTCCAGCAGTCAGCATCCGTGCTGGTTCCGGCATATGAGCGGATCTACGGACCGCTTCCAGGCGCTTTGGGCGACACATTCGAGTTCGTTGGTATTGGGGTTCCGCTTGATGCCGATCCAAACAACCCATGGCTGCTTCAGTTTGAAACAGTTGGCGGTCGATACGCTCTATTTACCATTCATTTCAAAGATGGCGTAGCTGAGCGCTACGATCATGACACCTGACAACGTGTCCGGGCGGAGCTCGCTTCGCAGATCGGCTCGATTCCGGAGCAAGTCCTTATGTGGCAACGCCGGCAGCTTGGACAAACCATCATCAGCACCGGCTGCGTGGGCGCCTTGTTTGGCATCCTGCCCGTCCTTGCGCTGCTGGCGTCCAGCTTGGAGCACCAGCACCATTCAAGCCATTCCCGGCCACTGATAGCTCAAGCGCTGGAGCTTGGCCTTCTGTTCTTTGGCTGCATCCTGTTCTGCGTCATCATGTTTGGCCTGCTTCCAATGGCCTTGCAGTATTGCTTTGTTTGGATGGTGCGCCGCTGGACAGGGCGCGCTTGACAGTTCATTCGAGCCGAAGCCGATACACGGCGGGGCTTGACTCCAGAGTGAGCCGCCATGAAATACATGACAACGTTCGTAATCGCATTTGCTCTATCCGGTCCAGCTGCATCCGCTGCGGAAGGCCCTTCGGCCCAGGCGCTGCTCGAACGCATCGCCAGGGAAGGGGGGCACAAGGTCCTCTGGGATCTTTGGGAGCATGAGCGGGATTTTGACCGGGTCATGTCGGGGATTGAGTCCGGGGATCCGTCGTGGCTCAAGGTTGCAGTTGGCCTCAAGCCATTCTCCGATGCAGGCGCATCCCTATCAATCAAGTATGCGGTAGCCCTTGCGCTCCCCAGAGCGCCAGATCAGGTCTTGCCCTTGACCAGGCAAGGGTTCAATGTCGCGGACATATGTACATCACCTTTCATTGAGCCGGATCCAGGCGTCGCGGAGGCATATGAGCGACGAACCCTGGCGGCGCTTGCCAGGATCGGCGACCCGGCGCTCAAGTCACTGGCGGCGGAATGTGCCATGCAGGTTCGTCTTCCGGATGGGATCTGACAATTCGTTCAAGCCGGCGTCATCGCGCGGCGCAGCTGAGTCCAAGGTGTCAGATGCCAGCAACAACCACACATCGCAACCCTGCCTGCTCACCTCGCACACGGTTCTGGCTGGCCTGCCTTTCAGCGCCCTTGCCTGCGCTTGCCGCTGCGTTCCTGGCCCCCATCGCGGCCATTCCGCTGCTTGTTGCATGTTGGTTATTGGCGCTGCACTGGGTTCTGGTAGCCCATTCGCCGTCCAACCGGATCACTGACATATCCATCGGCCGCCTGGTTCTGGTTGCCCTCGGCCTGACGACTGGCATCGTTATTTCCGGGGCGATTGCCGCCGCCATTTCAGCTCCGCTGATTCTGCATGGCAGATACCAGTACCGACCTGGCACGCAACAACTCGTCAGCACCGAGATCGATTCGCATGCGGTATCGGTAACCACGAGCAATTCCAACTCTGTGAAAGTCGCCGCCCCCAGGGATGAGTCCGTCTGGGGCATATGACTGCATCTGCAGCCCAGGGAAGTCACCACCTTTCCGGCGCACTGAAAGACTGGGCCGGGGAGATTCGCGGACTCTTTCTTCGCTGGCTCGCCGCGTCAATACCCCCAGTGCTCCCACAAGTGCCCTCCCAGTTCAAGTGCTGGAACCACTACGGCGTTGCGGCAGGTATTCGGCTACTTTATGAGCCCTTCCCTATCCCACTTCAAGCGCCGACGCATGCAAGCGACTTCGATGGCTTTTCGAAACAGGTGGTGCTTCTACTTCCTCGTACTGTCAGCGGCACTCCTTGGCGCGAGCTGCAAGGGCGAGCCGGCTCCCGCGAAGGATCTGGAGGCAGACATCGAAGAAGTCGCTGCAACGCTCATCGAGCAGCCTTTGCTGCACTCGACCTCAATCGCAGTCGTGCACCGGGGCAAGGAGTTCATTCATCACCGCGGTGACATGGTTGCCGGCACCCCTGGGGTTCCGAGCGATGCGACGCTCTACGAAATCGGCTCATTGAGCAAGACGCTGGCGGGAACCTTGGCCGCGAATGCCGTCCTGGAGCACAAGATCAGCCTGGATGACGATATCCGGAAATATCTGCAAGACGACTATCCCAACCTGCAATACCACGGCGAGCCGATCCGCATCCGCCATCTGCTGTCGCATACCAGTGGCCTGCCGAACATGCTGCCGCAGCGCGCCAATACCGTACTGGCCGACTTCACCGACCGGCGTACGCCCGCTGAGCTCAATGCCATCTACGCCAGCTACGGAAAGGGCAAATTCTTCAAGGACCTGCATGCGGTCGAGATTGGCCGAGCGCCCGGAAAGGAGTACGCGTATTCCAGCACAGGGACCGAGCTGGTGGCACACGTACTGGAAGTGGTCTACAAAAGCGACTACGAGTTGCTTCTGCGTGGGTTCCTGCGAGATTCCATGGCGATGACGGATACCAGGATCCGCCTTGGCGATGCTGACGCGACACGGCTTGCGGTTGGTTATCACAGTGACAATCCGCTACCGACCACGGCAATGCCCCAGCTGCCCTGGGGTGCGTCCGGAAACGTGAAAGCAACGATTCCGGAGATGGCGAAATACCTGAGATTCCAACTCGCCAATGGACCGGTCGTGGAGGAATCCCATCGCACACTGGTGAACTTCGATCCCGAATTCGGCATCGGCTATTTCTGGAACATCGTCAGCGGCGACCGCTTGAAAGGCAGGTACTATGCACACCATGGTGGCGTGCCCCGCTCCCAGTGCTATGTCTACATCATCCCGAAGTACGACCTTGGCATCTTCATCATCACCAACCAGAGTGGCGACCATACCGCACGGGCCATGGAGGCGGCGGTCGACACGCTGGTCGAGCGCATCGCGGCTTTGGAGCACACCGCTGACCAAGGCCCTTCCCGGTAGTGTGCACGGCCGCGGGCCATCATCCAGTCACAAATGCAGAGGTATGCCCAGCATCTGGAACACGTCGAGCCTGCTTCTCCAGCCAACGGCATGACAGGTCAAACCGATCCGCTACGAAGCGCCACAGCTCAAGAGGCTGGTACCGCTCAACCACCTGAAATCCCGCAGCCGTAGGACACGCACATGCTTCCTTCAGCAGTTACCTTGTTGAATGCCGCGCTTCTGTTGATCTCAGCTTGCTCAGCCCTCGCCTCGGACAACCAGTATCCGCCACGTAGCCCGGCACCCGCCTCGCAACCGGCTGGCGCGCACAACGCGGACTCTTCCGCTGTCAGCTATCGGCTTGAGGTGCCCCTATGGCCCGAGGGCTCCCAGGTCCTGCTGGACGGCATCAATGCACTCGCCCACGAGAAGTGGGCGTTGACTCATCCGACATATCTCGTCTATTCGCCGACGATCAACTCCTCGCGTTCCGCCATCCTCGTCTTTCCGGGTGGTGGCTACAAAGCCTTGGCGATAGGCCCCAACAGCACGCTTGGGCCGCAAGGCGCTGATGTCTGCAAATGGCTGACCGATTCGGGCATCACCTGCATCCTGGTGAAATATCGCGTCCCCAACACTGGATGCAATTGGAACAGCGAGACCAGAAGGCACGAGCAACCCGAGATTCCAATGGCGTTGCAGGACGCTCAGAGGGCGATCGCTCTTGTTCGTTACAACGCGGGTGCGTACGCCATCGACCCCGACAAGATCGGCGTCATGGGGTTCTCTGCAGGAGGGAACCTGTCGGTCTTGGCATCCACAGCCTTCCGACATCGAACCTACGAGCCAATCGATGCAGTCGACCAGATGAGCATCCGCCCTGATTTCGCGATTCCGGTTTATCCGGGACACCTGACCATGGAGCACAAGAACAAGACTCCCAAGTCAGTCGCAGCAGGAGAGCTGAACACCGACATTCACATCTCCAGCGACGTGCCACCAACCCTGCTCATACACGCCGAGGATGATGCAGTCGATCCGGCCTACTATTCGCGCGTGTATGAGGAAGCGCTGAGGAAGGCGGGCGTAAACGTAGAGCTCAAGCTGTATGCAACCGGCGGACATGCCTTTGGCGTCAAGCGGCAAGGAACAGATACCGATCGATGGACCGATGACGCACTTCGTTGGCTCGACAGGCTCGAAATGCCATAGCGCGTCATCAGAGATGAATCCTTTCACCGGGCAACGCCCGGAAAACCCATGCAAGCCAATACTGCCTTGCTGCCCATTCGTTTCAGGTACTGGCCCCAACAGCGACAGGGACTACCGACCAAAGGATGCTCATGAAATCCCTCGCAGGCCTGCTGTTCGCATTACTCCTCACACTGTCCTCGACTGCTGATGCCATCGTCATCCGCCACGATGTTGATGACGCCAACTATCGGATTCCCAGTGACGAGTTTCCCGCGCTGGTCGACATGCCTGGCGAGGGGCATGGCAGCTTGATTGCTCCGCAGTGGGCGGTCACGGCTGCACATACCCTGCCCCGGCATGCCGAGCTCAAGCAGGTGACGATCAACGGGCTGCCGCGCGAGGTGGAGCGCGTCATCATCCACCCGGGTTACAGAACACTGCCGCAGACGCTGATCGATCAAGCCACAGCCAGCGGTGAGGCGATGTTGATCGTGGTGTTCCTTGCCTCATCGGATGACATCGCGCTGATCAAGCTGCGCCAGCCTGTTACCGATGTCGCACCGGTGGCCGCCTACAAGCGTGACGATGAGGCTGGCCAGACCATCAAGCTGATCGGCAAAGGGGCCACCGGCACCGGTGACATCGGGCACGACCCCAGCGGCCCCAATCGCACGGAGCTGCGGCGTGCATTCAACACGGTCAGCAGTGCGTACGACCGTTGGCTCTGCTATGTATTCGATGCACCACCTTCGGCCCTGCCGCTTGAGGGTGTACTCGGGAACGGGGACAGCGGTGGCCCAGCATTGATCCAGAGCGGCAATCAGTGGTTGCTCGCCGGGCTGGGCTCCTGGAAGGTTGTGCAGGGCAACGTGCTGACCGCACGGCCCGGACGCTATGGCCAGGTTGCCTGCAATGTCCGCATCAGCCATTACGCGGATTGGATCGACGGTGTCATCTCGGAGCAGATCCAGGACGCGAAATGAATTTGCGCACGGCGCCAGACCTTGCATGCAGGCCCGGGCATTGGAAGGTTCCGCAAAACTGCAACCACCTTTGCGGAAACGCGCAGCGGTTCCAGATTCGCTGACCGCGAGCGGACATAATCAGCGCCTTCCCTGTTCATGATTCGTCACGGAGCTTCAATGACAAAGGCTTGTCTCCCCCTGCTCGCCTCAGCCGTTCTTTACTTCAGCATTCCAACGACACAGGCGCAGCCCGTGTACAAGTGCACCGGCCCGAAGGGTGAAACCAGCTACCAGTCCATCCCCTGCCGCGAAGGCGAAACCTCGTCACGCCGGTATGCATCGCCCTCCCCGTCCAACCCGACCCAGGCCATCACTGCGGCCCCGGCCGGGCCGGGCCAACGGCGCGTGCAGGTTCGCTATACGACGACCGCTGGCAACGAAAACTGCGATGGCGCCAAGGCGATGCGCACGGCAGCGCTGGGCGCGGCAGGAGCGCAGGCCACGGCCGATATGCGGGCCAGCCTGGACCAGCAGGTCAACGCCGCCTGCAGGTAAGCGCAGCGATGGCGTGTGCGGCAACGGCAGCAGGGAATTGGCACGGGCAACGTCGATGACTGCGCAACTGATGCGCCGGGCACGCCTGGTTGCCGCCAAATTTGATTGAACCTATACGCGATGCGTTCAATCATCACCCGGCTGGCCTCGGTACCGGGTCAGCCGGGGCGCCTGGCTTATCGGGCGCGAGCAGGTCTTTGTCGTCCAGGGAATCCATGCAATGCGATTCTTCAGCCAGACGCTTACGCTCGCCCTGTTCCTGCCGCTGGGCGCGGCCGCCCAAGGCAGCTTGAAGGTGGACAGCTCACAGGTTGTCGGCCTGACCACACTGCTGGAAGCGCAGCCGCGCCACCCGGAGGCGACCAGCATCCGCGCCCTGCTGCTTGAATGGGAGGACAGCACCAAGGACGCGGTGGATTACGTCTGCCCGGACGTGCTGGCGCCGGTGCCCGCCACGGGTACTCCCAATGGCCCGGAACTGCTGGCGCAGTTCATCTTTGGCAGCGCGGCCTTCCAGGTCGCCAACCCATCACAGAAGGGCGCCCTGCAGCCATCACAGCTCGCCGGCATGCGCAGCATGCTCAAGGCCTACAAGGCATTGTTGGCCGCCGATCCTGCCGCACGCATTCCACGCTTCGACTCACTCGTCGCCATGGACGCCGAAGGCAGCCTCGCCGCCTACCTTGAGCCTATCGTCACCCTCGGCTGCCAATAGTCGTAGACGGGCTGGTGAAACCCGCCAGCTGCCATTGCCGCCCGCGAACGGCCCCGGGTGCGCTGCGCTTACCCGGGCTACGGCGTGCAAGGTACGCTCCCTGCCTACCTTGAGCCTGTTGTCACGCTTGGTTGCAGGTAACCGATATTGCAAAGCCAAACCGATATGCTTCCGAATCCAAGCCTCCCACGCAGACACCCTGATTCCATGGACATCCTGATCCGGCCGGAAACGCCCGCCGACATCGCGGCCATCGAAGCGGTGACGGTCGCCGCCTTCCTGGAGGCACCGCATACCGATCACACCGAGCAATTCATCGTGGCGGCGTTGCGCCGCTCAGGCCAGCTCACCGTCTCTTTGGTAGCGGAGCAATCCGGCGCCATCGTTGGCCACGTTGCGGTGTCGCCGGTGACCATCGCCGGCGAGGACGTGGGTTGGTACGGGCTTGGACCGGTATCGGTCCTGCCCGATCTGCAGGGCAAGGGCATTGGCAGCCAGCTGATCGAAGCAGCCCTCGATCAGCTGCGCGTACTTGCTGCAGGTGGCTGCGTGGTGCTTGGCGATCCAGGCTACTACGCGCGTTTCGGATTCAAGGCCACTGATGCGCTCACCTTGCCGGGCGTGCCCGCCGAGTACTTCCAGGCGCTTTCGTTCGATACACGGGTGCCGCAGGGAACCGTTGCTTATCACGCATCGTTCTCGGCGCAGGAATAGCGGTATTGCACGCACCTGCGCACAACGTTTGCGGGCGTCGGATTGGAACCAAGCCAGCATCACGCGCATTTGTTCTCCGCATGGCTAACGGCAGGCAATCGCAGACTCCGCGCTTGCTAGCAATGATTTTCCTAGGCAGAGTTGCGCACGTCGAACACCCCGATCAGCAACGAACCGGCTGATCCTTCCATCCACCAAAAGGAAGCTCCGGATGCGATACACCACAGCCCATCGTACTGCCCACAATATCTTGCTGCCGGACGTGCTGCGCCGCGGCCGCCTTGCCTTGCTCGCCCTGTTGTTCACCCTTGTGCTTGCAGCCTGTGGCAAGCCGGTTCCGGCAGACAAGCAGGCTTATGTCGGTACCTGGGAATCGACCACCACCTCGCTGCTCATCGATGCCAGCGGGCGCGTCATCTACAAGCACCAACCGAGCCCGTCGGTCAGCAAATCACTGGATGCACCAATCAAGGCCTATGAAGGCAATGACTTCATCGCCGGAGTCGGCCCGTTGACCACGCGTTTCGTGGTCTCCGTACCGCCGCATCAAGTGGACGGCAGCTGGAAGATGACCGTCGATGGGCAGGAACTCACGCGGCGCTGAGCTGATTGCCCCTTGCAGATCCGCGAAGACGATCACCCCGGCAGCTGTGGCTGCCACAGCACAGGCGCTGCACGATGCGACCCAATGTAGTTTCCCTGTTGTTGCTTGCAGGCTTGGCGTGGCCCGCTGCCGCCACCCCGGTGGACCACCAGCAGGCCTATAACGACTGCCTGGCCAAGGCCGGCGGCATCAACAACGGCACGGTGGAGGCCTGCTCATCGGTGACCTCGGAGCATGCAAAAGCGGAGATGACGCGCCTCTACCGTGCCATCAACAGCAAATTGCTTGCGGAGAACGCGAACGATGCAGCAAGGCTGGAGCGCGCGCAGAAGGCCTGGCTGGTGTACCGGGACCTGCACTGCGAACTCGCGGGCTCCTATGTTGGCTCGCCGATGTATTCGTTCTGCCCGATGCAACTGAACATCGACCGGGTCATTGAACTGCGCGAGCTGGCCGGGCAATGAAGCGCATTGCTTCCCCGGCGGCAACCTGGAAGCGTTTGCCAGAAGCACTATCAGCTCCTACCATCTGCGCGTCCTCGCGACTCACGCGACGACCGTAAGCGTTCACGTCAACCAACGCGCCCATCAACTCCGGCATTGCCGGGGCTGTTCGCCCATCCATGGGCGGAAGGCGCCATTGCTTGACCGGATCCAGGAGATCACCGTGAACGCTACAAACAAGAACATCATTGCCTTCGGCATTCCCAAGCTGCCCTTGCGCTACGGCGCCTTGGTCATGCCCTTGCTGCTGTCCATCCTGATGACCTGCGTCGTCTCCCTGATCAGCACACTGAAGAGCATCGGCATGTCGCCACTGCTCGGCTCCAAGTGGCTCGCTGCCTGGGGCATCTCGTGGCTGGTCGCCTTCCCCATCCTGCTGTTGCTGTTACCGGTGGTACGCAAGGCGACGGCGGCCTTGGTGCGGTCGGCCTGACATTCCGAACTCCCGGCCCGCCCTGCGGGCCGGTTCCCATCCGTATTGCACGGCAGGCCATGGTGCCCACCACTGCAATACACGCATACTCGGAGCCCTGATGCACCTTGCCGGCTCCCACCATGACCGACCCTTACAACACCTCCACCACCCGCGCGGTACCTGCCCTGCTCAACGACGCGATGATCACCACCGCACTGGAACTGCCGGGCTATCGCGCCGTGCGCAACCTCGGCCTGGTCCGCGGCATCACCGTGCGCTCGCGTTCCATCGTTGGCAATTTCCTCGGTGGCTTGCAGACCATCTTCGGCGGCAACATCACCATCTACACGGCGCTGTGCGAACAGGCCCGCGATGAAACCTACCGCGACATGGTCGCCCACGCCCGTCAGCTTGGCGCCAATGCAATCATCGGTGTGCGCTATGACGCCACCGAGCTGATGACCGGACTCACCGAAGTGCTCTGCTACGGAACTGCCGTGGTGGTGGAAACGGATACCCGTTGATCGCGCTTTGCAGTACTCCGCACAGGCCTGCGGCGGTTGCGTCGACCACACGCTGCCAACCCCGGCTTGAACCTATCTGCGGCGCAGTCCGCACTCCACGTGAAGGATCACATGCGAACGAAATTGCTGGCCCAGCTCATCGGCTTCGTGGTGATCGTGCCGAGTACGCTGGTGGCGTTGTTCTACAGCGCGTTGGGCCTGATGTTCGCGCTGGAGTCGATCCAGCGCCAGCAACACCTGGGCAGCGCCGCGCTGGTATTGGCCTGTCTGAGTGGCGGCTGGCTTGGCATCGTCGCGTTGTGGCGTGCCTATTTCGTGCTTGGCACTGACCAGCACACCTTCAACAGCACATTTATCTGGATAGGCTTCGGTTGTGGCAGCCTGGTTTCATTGGTTCTGATCGGGCTGGTAAACGGCTCGCTGCTTTTCCGGGGATTGTTCTTCGGTTGGCCGTTGCTGGCGGTTGCCGTGTTCACTGCAATGCTCCTGCGCCGCGGCACTCGGGCCGCACCCCCTACACCTTCCGCCTGAGCAGGCACCAGACTTCGAGGGAGCCGTCATGCCACGCAACGTCCTTTTCATCTGTACCCAGAATCGCTTGCGCAGTCCCACCGGAGAGCAGGTCTTCGCCAACTGGCCGGGTATTGAGACGCAATCAGCCGGACTGGGAAATGATGCCAATACGCCGGTGTCACCAGAGCTGCTGGCGTGGGCGGACCTGATCTTCGTGATGGAAAAAGCCCATCGCAACAAGCTGTCCAAGAAGTTCCGCGCACATCTGGATGGCAAGCGCGTCATCTGCCTGGATATACCGGATGACTACGACTACATGGATCCCATCTTGGTGCAGCTGCTCAAGCACAAGGTGACGCGGTTCCTGCCGGTGGGATGAGTAGCACTGCGGCTTGGCCGACAAGGAGCATCCGTTTCGGAGCTTTCCTCGCCCCCGGCGGCAGTGGTGCTTGCGTCACCCTCTCCCCAACCCCTCTCCCGTGCCGGGAGAGCGGCTTTCAGTAGCTGCAGACTGCCGAGCCAGCTTGCATGCGGGCTGAATGCACGTACTGCGCTACTCTGCCTACCTGGGCAGTTGAACTCCTTCGGAGAGCAGATGCAGACCAAGCCTCACCCGCTCGACAGAAAGATGCTGGCAGCACTGGCAGTCATCGCATGGTCAGCGCTGCTGCTACAGCTCTACCTGTCCATTGAATTGGCGTTTTCCAATGGCCGTGGCGTCCTCCACGGCACGCTTGCCTTCCTCGCCTACTTCACGGTGATTACCAATCTGTTCGTCGCGCTTTCAGCCACCTTGCCGCTGGTTGCCGGAGCCACACCTCCTGGCCGCTTCTTCGCCAAGCCCGAGGTCCTGGGTTGTGCGATCACCTCGATTGTCATGGTGGGTGCGGGCTATCACCTGCTGCTGCGCAATGCCTGGAGCCCGCAGGGATTGCAGCTGCTTGCCGACTACCTGCTGCACTACGTCGTGCCACTCTGCGCGCTTGCCTATTGGGTGGTGTTTGCGCCGCGTACCCGACTTGGTGCGCTCGCGCCACTGGCATGGTGCATCTATCCGGTCGGCTACTTCATCTACGCACTGATCCGCGGCGAGCTCACCGGCATGTATCCCTACTACTTCATCGATGTCGCCAAGCTTGGCTTTGCCAAGGTGCTGGCCAACTCGGTAGCGATGCTGGTGGCCTTTCTGCTGGTTGGCATGGCGGTGCGCTTCATCCCGGTATTGCGTGGCGCTGTCGGCTCACCCGCTGAGCCTTGAATCGCCCGTCAGTCCAACTGGCAGCAGGAAGCATCACCCCGCGGGAGCGGCCATTGACAGCGCTCGTCCCCGCCACCTCGTCCACGCACTCGACAGCACGCCATGCAGTAGCAGCGGCGCTACCCAGCTGCTCCACAACAGCAGCGCGATGGCATCCGGACTGGGCGCACGCCCGCTCGCTATCCACGCCGGCAACAACAGCCGGAACACCACCGGTGCCAGCGTGACCAGATAGGCGCGCGTCATCCAGCGGCGATGCCGTGCAACCTTGCCACGGCGGATGCTGATCATTGCCACCAAGGCCGTCAGCAACCAGGCCAGCGCAGTACCCGCAAACGCGGTGGTGATCGAGGCAGGCGCCGGCGAGGTGGCGATCAAGCCCACCGCTGCTGCACAGGCCAACAACATGCCGCTGATGTAGCAGCGCCCAAACCAACGGTGCAGCCGCGGCCAGGCACGCGGCCAGCGGGTGAGGAACTGCAGCGGCCCAAGCACGATGCCCAGCACACCACCGGTTATATGCAGCCACAACCAGCCGCGCCGCGACCAGTACATGGTGTAGTGCTCGGGGTCCAGGTGACGGTACTGGCCATGGACGGCGAGCAGGAAATGCAGGCTCAGCGCCGCCAAGGCCAGCCACAGCAATGCCCAGGCCAGGCGTTGCAGGGGAGCACGACGTTCAACCTCTGCATGAAGCGCGTCGGACATCTTGACCTCGGCTCGCGGGCGTCGGCCAAAGCATACAAGGCGCCGCCAGCATGCTGCAGGTGACCCACATGGTCTGATTCAGCCATGTGGCGCCGCGCAGACACGGCCTTTTGACGAAACCTGACTGCCCGAACAGTTGCAAACTGCGAATCATTCGCATTTAATTTCCTACTAACATCGCCGCCCGCTTGAGCGCAGTTATCACCCGCAACGGAAGCGGGACCGCCCCGCCCGTGGTCAATCCGTTATCTAAATCCGTTCAGGCTCGCTCATGCACCCCAGTCGCTCCCTCGCCCGCCCGGCTCATGCCGCTGGCTCATCGTTCCCGTTCCACAACATCCGCAACCGCCTGCAGGTCGCCATCTGCCTGGCCTTGGCCAGCAGCTGTGGCGCTGCCATGGCCGCGCCACAGAGCATCTCCGCCTCTGCCTCCGGCACGGAAAATGACACCGCTACCCAGCTGGATACGGTGCGCGTGGTATCGCAGCGTGCCAACCGGGTCAGCAACGGTGCCACCAACCTTGATCTGGATATCAAGGAAACCCCGCAGTCGATCAGCCTGGTCAGTGGCGAGCAGATGCAGCAGTTCGGCATCGACAACATCAACGACGCGCTGCGCCTGGCCACCGGCATCCAGGTGGAGGAATGGGAAACCAACCGCACCAATTACGTGGCGCGCGGCTTCGACATCAAGAACACCCAGATCGACGGCGTCGGCCTGCCCAATGACTGGGGCATCGTCACAGGTGCGATGGATGCCTTCGGCTACGAGAAGCTCGAGGTCATCCGCGGCGCCAATGGCCTGCTCACCGGCGTGGGCAACGCTTCGGGCACCATCAACTACGTGCGCAAGCGCCCCACCAACGAGGCCAAGGGCCAGCTGGGCGTCAGCGTTGGCTCGTGGGGCAAGCGCCGCGTCGAGATCGACTATTCCACGCCCTTCACCGAGGATGGCCGTTGGGCCGGTCGGGTGGCGGCTGCGCATGAAGACGCCGACTCCTACCTGCGCGGCTTCAATACCGACCGCAACTTCTTCTACGGCGTGGTCGATGGCCAGATTGGCGACAACGGCACGCTGACCGTGGGCTATTCCTGGCAGAAAGCCAACAGCGACCAGAACATGTGGGGTGCGCTGACCTTCGTCAATGCCGATGGCACGCAGGCGTCATGGCGCCGCAGCGCCTCCACCACCCAGGATTGGACCTACTGGGATACCAAGACCGAAACCGCCTTCGCCGAATACACCCACCAGTTGGGTGCGGACTGGCAGGTGAAGGCCTCGTACAACTACCGCAAGAGTGGCAGCGATGACCAGCTGTTCTTCGCCTACACCACCACCGGACTGGATCCGCTGACCGCCGAAGGCCTGGTTGGCTGGTCGTACAAGGGCATCGACCAGGGCAGCTCGCACCTGGGCGATATCACCTTGAATGGTCGTTTCCAGTTGTTCGGCCGCGAGCAGGAGGCCGTGTTCGGCTTCAGCATCGCCAAGAGCGAAGAGACCACCTGGGACCACCCGGTAGATAGCAGCGATCCTTCGTTTGGCGCATTGCCCGCCTTCCCCTATGCAGGCAACGTCATTGCCGAACCGCAATGGGGCCCGCGTACCAGATCCAACTGGACCAACCAGCGCCTGAAGCGCGGCTATGGTGCGACCCGGCTGAGCTTCACCGATCGCCTGAAGTCGGTGATCGGCTTCAACTGGGCGGAGTACCACCGCGACGGCAACAACGGCGTTGCCTTCAACCAGACCGAAGACCATATCAGTCCCTATGCCGGCCTGACCTGGGACTTCAATGACAGCGTGCTTGGCTATGTCAGCTATTCCGACATCTACCAGCCGCAGGACCAGTACGACATCAAGCATGTCTACCTGGACCCGACCAAGGGCGTGAACTACGAAGTCGGCATCAAGGCCGAATGGCTGGACCGCCGCCTGCTGACCACGCTGGCGCTGTTCAAGGCCAAGCAGGAAAACCTGTCCACCTATGGCGGCTATGACTTCGCCACCGCCAACTACTGGTATTACGGTGTGGACGTGGAGTCCAAGGGCGTGGAGTTCGAAGCCACCGGCAAGCTCAGCGACAACACCAACCTGGTATTCGGCTACACCCAGCTGAAGATGAGCAACCAGGACGGTGGCAGCACCTATACCTGGGTGCCGCGCCGCACCGCCAACCTGATGTTGACCTCTCGCCTGCCGAACTATGAAGCACTGTCGTTCGGCCTGGGTGGCCGTTGGCAGAGCGATACCTCCACCAAGGAAAGCTACACCAACATGGTGGTGCGCCAGGGCAGCTATGCCGTGCTCAACGCCTTCGTCGCCTGGGACGTGCTGCCCAACGCAACGATACGCGCCAACATCAACAACCTCACCGACCAGAAGTACATCAACAGCCTGTACCAGATTGGCTACTACGGTGCCCCCAGCAATTACCAGTTGAGCTTTGACTGGCGGTTCTGAGGACGGCGTATAGCGGAGCAGTCATGGCTTTTGGCTTTTGGCTTTTGGCTTTTGGCTTTTGGCTTTTGGCTTTTGGCTTTTGGCTTTTGGCTCCATCCCCTCTCCCCTTGCGGGAGAGGGTGCCCCGAAGGGGTGGGAGAGGGGTAGCACTTCGCTACAACCTCACCTGGACCCCGACCCTCTCCCCAACCCCTCTCCCGGAGGGAGAGGGGCTCAAGCAACGCTGCAACGAAACTGATACCCGAGACGTCACCGCCACCATGTCCCAAGCAACCACCATCACTGCTACTTCCCGCTCGCGACGTCAGGTCGTGCTGCGGGTGCTGGCCGCAATGTTCGGCGGCTACGTCTTTGCCTGGGGCACGGTGGCGCTGGCGACCTGCCTGCTGTTCGCGGCCAAGCTCGACTTCCACGATGCAGAGTTCCTCGGTGCCTTCGTCGGCCTGCTCGCCTACGTGACGGTGTTCCTGTGGAGCATCGCGACCCAGCGCCTGCTGCGCGTCTGGGTCGTATTGTTCGGCGGCGGACTGTTGATGGCGGGCGCTGCATCGCTCGTCCAATCCCTGCTCGCATGACCGGAGAAGTCCATGTTCAATAGTTTCCGGCAAGCAATGGCGTGGCTGCACACCTGGTTCGGCCTGGTGCTGGGTTTCGTGCTGATGGCGGCGTTCTTCTTTGGCGCGCTGTCCGTCTTCGACCGCGAAATCGATCGTTGGGCGATTCCCGCCACCCGCATCGAAGCGCAACCGATGCCGTCCTTCGAGAAGATCCTGCGACCTGCCTTCGAGCGCATGCAGCCGACCAAGGAGGCCATCGATGCGATGCGCCCACGTGTCAACGGGCCGATGCCCACGCACTTCGACAAAGTCGCCAGCTGGAGCGCCTACACCACCCACCGCGACCCCGTGCTGGCCCTGTATGCGGGCTACCAGGTGCCCAACGCCAAGGACCCGGAAGAGCTGATCTGGGCCTACGCCACCATCGATCCGCGCGATGGCAGTGTGCTGCCCGACGACCATTTGAAGATCGGCAGCGGCTTTTTCTTTCCGCTGCACTACGGCCTGACCCTGGACTGGAAGAACCTGGGCATCTGGATCGTCGGCTTCTCCGCTTTGGTGATGCTGGCCGCGCTCATCAGCGGCGTGGTGATGCACCGGAAGATCTTCCGCGAATTCTTCACTTTCCGCCCGGGCAAGGCCAGGCTGCGCAGCGTGTTGGACCTGCATAACCTCACCGGCGTGGTGGCGCTGCCGTTCCACTTCTTCTTCGCACTGACCGGCCTGCTGATCTTTGCCGGCACCTATTACTTTCCGGTTGGCCACACCCAGCTGCATGATCTGCACGACCTGCACGAACGGATGGAAGCGCAGGAAACCGGCCTGCCGCATCAGCGCGCGGGCGTTGCCGCTGGGCTGGCTTCGGTGGATGCGATGGTCGCGCAGGCACAGCAGCGTTGGCAGGCCAATGACAAGGCCGGCGATGTCGGTTTCCTGGTGCTGCAACATGTTGGCGATGCCAACGGCTACGTCAGCGTGTACCGCGCTGGCACCGACCGCATCGCATTGGTAGGCGATGGCATCCACTTCAAATCCTCCGACGGCAAGCTGATCCGCGAAGATCCAGCCGCCACGCCGGTTGCCCGCATGGCCGAGTTCCTCACCGGCCTGCACCTGCAGCACTTCCGTCATTGGCTGCTGCGTTGGCTGTACGTGTTTGGCGGCCTTGCCGGTGCCGTGTGCATCGCCACCGGCTTCATCTTCTTCGTCGAGAAACGAAAGCGCCAGCACGCCCAACAGGGCAGCCAAGGCGCACGCATCGTCGATGCGCTGGCCGTGACGACGGTGACCGGCATGGTTCTGGCCACGCTCGGCATCCTGATTGCCAACCGCCTGCTGCCCGAGGCCCTGCCCGGCCGTGGCGACTGGGAGCGCTATGCGTTCTGGGCGGTGTGGGCGCTGGCGCTGGTGCATGCGGGTGTGCGCGGTGCACCGGTGGCACGGGGCCTGGCCAACCCGGCGTGGCGCGAACAGACCTGGGCCATCGCGGTGATGGCTGTCGCAGCCGTGGCCTTGAACTGGATCACCACCGGCGACCATCTGCTGCGCACGCTGGCGCGCGGCTATTGGCCGGTGGCGGGTATCGATCTGTTCCTGCTCGGCAGTGCGTGCCTGGCCATGATCGCTGCCCGCAAGCTCGGCCAGCGCGCGCATGCCAAACAGGCCGCACACCGGGAGAACGCCCATGCATGAGTCGCTATCCGCCAACCTGATGCTGGCCGCCGCACTGCTGAGCAGCCTTGCCGGCATGGCATGGCTGGCACTGTCGATGCAGGTACATGCGCTGCAGGTGTGGCCACGCCAGCCATCGCCGGCCACCCTGCGCTTGCTGCGCATCCTCGGCAGCTTCAGCGTCTGCGTTGCACTGGTGCTGTGCCTGGCGGTGGATCACGCCACGATGGCAGTTCTGGTCTGGGTGATGGCCTTGAGCGCAGCGGCGATGTTGGTGGCGTTTACGCTGTCTTCGCAACCGCAGCGTCTGCGCGTGTTTGCGCCATGGATCAGGTAACAACGCGGTCGGCAGGCAATGATTGCTGGCCGCCAAGCTCAGCGCTGTTCGCCCATGTGTTCACGATACGCAGCAGCTTCCGCGTGCAGCCATTGGCGGAATGCCAGGAAGCCGCGATGGCTGGTCGAACGCTCCGGGTAGACCAGCCAGTGCGACCATGCTGTCTTGAGGCGCTGATCGGACAGCAACTGCAACTGGCCTGACTGCAGCAGCAGCTGCGCACGCGTCACCCGCCCTAGCGCCACGCCCACGCCTTCCAATGCCGCACGATGGTGCGATTCGGAGTCATCGAAGATGGCAACGTAGCGCTTGGGCGCTTCCGCCCCGGTCAAGGCGAACCAGCGGTCCCACTCACCATCCGGGTCACCCAATAGCGGCCACTCCGACAGCGGTTTCGTACCAATGCCGCCCATGCGCTCGACCAGTGCCGGGCTGGCCATCGGCACCAGCCATTCGTCGATCAGGGGCTCGGCAATCACGCCCGGCCAACGACCATCACCGATACGCATCGCCCCATCGAACTGCAGTTGCCGTTCGAAATCGATCAGCAATTGGTTGGACTGCAGGTTGATCTCGATCTGCGGATGCGCCGCCACGAAACGGCCCAGCCGCGGTACCAGCCAAGCCGATGCCATCGTCGGCACCGCACTGATCGACAACACACAATCGCGCCGTGCCTGGAACGGACGGAACACCTCGCTGATCGCATCCAGGTGCGGGCCAATCTGGTCGAGCAGGCGTCGCCCTTCCTGCGTGGGTGCCACGCCGCGTGCCTGCCGTAGCAGCAGCGGATAGCCGAGCCGCTGCTCCAACTGGCGCATCTGGTGGCTCAAGGCACTGACGGTGACGTTCATCGCCTCGGCAGCACGCGACATGTTGCCCATGCGTGCAGCAAGCACGAAACCCTGCAGGAACTGGAGTGGCGGCCTGGACATTTGACTTGAGTTTTCCTCAATACCTGCTTGAAGGATGCTCGCTTTTACGGACTATAGCCCGGAACTAACCTCAACCCACTCTCAACACGGAGCAGGGAAATGAGTGTTTATACCGATCTGCTGTTCATGCATGGGCATATCGCCAATGTCGAGCTGGCCAGGCAACTGGCGGGCCAAGACGGCACCGATGCCGCCGAGGAGGCGCGCGACATTGGCAAGACGCGCAGGGATGAGCGCGGCCATGAACCCACAGACGCCCCGGCGCGCGCGATGTCCCTGCCAACGGATGCCTGCTCGAATCGTTGAAGCCTGCCCGTTCCGATCCGCGTCCAGCAGCGCAGGCCCGCCTCTCCGCCATCAACCACGCCGCAACTTGGTATGGTTCGACAGATGAAAACCCACCACTGGCGCGGCCGAGCGGCCGCCTTGCTCACCACCGTCGTGATTCTGTGCATCATCTCCAACCCGGAACTGGCTACGTTGGTGCCTGTGCTGGATGCATTGGGGCTGGACGTGCTGCTCGCGCTTCTCTCCGCACAACTGATGGTGATTGTTTCGGATGTGCTGCTGCCGTATGCGCGGCATTTCCATCAGCGCTGGGGCAGGCGCGCATTGAAGCCGGTTGGTGATGCGCTGCTGTGTGCAGCCGGCGGCTATCTGCGGCAATTGGTTGGGCATGTGCGGCTTGCCGGGATGCCAGCGCGGCTTGGTTGAGCGCGGATTGGGGTTCATCTGTAGGAGCGGCGTAAGCCGCGAAGCTGACGGAATTGAAACCATCCGCATCTTTGCCAACTGATGATGTATCGGCTTCGCGGCTTACGCCGCTCCTACAAAGGCCAGGAAGCCATGTAGCAGCTTGCTTGACGCGCTTTCGCCTACCCTCACCCCAACCCCTCTCCCGGAGGGAGAGGGGCTTCGGGGCTTAACCACAAAGGCCCGCCAATGGCGGGCCTTTGCGTTTGCTGCGAACTGCGAAGACACCGCTGGCGCGATTACTTGGCGGCAGCTTCCTCGGCCTTCGGGATCGAGGCTTCGGTGGTGATGCGGATCTTGACGTCGTCGCTGACGGCCGGGGCGTAGGCGCCCACGCCGAAATCGCTGCGCTTGATGGTGGTGGTGGCATCGAAGCCGACCGACGGCACCTTGGCCATCGGGTGCTCACCGGCACCGTTGACGGTCACGTCCAGCACCACCGGCTTGGTGATGCCCTTGACGGTCAGGTCGCCGGTCACGGTCAGCTTGTTGGTACCAGCGGCTTCCACCTTGGTGCTCTTGAAGGTAGCGGTCGGGAACTTGGCGGCATCGAAGAAATCGGCGCTGCGCAGGTGCTCGTCGAACTTGGCGGTGAAGCTGTTCAGGCCGCTCAGCGGCAGGGTCACTTCCACGCTGGACTTGCCCACGTCAGCGGCGTCATACACCAGGGTGCCGTCAGCGTTGCCGAAGTGTGCGCTCGGGTTGGAGAAGCCCATGTGGCTCCACTGCACCAGCACGTCGGTGTGGGTCGGGTCGAGCTTGTAGGTACCGGCGGCGATCTGGATCGCCCCGGCTTCCGGGGCAGCCGGGGCGGCAGCAGCGGCATCAGCCGGGGCAGCGGCGGTTTCGGCCGGGGCGGCAGCCGGGGCAGCGGTGTCAGCCGGCTTGGAGCAGGCGGTGATGGCAGCGGCCAGGGCCAGCGGGAGCAGCAACTTGGTCATAGCGGACATGGATCTCTCCTTGGAGGTGATAGACGGATTATTTTCAACAAGCACGGTGTCAGCCAGTGTGACGGACGCCGCGTGGAACACTTCAGCAATCAGGCAATACGCGCGGCTTCGTCGAACGAAAGCCGCGGCAGGCGCGGGAAGATGCCGGACGGGTCGCCATAGCCCAGATTGACGAGGAAATTGGACTTGATGGCGGTGCCGGCAAAAAACGCTTCATCCACCTTGGCCGGGTCGAAGCCCGACATCGGGCCTGCATCCAATCCCAGCGCGCGTGCAGCCAGGATCAGATAGGCACCCTGCAGGCTGCCGTTGCGGAACGCAGCCTCGTGGCGGCCTTCGCGCGGGCCGTCAAACCAGGCCTTGGCGTCGGTGTGGGGGAACAGGTAGGGCAGCTTCTCGTGGAAATCCAGATCAAAACCAATGATCGCCGTGACCGGGGCAGCCAGGGTCTTGGCCAGGTTGCCCTCGGACAGGGCCGGTGCCAGCTTCTGCTTGGCTTCGGCCGATTTGACGAATACGAAACGCGCCGGGCTGGCGTTGGCGGAGGTGGGTGCCCACTTCAGCAGGTCGTACAGGGCGCGCAGTTGGCTGTCCTCGACCGGACGGTCCTGGAACGTGTTCTGGGTGCGGGCGGTGCGGAACAGCTGGTCAAGCGCGGCATCGTTGAAGATGTCGGACATGGAAACTCCGTGATGAATTGGCTACGGTCGTGACATTGCACCGGTCAGCCCGGGACAATGACACGCCGATCAGAGTTCGCAGTGTAGAGCCCTGTGGCAGTTGCAACACCCAGCCTTTTTGAAACGAATTAATGCCATACGCGAAACGATCGACGCTCCCATGGACGATCACCGACGGCCGCGCCGGCAATGTGCGCCAGGCGGTGGCGCTGGCGTCTGCGCTGGGCCTGGGCGGCCAGCAACGCCTGCAGCTGCAGCCACAGGCGCCTTGGCGCTGGCTGTCGCCGCGGTTGCTACCGGGCGCAGCGCGGGGCTTTGGCGCGCAGTTCGCGCAGCTGGCCGGCAATGCACCGGGATTGGCGATTGGCTGTGGCCGCCAGGCTGCGGGCGCATTGCGGGTGCTGCGCCAGCGCGGCACCCGCACCGTGCAGATCCTCGACCCGCGTATTCCGCCACGCCACTGGGACCTGCTGGTGGTACCCGAGCATGACCGCCTGCGCGCGGACAACGTGCTCACCCTGCTGGGCAGCCTCAACCCGGTCAGCGATGACTGGCTGGCCTGGGGCCGGGCGGCGTTCTCCAGCTTCGAGCAGCTGCCGGGGCCGCGCACCGCCTTGCTGGTGGGCGGCCCCACCGATCACGCGCCGTGGCAGGACAGCGACATCCAGCCGCTGTTCCAGCAGCTGGCGGCGCGTATCCGCGCCGAGGGCGGCAGCGTGCTGGCCACCACTTCGCGGCGTACTCCGCGCGCGGTGACGGCCGCCCTGCTGCATGCCTTCGACGATGTGCCCGGCGTGATCTGGGCCGATGGCGGCGATGGCTCCAACCCCTATGCCGGACTGCTGGGCTGGGCGGACCGCATTGTCTGCACGCCGGACTCGGTCAACCTGCTGTCGGAAGCCTGCGCCACCCGGGTACCGGTGGGCGTGCTGCTGGGTACGCGCGCGCAGGAGCGGATGGCCTGCTTCCAGCAGACCTTGCGCGAGCGCGGCCGCCTGTTGGATGGGCTGGCTGCGTTTGATGCCGATCTTGGTGTGACGGTTGAGCCCTTGCGCGAGACCACCCGGATTGCGGCTGAGGTGAAACTGCGCTTGGGGTTGTAAGAGGCCTGCCTGGCTGTTGCTGTGGCTTTGGCCTCTGCCCTTGGCTCGTCATTCCCGCGGAGGCGGGGTTTTCAACCGACGAATGTCGGGTCATCGCTCTTGGCTCTGGCTCTGGCTTCGATTCCTCCGTACTAAAGAGGAACCAAAGCACAGCAAATGCAGGAGCAAGAGCAGGAGCGATTCCCGCCTTCGCGGGAATGACGAGCTGAAAGCAAGCCCAAGCCAAGCGCAACGGCAAAGGCAAAGGCAAAGGCATCGGCAAAGGCAAAGGCATCGGCACCATCCCCTACCCGCCAATCGCCTAGAATGGCCGCTGTTTTCTGATTGGAGCAGGCCCATGCCTTCCTTTGACGTCGTATCCGAAGTTGACAAGCACGAGCTGACCAACGCCATCGACCAGGCCAACCGCGAGCTGTCCACCCGCTTCGATTTCAAGGGTGTGACGGCAAGTTTCGAGCAGGATGGCGAGAAGCTGATCAAGCTCACCGCGCCTACCGATTTCCAGCTCAAGCAGATGTCCGACATCCTCAAGCAGCGCCTGGCCGCGCGCAACATCGACTTCCGTTGCATGGAATTCGGCGATATCGAGACCAATCTGGGTGGCGCGCGCCAGCAGGTGACGGTCAAGCAGGGCATCGAGCAGAAGCTGGCCAAGCAGATCGCCGCCAAGATCAAGGAATCCAAGATCAAGGTCGACACCCAGATCAACGGTGACAAGCTGCGCGTCAACGGCAAGAAGCGCGACGACCTGCAGGAAGTGATGGCGCTGCTGAAGAAGAGCGACTTCGAACAGCCGCTGCAGTTCGACAACTTCCGCGACTGATGTAAACCCCTTGCAGCAGGCTCAACCAGCCTGCTGCAACTTGCGGTACAGCGTGGTGCGCGAAATACCCAGCTGACGTGCCGCCGCACTGAGATTGCCGGCATGCGCCGCCACCGCGTCACGCACTGCGTGCGCACTCTGCACACGCAGCGGGCTCGCCGCCGCCAACGCACGCGTGCTGACGCGCGCGCGCACCGGCCCGCGCAGATACTGCACCTGCACGGCACTGTCCGCACCCAACGACACCCGGTGTACCGGCCCGGCCTGCAACAGGCGGCGGCGCTGGTGCACGTTGGCCTCGGCGAATACGCCATCCAACGTCTGCAGCGACAACGGCCCGTTACGCGGCAGGCCAAGGATGCGCCGCGCCACGCTGTTGGCTGCCCGCAAGCGACCGTCCTCGCCCACCGCCAACAAGCCTTGCAGCGGCGTGCCCAACCAGCGCGCGTCGTGCTGCAGTGCCAGCAGGTGGCAGTCACGCTGTTGCTGGATCAACTGGCTCTCGATCGACAGTGCGGCCTGGCGGAAGTGGCAGCGCAGCAGTTCACTGTCGCGCTCGCCGATGCCGGTGATGTCCAGCGCTCCGAGCACTTCACCATCGACGCCGTGCAACGGCACGCTCAGGCAATAGACGCCGGAGAACTCGTCAAGATAGTGCTCGTTGCCGCGCACCAGCGCCGGTGCGTCCTCCGCCAGCGCGCAGGACGGCGCGGTGGTACCAATCTCGATCTCGCGCACGCGGCGCCCGACCTGGATAGGCCGCAGTATCGCCTCGTCGCCCAGGCCATGTTCGCGCTGGGCGATGATCAGGCCATCACGATTGACGCAGAACAGGGTCCAACGACGGCCACCGAACGCGGCCCACAGATCATCCATGTCCTGGCGCACGCAGCGCGCCAGCAGGCGATCAGCCGGATCATCCAGACGCGTCTGCCGCTTTGCCAACGCTGAGTATTGCGGTGCCTGCTGCGGACGCACGCCTGCTTGCCGTGAGCGCTCCCAGGAGCGCAGCAGTGCGGGTGACAGCAGTTGCGCGGGAAGGCTGCCGCCTTCGGCAAAGCGCTGTCGCGCCGCTGCAAGACGTTGCTGCTGTTGCACGAGTGTGTCGGCCATGGGCGCCCTCCAGACAACTGCGCCCAGCCTACACCCCGCTCGCTGACTGAATCGCCATCGCGGACCGGTTTGGCCCGCGATGGTTTGTTCCATCAACCGATCTTGAGGATAGGCTTCAAGGTGATGCCCTTGGTGCTGTCCTCGGCCGCCTGGTTGATCTGCTCCAACGGATAGAACCTGACCAGCTTGTCGAACGGGAAGCGGCCCTGCTGGTACAGCTGTACCAGCTGCGGGATGAACACCTTGGGCACACTGTCACCTTCAACGATGCCGCGGATGCTGCGGCCACCCAGCAGCAGGTTGTTGACGTCGAACGCCGCCTTGACCCCCAGCTTGGGCGCCCCCACCACGCCGATCACGCCCAACCCACCCAGCGCTTCGATGCCCTGCTCCAATACCTCTGTACGACCGGTGGATTCAAGCGCGAAATCAACGCCACCAGCGGTGATGGCGCGCACCGCCTCGATCACGTCCACCTCGCGGCTGTTGATCGTATGGGTGGCGCCCAGCTCCTTGGCCAATTCCAACCGCGACGGCACCACGTCGATGGCAATGATGGTGGTGGCACCGGCCACGCGTGCGGCCATCACCGCACTCAGGCCGACCGCACCCGCGCCATAGGCGGCAAAGCTGCTGCCGGCGCGTACCTTGAGCGAATTGATCACCGCGCCGGCACCGGTCTGGATGCCGCAGCCCAGCGGGCCCAGCAGTTCCAGCGGCGCATCGGCCGGCACCTTGATCGCATTGTTCTCGCGGCTCAGTGCATAGGTCGCAAACGAGGACTGGGCAAAGAAATGATCGTGCAATGGCTCGCCGTGCGGGTCCTGGATGGCGGTGCTGCCATCGAGTTCGCCACCGCCGAAGTTCAGGCCGAAGAAGTCCTTGCAGTAAGCGCCATGGCCGCCGCTGCACGGATCGCAGTGCCCGCAGGCACCGTAGGTGAGCACCACATGGTCGCCCACCTTCAGATCCTTGACGCCCGGCCCCAGCGCTTCGATCACGCCCGCACCTTCATGGCCGAGCACCGCCGGCAACGGCACCGGGTAGTACTGATCGCGCACGATCAGATCGGTGTGGCACAGGCCCGTCGCAACGACGCGTACCAGCACTTCGTCATCCTTGGGACCACGGATGCGCGCCTTCTCGATGGTGAACGGCTTTTCCTTCTCGCGCGCCACCGCCACGGTGATGTCACGCAGTTCTGCAGATGCACTCATGGGTTTCTCCTGTTCAAAGTGGATAGGCAGGGGCTTCGCCCTTGATGGTCAACCATTGCCATTGGGTGAACTCTTCGATGTTGGCCGGGCCGCCGATGCTGCTGCCATTGCCCGAGGCACCGACACCGCCAAACGGGTTGATGACCTCGTCATTCACGGTCTGGTCGTTGATATGCAGGATGCCGGTGTGCAGCTGCTCACCCAGCTTCAGGGCGCGGCCGACATTGCTGGAGACGATCGCCATCGACAGGCCGTACTCGGTGTCGTTGGCCAACTCTGCGGCGTCTTCATCGCTGTCGAACGGCACCACCACCGCCACCGGTGCAAAGATCTCGGCACGGAAGGCCGGATTGGTCTTGTCCACGCCACTGAGCACGGTCGGCTCGAAGAACAGGTCCTGATAGGTGCCGCCGGTTTCCAGGGTTGCGCCGGCGGCGGCCGCCTCGGCAACCACGCGCGCGGCATGGTCGCGCTGCTGCGCGTTGATCAAGGGGCCGAGCGCGACATCGGCAACGGCCGGATCACCGACGGTCAGTGATTGCGCCTTGGCGACGAGCTTCTCCAGGAACTGCGCGTAGATGCCACGCTGTACCAACACGCGGCCAGTGGCCATGCAGATCTGCCCCTGGTGCAGGTAGACGCCCCAGGCGGTATTGGCGATGGCCAGGTCGATATCGGCATCGTCGAGCACGATCAACGCGTTCTTGCCGCCGAGCTCCAGCGACACTTTCTTCAGGTGCCGGCCTGCCGCTTCGCCAACCTTGCGACCGGCAGCGGTGGAGCCGGTGAACTGGATCATGGCGATATTGGGATCACTGGTCAGCGCCGCACCCGCCGCACCGTCACCCGGCAGCACGTGCAGCACACCGGCCGGCAGCCCGGCCAGTTCAAACAGCCGCGCGATCACGAAGCCGCCGCAGACTGCCGTGCGCGGGTCGGGCTTGAGCACCACCGCATTGCCCAGCGCCAGCGCCGGTGCCACCGCGCGCATCGCCAGGTACAGGGGAAAGTTGAACGGGGAGATCACCCCGACCACACCCAGCGGCCGACGTCGCGCCAGATTCAAGCGCCCCGATGCCGATGGCAGGATCTCACCCACGCTGCGCGAGGGCAGCGCCGCGGCCTCCTGCAACGCCTTGGTGCTTACCTTGTTCTCGAAGCCGGCCTTGAGCTTGGTCGAACCAGACTCTCGCACCAGCCAGTCGATGATCTCGGCGGCGTGTTCATCGGCCAACTGCGCGGCACGGCGCAGCACCTGCGCACGGGTTTCATGGGGTGCATTGGCCCAGTCACGCTGCGCCTTGGCGGCGGCTGCGGCCGAACGCGCGATCTGCGCAGGGTCGGCCATCGCGATGCTGCCAAGCACCTTGCCGGTAGCCGGCTCGATCACCTCATGCAGGCTGCCACCGGGCTGCCATTGACCATCAAACTGCTTTCCCGCCCATAGCGCGGGGGGAAGAAACGCCTGTTCTGCCATTGCCTGTACTCCTAGCGTGGTCCATGCCGACATTGAATACCCGCGTCCCGCGCCTGCCTATTAGCCTTCGGCAAGGTCGTTGCAAGCTGCTGAAAGCATGGGGATTTCAACAATGCACGCTGTCCAGTTTGTGGACAGTGAATGCCAGCCCGATGACAACCCGACGGCAGCCAACGCCGATGCCCACTACAATCGCCTGCCCTGCCAGCCCGAGCGCCAGCCATGAACGAAGAAGCCGCCATCGATCCCATCGCCGTCACCCGCAACTGGGTGGAGAAGGCCGTGATCGGATTGAACCTGTGCCCGTTCGCCAAGGCGGTCTACGTCAAGCAGCAGGTACGCTTCGTGCTCAGCGATGCGACCACGCCGGAGGCGCTGCTGGAACAGCTGGCCGAAGAGCTGGTGTTGTTGCGCGACACCCCGGCCGAGCAGATCGACACCACGCTGATCATCCACCCGGAGGTGCTGGAAGATTTCCTGGACTACAACGATTTCCTGGAAAACGCCGATGCGGCGGTAGAAGCGTTGGATCTGCAGGGCATCCTGCAGGTCGCCAGTTTCCATCCGCAGTACCAGTTCGCCGGTGCGGCGCCAGATGATGTCAGCAACTACACCAACCGCTCGCCCTACCCGACCCTGCATCTGCTGCGCGAAGACAGCGTGGAACGCGCGGTAGCCGCGTTCCCGGACCCGGACGTGATCGTCGAGCGCAACATCGCCACGCTGGACAAGCTGGGCGTGGAAGGCTGGCATCGTGTGTTGGGCGGCGGTGAAGGCAACGCTTGAATGACGCACCTGTAGTGCCGAGCCATGCTCGGCAAGGGGCGCGGCCTTGTAGTGCCGAGCCATGCTCGGCAGAGGCCTTACCGATAATGCCAATGCCGAGCATGGCTCGGCACTACATTGGGCATTGCCGGTAAAGCCCCTGCCGAGCATGGCTCGGCACTACAGTGAGACCTAGGCTGCGCTTACCGGCAGCCATTGCTGCAGCAGCTCGCGCACGTCATGCAGCGAGGCGGTGATGTGGTGACCGTAGCCGCGCACTTCTTCGTCCGGCTCCAGCAGGTCCGGAATCTGGATGGTGGTCATGCCAGCGGCCAAGGCCGCGCGCACGCCGGTTGGTGAATCTTCCAGCGCCAGGCAATGTACGGGGGCGATGCCCAAACCGTGCGCGGCGTGCAGGTAGATATCCGGGGCCGGCTTGGAATGGGCAACATCGCTGCTGGTGGCAACGAACTGGAAATACTGCAGCAGTCCGGCCGCCTCCAGCTTGCGCTGGGCCAGCGGTGAACGGGTGGCGGTGGCCACCGCGCGCGGGATGTCATGCTCGCGCAGCAACTCCAGCAACTCGATGATGCCCGGCCGCAACGGCACACCGGCATCGACGATGCCGGCATAGCGCGCATAGGCTTCTGCCAGCAGTGCGTCGGTACGTTCCATGCCCAGCGCGTCGGCCAGTTTCTGCCGGGTGGTGGCATCGGATGAGCCGATCAGGGACAGCAGCAGCGGGCGCGGCAATGCATAGCCGTGCTCTTGCGCGGTCTGCTCCAGGCAGCCCATCAGCGCACGCTCGCTGTCCAGCATCAGCCCATCCATGTCGAACACCAGCGCCTGCGGGCGGGCCAGCAATTCCATCAGGCCTGCTCTCCAAACAGCACCGCCAGATCGGCGGCATCGAGCTGACGCCATTGGCCTTCAGGCAGATCGCCGAGGCCCAGGCCACCAATGCGCGAACGGTGCAACGCCTGCACGTGGTTGCCCACCGCAGCGAACATGCGCCGCACTTGGTGGTAGCGGCCTTCGTGCAGGGTCAGTCGCGCGGCGCGTGCGCCCAGCACCTCAAGTTCGGCGGGCAGCAAGGGCTTGTCGTCCGACTCCAGCAGCAGCGTGCCGCTGGCGAACCGGGCGGTCTCGCCGCCGCTCAGGTCTTCCGCCAGCTGCGCTTCGTAAACCTTGTCCAGCTTCGACTTCGGCGAGACGATGCGGTGCAGCAGCTGGCCGTCATCGGTCATCAGCAACATGCCCGAGGTGTCGCGATCGAGGCGACCAACGCTGGACAGCACCGGGTCGCGGTCGCGGAAGCGTTCCGGCAGCAGCTCATAGATCAAGCGGCCATGGTCTTTGGTCGAACAGGTGTAACCAGCCGGCTTGTGCAGCATCAGGATCAGGCCCGGCGGCGGGTCCAGCAGCTCGTCATCGATGCGGATGTTGTCGTGCTCGACCTTGTCGTCGGCATACAGCACTTCACCTTGCGCATCGGTGATGCGGCCTTCGCGGAACATCTGCTGCACCTGCTTGCGGCTGCCGTACCCGAGGTTGGCGATGTGCTTGACCAGCTTCATGCGCGGCCCCGGGTACCGACGATGACCTTGAAACCATCGCGCTCGGCGGCCACCCGCACTTCACCGAAGCTCTCGGTGAGGATCTGCTCGTAGGGCAGATGGCGGTTGGCGACCATGAACAACTGCCCGCCCGGACGCAGCGACTGCGCAGCCACGGCGATGAAACGGCGGCCGATGTCAGGCCGGTCTTCGCGCGCCGGGGTGTGGAACGGCGGGTTGGAGACGATGAAGTCATAGCGGCCATCAATACCGGCGGTGACGTCCTGCCAGCGGAAATCCAGCTTCACCTGCTCGCTGACGTTGGCCAGGTTGTGACGGGCCAGCGCCAGCGCGCGCGCCTCGGCTTCGTACAGGTCCAGCGCGGTGACCTTGGGGCAGCGTGCCAGCACTTCGGAGGACAGATAGCCCCAGCCCGCGCCCAGGTCGGCGCCGCGACCGGCCAGATCCGCCGGCAGCTGCTCCACCAGCAGCGCCGAGGCCGGATCGATGCGGTCCCAGGCAAACACGCCGGGGCGGCTCAGGAAGCGGCCATCAACGATCTTGCGCGGTGCATCCAATGCGGACCAGCGCTTGTGCAGCGCCGCGTCGTGCTGGCCTTCGGCCGGCAGCGACCAGTAGGCGCGACAGTGGTTCTTGGTCAGCGTGCCGCCCAGCCCGGCCAGCTGCTGCAGGTCGCTCTCACCGGAGCGCGCGCCTTCGTTGTTGGACTGGCAGGCGAGGATGATGCCGCCCGGGGCCAGCTTGTTCAGGGCCTGCGCGAACAGCGCGCGGGCTTCGTCACGCTGCCGCGGCGGCAGCACCAGCACCAGCGCATAACGCTCGTCGGACTGCTCCAGCGCCTGCTCATCACGCACTTCCCAGCCACTGCGCTGCAGCGCCTCGGCAAACGGGCGGAAGCTCTGCGAGCAGACCAGTTGGGTGCCGTCGGCATGCTCGCGCAGCGGCCAGCCGTCACGCGCGCGCAGGAACAGGACCGGCCCCTGCGGCCAACGCAGGCCAGCCTTGGAGAACGGGAGGAACAGGGTTTCCAACGGTGCGTCGTGCGGAGCAGGCATGCCGGTAATTCGTCTAGCAGGGCCGGCCATTCTACCGGGCCAGCCCCGGTCACCGGCCGCAGCCAGCTGAATGAGGCCTCACGCCCGCGCTGGATCAGGGTTCGGCGGCCGGCAAATGCTGCACCTGGAGCACGCTGTCCAGCCACACCACGTGCTGCTGGCAGGCCCGCAGCAGGTCTTCCAGCCGCACCGTCGCGTTCACCCCGGGCTGCTCGTTGTGGTCGGCAAAATGCTGCAACGTCGGCTGCTCGGTAACGGTGCCAGCCACGCGACTGCCATCCTTGAGGACCAGCATGACCCGGGCCTGCTCCGGCAACTGGCCGAGCAAGGCCTCCAGCGATGCGATCAGCATCGGGTCGGAATAAACATGCGGCGCGTACAGGGGCATGACAGCGTCCATGGGTGAACGCCGTCACAGTAGCGTTTTTCCGCGTGAAATCCGTGCAAAAATTTCAGCGTGGCAGGCGCGCGTCGCGGATCGCCGAAATCAACTGGGTCACGCTGTACGGTTTGGCTACATGCCCCTGGAAACCGGAAGAGAACGCACGCCGGCGGTCATCGGCACGGGCCAATGCAGTCACCGCCACTGCCGGCAGCTCATCGCCGCCGACGCCCAAGGTCTCGCGCAGGGTGTGGATCAGGCCGTAGCCATCCATGCCCGGCATGCCAATGTCGCTGATCAGCACGTCGAACGCGGTATGTCCGCGCAGGTCCAGAAGTTCCAAGGCTTCGGCAGCGGTGCTGGCTGTAACCACCGACGCGCCCTGCTCTTCCAGCAGGCGGCGGATGTAGCCCAGCATGTCGACCTGGTCTTCCACCGCCAGCACGCGCAGGCCCTGCAGGGCATTGGGCACCAGTACCTGCTCACCGATGCGGCCGCGCTGCACGCGCCGGCGCGGATGGTTCGCCGCCTTCTGCGCTTGAAACTCCGGCAGGCGCAGATGGAAGGTGGCGCCACGCCCTGGCCCTTCGCTGGCCGCCGAAACCGTACCGCCATGCAGCTCGGTCAGCTGCTGGACGATGGCCAGGCCCAGCCCGAGGCCACCGTGGCGACGGGTAGTGGTGCTGTCGGCCTGACTGAAGCGGCTGAACAGGTGTTCCAGGAACTCCGGCGCGATGCCGTCACCGTCGTCCTTGATCTGCACCACCAGATGACCGGCTTCGTGCTGCAGGCTGATCTCGATCCGCCCTTCAACCGGGGTGAACTTGATCGCGTTGGACAATAGATTGCCGAGTATCTGCTGCAGGCGGGTGGCATCGCCAAGCACCGGCTGCGGCAGCTCCGGCAGCTCCAGCACCACCGTCTGCGCCTTGCCTTCGGCCACCAGCTCCTGCGCACGCACCGCTTCACGCAGCTGCTCGGACAGGTCCAGCACTTCCACTTCCAGCTGCACCTTGCCCAGCAACATGCTGCTCAGGTCGAGCATGTCCGACATCAGGTTCTTCTGTGTCATCGCGCTGCTGGCGATCACTTCCATGCCACGGCGCATCGGGTGATCGGCCTCCATGCGTTGCAGCAGCAGCTCGCTCCAGCCCAGCACCGTGGTCAGTGGCGTGCGCAGCTCGTGCGACAGGGTAGCGAGGAATTCGTCCTTCATCCGCGCCATGCCTTCGGCGGCGTTGCGCGCCACACGCTCGGCGGTGAGCAGGTCTTCGCGCGCCATTTCGATCTCACGGCGCTCGGTGATATCCGGGCTGTTGCCCGCCAGGCCGATGAAGCGGCCATCGGCCGAAAAACGCGGTACCGCGTTCATTTCCAACCAACGCCATTGCCCATCGTGGCGGCGCACGCGGGTATTGGCGTGCAGCTCGGTGCGGCCGTTCAACGCAGCCTGCAATTCGTACTCGAACGAGGCACGTTCGTCCGGATGCAGAAGGCGCTGCCAGGGGTCCGGCCCCAGGTCCTGATCGGCTGGCAGCCCGAAGAAGGTGAAGAACGCCGCGTTGACGAAGCGCAGCTGGCCGCGGTCATCCACCACCCAGACCGGCATCGGCAGGCCGTCGGCCAATGCGCTGAAACGCGCCTCGCTTTCGGCCAGCTCGGTTTCAATCCGCTTGCGTGCCGAGATATCGAACAGAAACACCGCGACCTGGTGCTTGTCGGGCTTGCCGATGCGTACCGCCTCCACCGAATACCAGCGCGACGGCTCCGACACCTGGCGTTCGAACTGGCTGATCCCGCCCTCGCTGACCACCCGCCCAAAGGCCTGGAACCAATCCGCCTCCATCGCCGGCACCACCTCGCTCGCGCGCCGACCGGTGACATTGCTCAGGCCGGTGACCTTCTGGAAACCGGCATTGACCTTGCGGTAGATGAAATCAACCGCGGTGCCCTGTTCAAACACCAGCTCAATCACGCAGAAGCCGCTGGCCACCGCATTGAATACCTCCCGATAGAGGCTGGAGCTTTCCAGATCCTCTTCGTCCAGAGACAGCAATGACAGGTGTGAGTCCGGGCTGGGGGCAGGCATTGTCGGAGAGGAGAAATGGCGCGGCGAAGAGGGATACGTGCCGCCCAGTCTGGGCGACAAACCATCCACAGCCTGTGATGATGAACCATCGCGCAATCCGCTGCTGCGAACTGGCACCGGGTTCATTGCAGCGTGGGGGTGTGGGCCTCACACTTCCATCATCAAAGTCCATCAGGAGCATGTCATGAAAACACTGACCGTTACCGGACTTGTCCTGGCCTGCCTGCTGGCTGCCGGCGGTGCCGATGCCAAGCCGCGCACCGTATCCGATCCCGAAGCGCCGCATGCCCTGACCGTCGAAGGTCCAGTACAGGTGCAATGGACCGATCCGACACAGTTCACCGAGCTGCGCTACAGCCGCAACCGCTGGGACGCGCAGCGGGGCAACTGGGTGGAAGATCTGGCCGAACACCTGCGCAAGCAGGCCAGCAAGCAGCTGCCGGAAGGGCAGAAACTGGACGTGACCATCACCGACATCAAGCGTGCCGGTGACTACGAGCCGTGGCATGGCCCCCGTCTGGATGACGTACGCATCATGCGCGACATCTACCCACCGCGCATCACCCTGCAGTTCACCTTGACCGATGCCAATGGCCAGGTCATCGACCAGGGCGAGCGCAAGCTGGCCGACACCGGTTATCTGCTCAACAGCAGCCTGCCCAACAACACCGACCCGCTGCGTTACGAAAAGCGCCTGCTCAATGACTGGGTACGCCGCGAGCTGCAGAGCGATCGCAGCACTGCCGGGCTGTAATTCGCAATCGCGTAGATAGGAATCAGAAAGGGCCGCAATGCGGCCCTTTCTGTTTCACCTGTAGTGCCGAGCCATGCTCGGCAGAGGCGTCACCCTTGACCTTGCAGGAGCGGCGTAAGCCGCGAAGCCGACAGCAACGAAATTGCCGATTTTCCTGCCATCGGATTGATCACCAGCTTCGCGGCTGACGCCGCTCCCACAAAGAAGGAAGGACCGCGACACGACGGCGCTCAGCCTCACCGGTAGTGCCGAGCCATGCTCGGCAAAAGTTTCACCGGCACCACATCAGCACAGAGCCAACCCCTCCCCAACCCTCCCCTCCGCCTTCGGCGCAAGGGAGGGAGCAGAAGCATCACGCCGACAAATACACCCGCGGCGTACGCTTGAGGCTGCACGGCAAACGATACGCGCTGGTATTGCAGCGCGGCGCCAACTCGGAAATGGTCGGCGCATTGCCCCACAACTGCACGATGCTGCCACGTGCTGCCTGCGGGTGATCGCTCAGGTCCACGGTCAGCATGTCCATCGATACACGGCCAATCAACCTCCCCGGTACGCCGTCGATCAACACCGGCGTGCCATTGGGTGCGAACTGCGGGTAGCCATCGGCGTAGCCCATCGCAACCACGCCTACGCGCGTTGGCTTTTCAGCGACAAAACGCGCGCCATACCCCAGCGGTTCGCCGACGGCGAGTTCGCGCACCGCGATCACCCGCGACTGCAGGGTCATCACCGGGCGCAGCTGCGCGGCATGCGGGCTGGGCTGCGGATACAAGGGATCGGCGCCGTACAGCATCAGGCCCGGGCGTACCCAATCGCTGCGCACATCCGGCCAGCCCAACAAGGCCGGCGAATTGCACAGGCTGGTTTCACCTGCCAAACCTTCTGTCGCACGAACGAAGACATCGAGCTGCTCGCGGGTGCGGTTGCTGTCCAGTTCGTCGGCACGCGCTAGGTGGGTCATCAACACCAGTGAGCCGACCTGCGGCAGTGCGCTCAGGCGTGCATGCGCGTCGCGGAACTCTTCCGGCGACAGACCCAGCCGGTGCATGCCGCTGTCCAGCTTGAGCCAGATACGCAGCGTGGCGTCGGTCTTGAATGCCTCCACCGCCTCCAGCTGCCACGACGTGGCCACGACCACCCAGAAATCATGCTCGACGATCAACGGCAGCTCGGCCGCGTCGAAGAAGCCTTCCATCAGCAGGATCGGGCCACGGATACCGGCCTGACGCAGCTCCAGCGCTTCTTCGATGCAGGCCACACCAAAACCATCGGCCTCGTCCTGCAGCGCGCGGGCGCAGTTCACCGCGCCATGGCCATAGGCATCCGCCTTGATGATCGCCAGGGCCTTGCCACCGCCGAGCTGGCGGGCCAGCCGGTAGTTGTGGCGCAGTGCGTCCAGGTCGATCAGTGCCTGTGCCGGGCGCATCAGTGCTGACCCTTGCCGTAGCGGAAGATATCCAGGCCTTCGGTGCTGATCTGCGGCTGCTTGCCGCTCATCAGATCGGCCAGGTAACGACCGGAGCCGGCCGCCATGGTCCAGCCCAGGGTGCCGTGGCCGGTATTGAGGAACAGGTTGCGATACGGCGTTGCGCCGATCACTGGCGTGCCGTCCGGCGTGGCCGGGCGCAGGCCGGTCCAGAAGCTGGCCTGCGACAGGTCGCCGCCGTCCGGGTACAGGTCCTTGACCACCTTCTCCAGCGTGGCGCGACGGCGCGGCTCCAGCGACAGATCGAAACCGGCCACTTCGGCCATGCCACCGACGCGGATGCGGTCTTCGAAGCGGGTGATGGCGATCTTGTAACTTTCGTCGAGGATGGTCGAATTCGGTGCCATCGCTGCGTTGGTGATCGGCAGGGTCAGCGAGTAACCCTTCAGCGGGTACACCGGCAGCTGCATGCCCAACGGTGCCAGCAGCTGCGGCGAATAGCTGCCCAGCGCCAGCACGTAGTGGTCGGCGGTCTCCAGCTTGCCGTTGATGCGTACGCCGGTGATGCGGTCGCCATCGGTCTGGATCGAAGCGATGTCCTGGTCGAAGCGGAACTCGACACCGGCCGCTTCGGCCAACGCCGCCAGCTTGGTGGTGAACAGCTGGCAGTCGCCGGTCTGGTCTTCGGGCAGGCGCAACGCGCCGACCAGCATCTCTGTCTTGCCGGCCAGCGCCGGCTCAACCCGGGCAATGCCCTGGCGGTCCAGCACTTCGTAGGGCACGCCGTATTCGCGCAGCACCTCGATGTCCTGCGCGGCGGCGTCCAGCTGCTGCTGGGTACGGAACAACTGGGTGGTGCCCAGCTGGCGGCCTTCGTAGTCGATGCCGGTGGCAGCGCGCAGCTCGTTGATGCAATCGCGGCTGTAGTCGGACACCCGCACCATGCGCGCCTTGTTGGCCGCATAACGGGCCGAGGTGCAGTTGCGCAGCATCTGCCACAGCCAACGGTACTGGGCGATGTCGGCGGTGGGGCGGATCGCCAGCGGCGCGTGTTCCTCGAACAGCCACTTGATCGCCTTGAACGGCACGCCCGGGGCGGCCCACGGCGAGGTGTAGCCGAAGGACAGCTGGCCGGCATTGGCAAAGCTGGTTTCCAGCGCCGGGGCCGGCTGCCGGTCCATCACGGTGACCTCAAAGCCGGCCTGCCGTAGATACCAGGCACTGGTCGTGCCGATCACACCGCTGCCAAGCACCAGAACGCGCATTTTCATTCTCCGGACCACATCATTCCCTGCACACGGGACGGCAGGGGCTAGGAACGGCGCAGTATATTCAGGGTCAGCCAGTTGTTTTCCCTGTATTAGCTTGCCAAATCAGGTTAATTTCCCGCTTCGTTCATCAAAAACAGAGCCGCCATGGCCACCCGCAGCCGCGAACTGGACAAGATCGACCGCAAGATCCTGCGCATCCTGCAGCAGGAGGGGCGTATCTCCTTCACCGAGCTGGGCGAACGCGTCGGCCTGTCGACCACGCCCTGCACCGAGCGCGTGCGCCGGCTGGAGCGCGAAGGCGTGATCACCGGCTACTACGCACGACTGGACCCTTCCTCAGTCAAGGCCAGCCTGCTGGTGTTCGTGGAGATCAGCCTGGCCTACAAATCCGGCGACATCTTCGAGGAATTCCGCCGCGCGGCGCTGAAGCTGCCCAACGTACTGGAATGCCATTTGATGTCCGGCGATTTCGATTACCTGCTCAAGGCCCGCATCAACGAAATGGCCTCCTACCGCAAGCTGCTCGGCAGCACCCTGCTGACCTTGCCGCACGTACGCGAATCCAAAAGCTACATCGTGATGGAGGAAGTAAAAGAAACCCTCTGCCTGCCAATAGCAGAGTAGTGGGGGGGGGGGGGGGGGGGGGGGGGGGGGGGGGGGGGGGGGGGGGGGGGGGGGGGGGGGGGGGGGGCGGGGGGCGGGGGGGGGGCGGGGGGGGGGGGCGCGGGGGG
>NZ_JBSPUF010000023.1:10377-14687 GCF_056861425.1 Stenotrophomonas sp. 21LCFQ19 | reverse complement strand
GAGCCATGCTCGGCAGGGGCTCTACCGATGATGCGCGTTGCCGAGCATGGCTCGGCACTAAGCCCCCCTCCCTTTGGCCGCAGGCCAAGGGGAGGGTTGGGGAGGGGTCGCTTCTGGCGTTGGCTTGGAATGCCTCCTGCCGAGCAGGGCTCGGCGCTACACGGACGCTCTATCGGTTTAGCCCCTGCCGAGCATGGCTCGGCACTACACCCCCTCCCTTTGGCCGCAGGCCAAGGGGAGGGTTGGGGAGGGGTCGCTTCTGGCATTGGCTTGGAATGCCTCCTGCCGAGCATGGCTCGGCGCTACACGGACGCTCTATCGGTAAAGCCCCTGCCGAGCATGGCTCGGCACTACGGTGCTAGCGCGTGCCTGCTGGCGGCGGCACTACCTGCTGCCCAACACCACTGGGCACGGTGTCGTAGTAGCGATTGGTGCGGGTATCCAACACCCGGCCGGGGCTGGTCTGCCGCATATGCGGCGCCGGCTGTCCCTTGCTGTCGTAGATCGGACGCACGGGCTGTGCCGGCTGGGTGATCGGCTTCGCCTTCGGCGCTGGCTTGGGCTGGGCGGCTGGCCGTGGCGGCAGCGGCCGCACTTCTTCCTGTCGTTGATCGGATGGCGCCGTTGCCGGCGGCCGCGACGGCGGTGGCAGTGTCACCGGGCGGGTTGCAGTCGGCGACGGTGGCTGCCGCAGCTGCGCCTGCGCAGACAGCGGTGCGATCGCCAGCACTGCCAGCGTCAGATATGTCATCCGTTTCATCGGCATCTCCTGTTCGTCCACTGACCGAGCATGCGCCGGCCCAGCTTGCGCCACCATGAATGCGCCCTTGGACTGGCCACTGCCCGCCCCTACCATTGATATCTGCCCCACGGATGCCGCGCCATGACCGCCTTCGACCTGACCCCTCCCAGCACCACCCAACGTGATGCCCTGATCGCCGGGCTCAGCAGCGAAGAACAGCGCGTGCTGCTGCATCACGGCACCGAGGCACCGTTCTGCGGCGTGTTCCTGGATAACAAGCGCGACGGCGTGTACTGCTGCCGCCTGTGCGCGCTGCCGCTGTTCCGTTCCAGCACCAAGTTCGACTCGGGCACCGGTTGGCCGAGCTTCTTCGCACCGTTCGATCCGGCCCATGTGCGCGAGATCCGCGACATCAGCCACAGCATGATCCGCACCGAGATCGTCTGCGCACGCTGTGGCAGTCATCTTGGCCATGTATTCCCGGACGGCCCGCCGCCGACCTTTGAACGGCATTGCCTGAACTCAGTGTCGCTGGGCTTTGTCGAGAACGGCCAGCCGTACCCGGACCCGCTGCAGCGTGGCGGAGCCGAGGCACAGCCCGCAGCGTAAGCAAGCGCGTCACCTGTAGTGCCGAGCCATGCTCGGCAGGGGCTTCACTAGTAAAGCCTCAGCCGAGCATGGCTCGGCTCTACAGAGCAGCATTACCGGTAAAGCCTCAGCCGAGCATGGCTCGGCTCTACAGGGGCTGCTGCGCTCAGCCTACAGATTTTCCGCTGACGGCCGACAACGGGATATCCCCTCCCCTTGTCTGCCCCCATGCTTATCATCGTCGGCCTGCTCGTTGTCATTTTCGCTGTCCTGGGCGGCTACGTCGGTGCGCATGGGCGCCTGGCCGCGCTATGGCAGCCCTACGAACTGGTCATCATCGGTGGTGCCGCCCTCGGTGCTTTCCTGATCGCCACGCCGCTCAAGACCGTCAAGCAGACCCTGCGGGCAACCGTCAGCGTGTTCAAAGGCCCGCAGTACAAGCGCCAGGACTACCTGGACGTGCTCAGCCTGCTCTACGAACTGCTCAACAAGGCGCGCCGTGAAGGCTTCATGGCGCTGGAAGACCACGTCGAGAATCCGCAGGACAGCGCGGTGTTCGCCAACTACCCGAAGGTGCTGGCCGACCACCATCTGCTCGACTTCATCACCGACTGCCTGCGCCTGATGATCGGCTCCAACATCGAGCCGCATGAGCTGGAACCGCTGCTGGAGCTGGAACTGGAAAAGCACCACCACGAGGCGATGGAACCGGCCCACGTGCTCAACAAGGTCGCCGATGGCCTGCCCGGTTTCGGCATCGTCGCCGCGGTGCTGGGCATCGTCATCACCATGGGCTCGATCGGCGGAGACATCAAGGAAGTGGGCGCGCACGTGGCTGGCGCGCTGGTTGGTACCTTCCTCGGCATCCTGCTCGGCTACGGCTTCGTCGGCCCGCTGGCCGCGGCGATGGAGGCACGCGCCGAACAGGACGCCCGCATCTATGAATCGGTGAAGACCGCACTGCTGGCCTGCCTGCGTGGCTACAACCCGAAGATCGCGCTGGAGTTCGCTCGCAAGACCGTGCCCTCGGCACTGCGGCCGGGTTTCAGCGAGTTCGAACAGCACCTGAAGTCGGTCAAGTAAGGCGCGCGCCATGACCGAGAGCAAACCCACGGTAATCGTTCGCCGGGTGAAGAAAATCCAGGGTGGCGGCCACCACGGCGGTTCGTGGAAGGTGGCCTACGCCGACTTCGTCACCGCGATGATGGCCTTCTTCCTGGTGCTGTGGCTGATGGCCGCCACCACCAAGCCCGAGCGCGCGGCGATCTCCGAATACTTCCGCAACCCCAGCCCCTTGAGCGGCACCAGCAGCACGCCGGCTCCGGGCATGGCCGGCCCCGGCGGCGCCAGCACCTCGATGATCAAGCTCGGTGGCGCCACCGATGTCTCGCGCGGCAACAGCAATGACCCCTTCCAGAACCAGCAGGAAGCGGTGCCCACGCCGGTACAGGAGCGCGAGCGCGACAAGCAGCGGCTGGAAGCACTGAAGCAGGAGCTGCAGGAAGCGATCAGCAAGAGCCAGGCGCTGGAGCCGTTCAAGGACCAGCTGCTGCTGGACATCACCCCGGAAGGCCTGCGCATCCAGATCGTGGACAAGCAGAACCGGCCGATGTTCGACCTCGGCAGCGCGCGCCTGATGCCGTATACGCAGACGATCCTGGTGGAGCTGTCGCGCTACATCAACCAGGTGCCCAACCACATCAGCCTCACCGGCCATACCGACACCACCGCCTATTCCACCCAGCTGGGTTACGGCAACTGGGAGCTGAGTGCAGACCGCGCCAATGCCGCGCGGCGTGCGCTGCTGGAAGGCGGCATGGACCCTGCCAAGGTGGCGCGGGTGGTCGGTTTGGCGTCCTCGGTGCTGTTCGACAAGAGCAACCCGCAGAACCCGATCAACCGCCGCATCAGCATCGTGGTGATGAGCCAGGAAGCAGAAGCAGCGGCACTGAACCAGGCCGACAGCCTGCCGGTGCCAGTGACCGCCGTCGTCCCGGCGGCCGCTGCTGCCCTCCCGGCCGAAGGCGTCAGCGACGGCCCCGGCTGAGCCCTGTTCCGGCAGCAGGGGCCCGCTGCGCCTACAATGGGCATCGTTTTCCTTTTAGCCGAACAACATGTCCAAGCTCTCCAAAGCCAAGCGCGACAAGCGCAAGAAGCAGGCCCCGCGCCGCCCGTTCGCCCGCCTGAACGCCCAGCAGCAGGTGCAGAACCACGCCGTGCTGGTCAACGAAGAAGGCCAGGTCGTGGCCGCCATCGGCCTGCAGGGCAATGAGTGGCTGCTGGCCATCGGCGGCCAGACCATGGGCAATGCCGACAACCCGGTGCCGATGCTGGCCATGCTCAAGCACCTGGCCAATGTGCAGGAGAAGGAAGGCCGCAAGGTCACCCTGGAGTACTCCGCAGCGCTGCAGCAGATGATCGACGACCTGGCCGCCGACGAAGGCAAGACCGCCGACGATTACCTGGCCGGCCTGGTATCCGAATTCGAAGGCATCGAGGGCGAGGAAGCTGCTGAGGCAGCTGCTGATGACGCCGCGGAAGAGACCATCGCCATCGCCGAAGAAGTACCGGCTGACGACGACAAGTCCAAGGCCTGAGTCCAGGGCCGAACGTGACGGTCTATATCGACGATGCAGTACATCCCTGGCGCGGTGAGCGCTGGGCGCATCTGATGGCCGACACCTTGCCCGAGCTGCATGCGCTGGCGCAGCAGCTCGGGATTCCGCGCAGGGCCTTCCAGAACCGCCCCAGCGGCGTGCACTACGACGTGCCGGCGCCGCTGCGTGAGCAGGCCATCGTGCTCGGCGCGCAGGCGATATCACGGCATACCGACCGCGCGCAGATGCGCCGGGTGATCGCCAATGCGCGGGCGTTGTACCAGCCCTGATGAACCCACCGTAGTGGGGGGGGGGGGGCGGGGGGGGGGGGGGGGGGCGCCCCCCCCCCCCCCAGGGCCGGCCCCCGCCCGCAGGGGGGGGGG
>NZ_JBSPUF010000023.1:0-10367 GCF_056861425.1 Stenotrophomonas sp. 21LCFQ19 | reverse complement strand
CCCCCCCCCCCCCCCCGCCCCGCCCCCCCCCCCCCGCCCCCCCCGCGCCCCCCCCCCCCCCCCCCGCCCCCGCCCCCCCCCCCACTACCGGTTGGTCTATCGGTACAGCCCCAGCCGAGCATGGCTCGGCGCTACCGTTGCTGCGGGCTTAGAACGGGTCGCTGCCCGGGCGCACTTCGACACCCAGCAACGAGCACAGCGCCAGCATCGCTTCGTCGTCGCGGCTCAGTGCCACCCAACCGGCATAGGCATCGCCACCGGTATTCCAGTTCCACACCGTGTAGCCGTGCTCGCGCAGGCGGTCATGGGCGGTGGTCATCAGCATCGGTACGTCGAGGTCGTCGGTGAAGTCTTCGTCGTCGAAGTCACCACCCCAGGCGATGTTCAGATTCCAGCGCGCGGCCATTTCGTCCAGTGCCGCGACGAAGGAATCGGTGTCCTTCCAGTCCACATAAAAACCTGAACGCCAGTCGATGGCATCCTTCAGGTCCCACAGCCACTGCTCGTCGTTGGCGTCGTCCTCGGCACCCGCGCGCGCTTCGCGCCAGGCATCGAACTGCTGCAGCGCCGCGTCTTCATCACCCGGGTTGATCAGCCACAGCAGGTTCCAGACCCGCGCCGGATGGTCGTCTTCGTCGAAATCCGGTTGCAGTTCGTCAGAGTCTTCGTAATCGGCGCTGTTGTCGGGCATGGGGCTGTTTCCACTACATGATTGGCGCGCATTCTGCCGCCAGCGGCGTGCCAGCGAAAGCCTTGGCACGCCACAGCGGTTATCCTTGCGCCCCGAAGAGGGCCACGGTGGCCTTCACTGAAGCATTGATATGAGCGATACCCCTCCCGATCATCTGGCGGTCAACCCGCAGAGCCCGTTCCACAATGCCGAAGCGCTGCAGCGCGGCGTCGGCGTGCGTTTCAACGGCATCGAGCGTGATGACGTGGAAGAGTATTCCGTGCAGGAAGGCTGGATCCGCGTGCAGGCCGGCAAGGCCCGCGACCGCCGTGGCAACCCGATGACGCTGAAGATCAAGGGTACGGTTGAGCCGTATTTTCTTGAGTTGAAGAACGTTTAAGAGCCAAGGGCTGCATTTCTAGCCAGGAGCCTCCCCTCACCCCAACCCCTCTCCCGCAGGCGGGAGAGGGGCCAGATATGCGTGGGCTGCTAGTGCTTTAGCCCCTCTCCCGTTCACGGGAGAGGGGTTGGGGTGAGGGGAAGCTTCTAACAAGCAAATCCAACGAGCCCCCCAAACCACCCTCAATCCCTCTGCCGGGTCTCCAGCAGGTCCAGATTGCGGATCAGCTTGCGCGCGATCTCATCCGATACCTGCCCGCGCCGGGTCAGCCGGAACAGCTCCTCGCGCTCGGCATTCAAGCCGGCGCTACGCAGGCTGCGATAGGCCTGTTCCATGCGCCGCACTTTCTCCGGGTCTTCGTCCGGGCCCTGCCCTTTCTCCAGATTGCGCTGGTACAGCAGGCTCACCCGCGCCGCAGCGTCGTTGAGCAGCTGCACGGAACTGGTGGACTGACCTTCGACCAGGGCCTGTCGTGCCTTCTCCACTGCTGCCAACGCAGCCTTGGACGAGGCCCTGCGGGCCAGGTCTTCCTCGCGCCGGCTGTCATCGTCCTTGGGCAGCTCCAGGCCCTTGAGCAGGCGCGGCAGCATCAGGCTGGCACCGACCAGCGATACCAGGATCACCGCCGCCGCCAGGAAAATCACCAGGTCACGCGCAGGGAACGGCTCACCACCGGGGATCATCAGCGGCAGGGTCAACACGCCGGCCAGGGTGATCGCGCCGCGCACGCCGGCCACCGACATCGCCAGCACCACCCGCCACGAGGTACTGGTGGTTTCTTTCTCGCCACGCATCCGTGCCCGCAACAGGTTCCAGCGCAGCGACAGCCATACCCAGACCAGTCGCAGCACCACCAGCACGGCATTGATCGCCAGCACATAGACCAACAGCCACCACGCGCTGTGATGGCCAGTCACCGACATGGTCTCGATCGCACGCTCGACAATGCCCGGCAGCTGCTCGCCCAGCAGCACGAAGATGATGCCGTTGAAGCTGAACTGCACCATGTTCCACACCGCGTTGCGCTGCACACGCATGCTGCCGCTGATGCGACCGGTCAGCTCCACGTAGCTCATGGTCACGCCCGCGGCCACCGCGGCGAGGATGCCCGATGCGTGCAGTTCTTCCGCCAACAGGTAGGCGGCAAACGGAATCAGCAGGTTGACCAGCAGCGCCGCGCCCGGCTCCTCACCGAAACTGCGCCACAACCAACGCTGGAAGGTGGACACGCTCCAGGTAACCGCCACGCCAATCGCCAGGCCGGCGAAAGCGACCCACAGGAAGGTCAACGATGCCTCGGCCAGCGAGAACGAACCGGTCATCACCGCCGCCACCGCGAAGCGGAAGCAGACCAGGCCGGAGGCGTCGTTCAGCAGCGACTCGCCTTCCAGGATGTGCATCAGCCGCTTGGGAATGGGCACGCGTGACGCAATCGCGCTGACTGCCACCGGATCGGTCGGCGAGATGATCGCCGCCAGTGCGAACGCCACCGCCAGCGGCATCGATGGAATCATCCAGTGGATCAGCAGTCCGGCACCGAGCACGGTGAACACCACCAAGCCGAACGCCAGCTCCAGGATCGCGCCCTTGTCGCGGAACAGGCCCTGTTTGGGAATGCGCCACCCATCCAGGAACAGCAGCGGCGGCAGGAACAGCAGGAAGAACATGTCCGGCTCAAGCGCATGGCCGCGATTGAACACGCCTGCAATCAGCGCACCCAAGCCGATCTGCACCAAGGGCAACGGCAATGAGAAGGGGAGGATTCTTACCAGATAGCCACTGGCGACAACCGCCACCAGCATCGCCAGAACTACTTCAATCGTGTGCATGCCCGTTCCACGGATTCACTACCACGACAGCAGGCTGCCGACACTGGCAGTGGCGGATGAATACCGGGAAATTACCACAGCAATCAGGCGATGCTGTCGTCGATGTGCTCGATGATCGCGCGCAATCGCACCACGCAGGGCGAGTTGGCTTGGCGTGCATCGCTTCACGCCAAGCGCTCACCTGCCAAACTCATTGCGCCTCGCCATCGAAGCGGTAGATGTCCATCGCCAGGAATCCCATGTCGATGCCGGCATCGATCCGCCGTGCGCCCAGCTGGTCGCTGCCGGCTGCGCCCATCGCGAAATACAGCGGCAACAGATGCTCGTCGGTGGGATGCGCCTGGGCCGCGAATGGCGCCTGCTGGCGGTAGTCGAACATGGCCGGCAGGTCGTTGGCCTCCAGCTTCTGCTCCACCCAATGGATGAACGGGCGCACGTAAGGCGCTTCCTTGCCGTCCTGGTAATTGCGCCAGTCATGCAGGTTGTGGGTGATGCTGCCCGAGCCGATCAGCAGCACGCCCTGCTCACGCAGCGGCGCCAGTGCACGGCCCAGCGCGAACTGGTGCTTCGGGCCGAGCCGGGGTTGGATCGACACCTGCAGCACCGGGATGTCGGCCTCCGGATACAGGTAACGCAGCGGCACCCAGGCGCCATGATCGAGCCCGCGCTGCGGGTCGATGCCCGGCTGCAGGCCGGCATCGGCCAGCCGCTGGGCCACCTCCTGGGCCAGCGCCGGGGCGCCCGGCGCCGGGTATTGCAGTTGGTAGAGCGGCTCGGGGAAGCCACCAAAATCATGGATGGTCTCCGGCTCGGCCGCTGCCGATACCTGTGGCGCATGCCCCAGCCAATGCGCCGAGGCCATGACGATGGCGCGCGGCCGCTGCATCCCGGCAGCCAGCTCCGCCAGGCGCGGCCCCACCAACCCCGGCTCCAGGGCAGTCATCGGTGAACCATGCGAGATGTAAAGGGAAGGCAGCGAACTGCGCATCGTGGGCTCCCTGAAGGATTTGGAGCGTGCAGGTTATTGTCTGGGGCTCCGGCAACAAATAATCTCACCAGCAACGTTTTATTGCGGAAACGGGAACAATGGACACCATCGATGCCATGCGGGTGTTTGTCGCGGTGGTTGAGCGCAATGGCTTCAGCGCCGCCGCCGATGCCCTGGACATCTCCACCGCCGCGGTTACCCGTCAGATTGCCGCGCTGGAAAAGCGCCTGTCCACCCGCCTGCTTAACCGCACCACGCGACGGGTCAGCCCGACCAGCACCGGTGCCGCCTACTACCAGCGCTGCGTGCAGCTGCTGGCCGAGTTCGACGAGCTGGAGGCCTCGGTTGGTGCACAGGCGCTGCAGCCATCCGGGCGGCTGCGTATCAATGCGCCGGTCAGCTATGGCATCGCCCGGCTCGGTGCACTGCTGCCAGCCTACAGCGCGCGCTATCCACAGGTGGAGCTTGACCTGCAGTTGTCCGACCGCCTGGTCGACATGGTCGAGGAAGGTTATGACCTGGCCATCCGCATCATCCGCCAGCCGGCCCCGAACCTGATTGCCCGGCACCTGGGGCAAGTCCACATCCGCCTATGCGCGGCGCCCTCCTACCTGGCCCGACGCGGCACACCTACCACCCCGCAGGATCTGGCCACGCACGAATGCCTGGCCTACACCTATTCCGCCGCCGGCGAGGCACTGCAGTTGCTGGGACCAGAGGGTGAAGTCAGCATCCCCGTACAACCGCACCTGCGCGCCAACAATGGCGAGGTGCTTCGCGAGGCCGCCATCGCCGGCATGGGCATCATCGCCCAACCCGACTTCATCATCGACCAGGCACTTGCCGACGGCCGCCTCATGCCGGTACTGCCGCAGTGGGAAGTACCGCCGATCGGCATCTATGCGGTCTACACCAGCCGCAGCCACCTGGCACCCAAGGTACGCAGCTTCATCGACTACCTGGTCGAATGCCTGGACGAGGACGCCGACCGCTCAGCTTGAGTGGCTGCCTTCCAGCATCGCCAGCACCTGCTCCAGCGGCATCGGCCGGCCCAGCAGGTAGCCCTGCACCTGGTCGCAGCCATGCGCGGCCAGCCAGCGCCGCTGGCCCTCGGTCTCCACGCCTTCGGCGATCACCGACAAGCCCATGCTGTGGCCCAGCGACAGCAGCGCACGACAGATGGCGGCGTTGCGCGGGTTTGTTTCGACATCGCTGACAAAACCGCGGTCGATCTTCAGCGAATCCAGCGGCAGATGCTGCAGGTAGGACATGCTGGAGAAGCCGGTACCAAAATCATCCAGCGCCACGCCCACGCCATTGGCATGCAGGTGGCCCAGGGTCTGCAGCGCCTGGGTCGGATTGCGCATCAGCACGCTCTCGGTGAGCTCCATCTGCAGCGCACCGCGCGCCAGGCCGTGGTCCTGCATGGCACGGCTGAACTCGCCGACCAGGTCGCTGTTGAACAGCTGCACCGCAGAGACGTTCACCGCGATCGGCAGGTGCTGCCAACCCGCGGAAGACAACTGTTTCTGCGCGCGTGCGGCAGCGTGGATCACCCAGCGACCGAGCGCGATGATCAGGCCGGTGTCTTCGCACAGCTGGATGAAATCAGCCGGCGCGATGAAGCTGCCATCGGCCTGCGGCCAGCGCAGCAGGGCCTCCAGCGCCACCGGGCTGCCTTCGGAGGCATCCATGATGGGTTGGAAGTGCAGCAGGAATTCGCCGCGGTCGATGGCCATGTGGATGCGACCGGCCAACTGCAGCCGCTCGGTGTAATGCGCCGCCATACCCGTATGGAAGTGCAGCAGCGCCACACCGGTTTCACGCGCAGCGTGCGCGGCCTGTGCCGCGCGGCCCAGCACCTGCTCGGCCAGTTCGCCGTCCCGCGGGCAGCTGGCCACGCCGATGCGTGCTTCCAGCTGGTGATAGGTATCGCGGCCGCGGATGGGCTCGGCCACCGCCGCCAACAAGGCGTTGAGCGCCATCTGTGGGTCGCCCTCGCCTTCGATCGCGAGCACGAAGTCTTCGGCCGGCTGGTGCGCCAGCAGGCCATGGCGGGCGGCCAGCCCGCCCAGCCGCACCGACACCGCGCGCAATGCCTCTTCACCGGCATCACGTCCCAGGGTATCGGTGATCATCTGCAGGCCACGCAGTTGCACATGGGCGATGGTGTAGCCGCGGCTGCCCGCATCCAGGCGCTCGGAAAGCGCGCGCACGGTCAGCAGGCCGGTGCCGGCATGGTGACTGGCGCGATAGGCCAGCTCGTTCTCGTAGCGCAGGCGCTGGCTGACATCTTCGGCCAGCACCAGGCAGGCATTGCGGCCGGCAAATTCCAGCTTGGCGAAATGCGCCTGCACGTGGAAGGCACTGCCGTCCTTGCGCAGGTGGGTGCTGATCTGCAGCCCCAGCAGATCACCACTCAAGGCACGGCCGGCGGTCTGGCGGATCTCATCCCATTCCGCTGCCGGACGGATGTCGAGGATGGACATCGCCAGGAACTCTTCGCGGCTATAGCCGTATTGATCAATCGCGGCCTGGTTCACTTCCAGGAAGCGCAGGGTGATCAGGTCGAAGATCCAGAACGGCGCCGGGTTGCGATCGAACACCAGCCGGAACTGGCGCTGCGCCTCCTGCGCACGCGCTTCGGTGTTGACCCGTTCGCTGATGTCCACCACCGCGCCAGCCAGACGCTTGCTGTCACCGGCATCGTCAACCAGCTCACCGCGCGCGGACAGCCAGCGCAGGAAACCATCGCCGCTGCGCAAACGGAACATCGCGTTCAAGGCGCCCTTGCCGGCCAAGGCACGCACCAGCATGTCGTTGAGCCAGGCGCGATCCTCCTCGTGCACCCGCGTCAAAAATCCTTCCAGCGAAGTGCTGCGCCCCGGCAGGCTCAGCATCTGTTGGGTCAGCGCCGACCAATACACGATCGGTCGTTCGCCATGGATGGACCAGGTGCCAACCTTGCCGACTTCGTGGGCCAATGCCAGTTCGGCATTGCCTGCCTGCAGCTCTTCGCTGAGCTGCTGCTGGTGTCGGGTACTGCGGTCAACCCTATATATCAGATAGGCAAAACCGGTCAGATACAGCAGATAGATGCCGATGGAGGCATACAGCAGCAGATACCAGCCCGCCATCACCTCGCGGTAGGACAGTGAGGCGTACAGGCTCAACGGGAAATCTGTTGGAACGCTGACCGCTGCGATGCGGCGCTCACCGTCATAAGGACTGGTCACCACACCGCGTTTCATCACCGTCGGCGACGGCGGCAGAACCCGCATCGGCCGCGTCAAGGGATTGCCAACCAGACGTTCCGGGTCACGGCTATGGGCCAGCAACTGCCCGTAGCGGTTGCCAATGGACGCAGTGCCATCGCGGCCCAGATCCAGGCCACTGACGACCTCCTGGAACGCCCCCAGCCGCACCCGTGTCAACAGCCACTGGCCTGGCTGCACCTGCAGGGCTGCACGCAGCACCCAATGTTTGTCGGCTGTCTGCTCGAGGGCACCAAGGTAGAGCCCACCGTTGAGCAGGCGGTTTTCCGGAACCACCCAGCTCTGCAAGGTGAGGTCGCCCACCCCTGCCGACAACGGCACGCCACGGTCATCCACCAAGGTGATGGACGCAAGGTCCTGGTTGCGCTCCAGCACGCCGCGCACGCTGGCCTCAAACAAGGCAGGCGCCTGGTCAGGCACCTGTCGATAGAACTCCCGGGTATCGCTGGCGGTGCCGCGCAATGCGCGCTCCCATGTGACCAGCTGCGCGCGCAGCAAGCGGCTGCTGCCGCTGGCCAGCGCCGCCGATTGCCGCTGCGCGGCTTCAAGCCTGCTGTTGCGGTCGTTCCACAACATGCTGATCATGCCGCCTGCCAACAGCAAACCCACCGCCACGCCGGCAATGATCATGACCCGCAATGGATGAGCCGGCGTCCGGGTCACCGGTGAGTCCAACGTATCAGTAGGCGGAAAGCTGGCATTGCGTATGTTGGTCCTGGCATCACTACAACTAGGAACCGGCAGGTGGGGACCTGCAACGGTCGCATGCGAACACCACATACTCCACCCTGCCAATGTCTCCCCAGACACCACGTGCAGCGCGTTCGCTCAAGCATGCAGCACAATCACCGTCGGCGTGAAGAGTGCGTGACCAATTTTCTCGCATTCCCCGCACTTGTGCACATCCGTCAAGTGCCAGAATCAATATCTTTGTGAACGGGGTTCGAGGTCTAGACTTGTCATACACATCCTCCGGATACCGTCATGGCTTTGCAACGTTCCTTCCTGGTACTGGCAATCGGCACCGCACTTGCCCTCAGCGGCTGCGCAAAGGACGCCAGCGCGCCCGCCACTGATACCAGCGCGACACCCGCACCCGCCAGCAGTGCTGCCAAACCGCAGCTGGGCAGCTTTGGCTTTGATGCCGACGGCATGGACCGCAGCGTCGCTGCCGGCGACAACTTCTACGACTTCGCCAATGGGCAATGGGTGCAGCGCACCGAGATACCCGCCGATCGCTCCAGTTATGGCAGCTTCAATGTGATCGCAGAGAAAACATTGGCCGACACCCGCGCCATCATGGAAGAAGCCGGCAAGGCCAATCCCGGCGAAGTCCGCAAGATTGGTGACTATTACGCCGCATTCATGGACGAAGCCGGCATCGAAGCGCGCGGCATCGCGCCGGTGCAGCCGGCGCTGCAGGCCATCGCCGGCATTGCCGACAAGCCAGCATTGGCAAAGGCCCTGGGTGCCAGCCTGCGTGCCGACGTGGACCTGCTCAACGCCACCAACTTCTACACGCCGCACCTGTTCGGCGTGTGGGTATCGGTGGATCTGCTGCAGCCCGATCGCAACGCGCCCTACCTGGTGCAGGGCGGCCTGGGCATGCCCGACCGTGACTTCTACCTGCAGGACGGCCGCATGGCCGAACTGCGCAAGGCCTATGAGGGCTATGTAGCCAAGCTGCTGGAGTTGTCCGGTGACAAGGATGCGGCCGCCAAGGCGGCGCGCATTGTCGCGCTGGAAACCAAGATCGCCCGCGCCCACGCCACCCAGGAAGAAACCAACGACGTGCAGAAGGGCGCAAACGCCTGGAAGCAAACCGACCTCACCGGCAAGGCACCGGGCATGGATTGGAAGGCCTTCCTGGAAGGCGCCAACCTGGGAGCCCAGCAGGACTTCATCGTCTGGCAGCCGAAGGCCGTGGCCGGCCTGTCCAAGCTGGTCGCCAGCGAGCCGCTGGATGTGTGGAAGGACTACATGGCCTTCCACGCGCTGGATGAGGCAGCCACCTACCTGCCCAAGGCCTTCGCCGATGCCCACTTCGCCTTCCATGGCACCGCGATGAGCGGCACCCCACAGCAGAGCGATCGCTGGAAGCGTGCGGTGGCCGAGACCAACACCGCGGTTGGCGAGGCGGTTGGCAAGATATACGTCGAGCGCCACTTCGATGCCGCCACCAAGGCGCGCGCCGATGAAATGGCCAAGAACATCATCGCTGCCTTCGCCAAGCGCATCGATGCGCTGGAATGGATGTCACCGGAAACCAAGGCGCACGCCAAGGCCAAGGTTGCCGGACTCAAGGTGGACATGGGCTACCCGGGCAAGTGGCGTGACTACAGTGCACTGGAAGTGAAGCCGGACGATGCACTCGGCAACGCCCAGCGCGCCTCGCTGTTCGAATACCAGCGCAACATCGCCAAACTCGGCAAGCCGGTCGACCACAGTGAATGGGCGATGCTGCCGCAGACCATCAATGCGATGAACGTGCCGCTGGAGAACCGCCTGGTATTCCCGGCAGCCATCCTGCAGCCGCCGTTCTTCGACGGCGCCGCTGATGATGCGATCAACTACGGCGCCATCGGTGCGGTGATCGGCCATGAGATCAGCCACGGCTTCGACAATGCCGGCGCGCTGTTCGATGAGACCGGCAAGCTGCACAACTGGTGGACGGCGGACGACCTGAAGAAGTTCAACGCCGCCGGTGATGCGCTGGCGATGCAGTTCGACAGCTACGAGCCGTTCCCGGGCGTACACGTCAACGGTCGCCTGACGCTGGGTGAGAACATCGCCGACGTCGCTGGCCTTGGTACCGCGTATGACGCGTATCGGTTGTCACTGCAGGGCAAGCAGGAACAGACGCTGGAAGGCTTCACCCCGGACCAGCGCTTCTTCCTCGGTTTCGCCCAGGCCTGGCGCAGCAAGGCGCGTGAACAGGCACTGCGCAATTCACTGCTGACCAATGTGCATGCACCGGGCCAGTTCCGTGCACTGACCGTGCGCAACGTGGATGCGTGGTACCCGGCGTTCGAGGTCAAGGAAGGCCAGAAGCTGTATCTGGCACCTGAGAAGCGGGTGAAGGTCTGGTAAATGGAACCCCCTCCCTTTCGCGCAGCGAAGGGGAGGGCTGGGGAGGGGTTGCGGTGCTGCTGGCGGTAGTGCCGAGCCATGCTCGGCAAGAGGCATTCCCGATAAAGCCCCTGCC